>CAYZKQ010000072.1:0-14287 GCA_964478975.1 uncultured Vicinamibacterales bacterium | reverse complement strand
AGTCGAACCCTCACGACCCTCGCGGGTCACGGGATTTTGAGTCCCGCGTGTCTGCCAGTTTCACCACTCCGGCCCGCCGGTGCGGCACCGCCGCTCCGCAGTATACCCAAGAGGTGCGGCCGCGCGCAGCGGCCGGCGGGCGCCTCGGCGGGCGACGGGCCGCCAGTCCCGGCGGTCGGGGCCGGCCTCGGCAGGGGCCCGGGCGCGCAAATTTCCCCGGTCGCCGTGCAATTCCCGCTCGCGCCGGCGCCGCCGGAAAGCCGGCGCGCGGGCCGCGCGGCCCGGGCTGGCGGGCGAAACCGACGGATTTTCGCCGGCTCGCACGCTGGCACCCGGCTTGCTGCGCTCCACATCGAACGCTATGAGCGACGCATCCCGGCCCCTGACCGACCTCACCATCGGGATGGCGGGTGCCGGCGGCGACGGCATCGTCGCCGCGGGCGACGCCCTCATCACGGCGCTCGCGCTCGAGGGGTACCACGCCATCCTCACCAAGAGCTTCGGATCGCAGATTCGCGGCGGCGAATCGTCATGCCGCCTGCGCCTCTCAACGGGCGAGGTGCTCAACATTGGCGGCACCCTGGACCTCGCCATCGCGCTCAACTGGGACGACTTCCTGCGCTTCGGCAGCGAGCTGCCGGTGGATCACCACACGACGGTCGTCTACGACAGCAACACGGGCGTGGCGCCCGACGCGGTCCCGCTCGCGGTCCGGCCGGCGGAGGCCATCGCGGTGCCGATCGAGGCGCTCGCGAAAGAACAGGCGGGGACCGAGCGCGCGAAGAACACCGTGGTGCTGGGGCTCATCTCGGGGTGGTGCGGCCTGGCGCGCGAGAGCATTCTGGCGGGGCTCCGGAAGCGGTTCGGGAGGAAGGGCGCGGAGCTCGTCGAGGCCAACGAGCGCGCGTTCGCGGCCGGCCTGGCGTTCGCGGAAGCGCACCCGCTGCGCGTCCCGCGCGTGGTGCAGGCGGCCCCGGGCGGGCCGCCCAAGCTGCTCGCCGACGGCAACGAGCTCTGTGCGGCCGCCGCCATCTTCGCCGGGTGCGAGTTCTTCGCCGGCTACCCGATCACCCCGTCGACCGAGATCATGCAGTTCATGAGCCGCGAGATCTGGAAGTACGGCGGCGTGGTGCTCCAGTGCGAGGACGAGATCGCGAGCATCGGCGCCTGCGTGGGCGCGTCGTTCGCCGGCAAGAAGGTCATGACGGCCAGCTCGGGGCCCGGCATGTCGCTCAAGACGGAGATCCTCGGCCTGGCCACGATGGCCGAGCTCCCCCTGGTTGCCGTCGACGTGCAGCGGGGCGGGCCGTCGACGGGGATCCCGACCAAGGGCGAGCAGGCCGACGTCTTCCAGGCGATCTTCTCCGCGCACGGCGATGTCATCCGTCCGGTGCTGGCGCCCGTCAGCGTGCGGGACATCTTCGGGATCACGGTGGAAGCCTTCAACATCGCCGAGTACTACCAGACGCCGGTCATCGTCCTCTCGGACCAGGAAATCGGCCAGCGCAAGGAGATCATCGACCCCATCGACACATCGAGCTTTCAGCTCGTCGAGCGCCGGCGGCCGACCGAGAAGGAGCTGGAAAATTACGTCCGCTTCCGCATCACCGAGTCGGGCATCAGCCCGATCAGCCACCCGGGCATGAAGGGGGGCAACTACCTCGCGTCGGGGATCGAGCACAACGAGCAGGGGGCGCCGACGGCGAAGGGCGAGATCCACGCCCGCATGAACGAGAAGCGGCTGAAGAAGTTTCTGCCGCTCAAGACCCGGCGCGACCTCTTTTACCTCGAAGGCGACCGGGACGCGCCCCTCGGGGTCGTGAGCTGGGGCAGCGTGGCGGGCGTGGCCCTCGAAGCGCTCCGGGCGGCGCGGCGGGAGGGCATTCGGGCGAAGCTGCTCATTCCGAAGCTGTTGTATCCGGTGCCGGAGGACCTGTACGCGGACTTCTTCGCTTCGGTCGTGCGGGGCTTCGTCCTCGAGCAGTCGCACCTGGGCCAGTTCTATCGCGTGCTGCGGATGTTCGTGGACGTGCCGCACGGGGTCGTCTCGGTGTCGCGCAGCGGGTCGAACCCGTTCACGCCGCAGGAGGTCACGGCCCGGCTGCGCGAAATGGCGCGCGAGCTCCATCTGGCGCTCGTGCCCGAGCCAGAGCCGGTGGAGTGAGGGCGTGTCGACCGGGTGAACGAGGAGGGGGACCAGACGATGGCCACGACGGTGGGGGCGGTGTCGGAGCGGGTGTACCAGGCCAAGGACTACAAGAGCGAGCTGAAACCCATCTGGTGTCCCGGCTGCGGCGATTTCGGGGTCGTGACGGCCATCTACCGCGCCCTCGCCGCCATCGGCCGGCCGCCCCACGAGATCGCCTTCGTCTCCGGCATCGGGTGCTCGAGCCGAATCCCGGGCTACACGACCGTGTACGGGTTCAACAGCGTGCACGGCCGCGCGCTCCCGATCGCGCAGGGGATCAAGATCGCCCGGCCGGACCTGCTCGTGCTGGCGGCGGGCGGCGACGGCGACGCCTTCGCGATCGGGGGCGGCCACGCCGCGCACGTCGCGCGGCGCAACCTCGACATCACCTACATCGTGATGGACAACCAGATCTACGGGTTGACGAAGGGGCAGCTCTCGCCGACCTCGCGCCGCGGCGCGAAGACCGTGACGTCGACCTACGGGAGCATCGAGGACCCGATCAACCCGCTCCTCTACATGCTGGCCTACGGCGCCGGCTTCGTGGCGCAAGGCACGCCGGCGGACATGAACGGGCTGGCGCTCCTGATCGAGCAGGGCATCCGCTACCCGGGGTTCGCCTTCATCAACGTGCAGTCCCCCTGCGTCACCTACGGCGAGCCCGACCAGCAGCTCAAGGCGCAGAAGGCCCGGATGCAGTCGCTCAGCGCGCTGGGGCACGACCCGACCGACTGGCTCCGGGCCATCGATCTCGCGCGCGAGTACGAGACGAAGTTGTATACGGGCATTTTTTACCAGAATCCGACGCCTCGTCCGACGTTCACCGCCGCGGCGCGGGAGCTCCAGGAGTCGCTCAAGGCGAAGGCCCTCCCGAAGAAGGACATTCTCCAGTTGTTCGTCCCGGCGTGACCCCCGCCGTCCGCCGGGCGCCGGCCGGCCCGCGGGCTTGCCAGCCTCGCACCGCCTGCGGCATCATCGGATATTGTCCCTCGACGACGGAGCAGGAGGCGTGCGCGACATGATTCGCAAGCGAACCGTGACGATCGCGATGGCCCTCGGATTGGCCTGGTGGCTCGGCGCCACCGGGGCGGCGGCCCAGCCGCCCGGTCCGCAGGCGCCCCGCGTGGGCCCGGACGCCGTCGCACCCGCCCTCGAGGCGGGCAAGCCGGCGCACGACGAGCAGCTCGTCCAGACCCCTCACGCCGTCCGCATCGACGGCGCCGAGGTCAAGTACACGGCGACCGCTGGAACCCTCCTCCTCAAGGACACGGCCGGCAAGCCAAAGGCGAACGTCTTTTTCGTCGCGTACACGGTCGACGCGCCGGACCCGGCCGCCCGGCCCATCACCTTCGCGTACAACGGCGGCCCGGGCGCGGCGTCGATCTGGCTGCACATGGGGGCGCTCGGGCCGAAGCGCGTCCAGATGGCCGACGAAGGGTTCCAGCCCGGCCCGCCCTTCCGGCTCGTCGACAACGAGTTCTCCCTCATCGACGTCACCGACGTGGTGCTCATCGACGCCATCTCGACGGGCTACAGCCGCCCCGTCGCCGGCGAGGATCCCAGGCAGTTCCACGGCGTCAACGAGGACCTCGAGTGGTTCACCGAGTTCATCCGGCGCTACCTGACCCGCTTCAACCGCTGGCGGTCGCCCAAGTTCCTCCTGGGCGAGAGCTACGGGACGTTTCGCTCGGCTGGCCTGGCGTCGACGCTCCAGCGGCGGGGCATCGAGCTGAACGGCATCGTGCTCGTGTCGAGCGTGCTCGACTTCGCCACGATCCGCAACGCCGAGAACAACGACCGGCCGTACCTGACGTTCCTGCCCACCTACACGGCGACGGCGTGGTACCACAAAAAGCTCCCGCCCGACCTCCAGGCGGACCTCAAGAAGGCCCTGGACGAAGCCCGCGCCTTCGCGCTCGGCGAGTACGCCACGGCGCTCCTCAAGGGAAACCGGCTGTCGGAGGCCGAGCGGAAGAGCATCGCGCAGAAAGTCGCCCGCCTGACGGGGCTGTCGCCCGCGTACGTCGAGTCCGCGAACCTGCGCATCGACCCGGCGCGGTTCCGCAAGGAGCTGCTGCGGGACCGGCGCCTCGTGACCGGCCGGCTCGACGGCCGCTTCACGGCGATGGACGCCGACGCCGCCGGCGAGCGCCAGGAGTTCGACCCGTCGAACACGGCCATCGCGGGCCCGTACACGGCCCTCTTCGTCGATTACGTCCGGCGCGAGCTCAAGTACGAGTCCGACCTCATCTACTACACCTCGGGGCCCGTGCAGCCGTGGAACTACGGCGAGTACCAGAACCGGTACGCCTCCCACGTCGAGAGCCTGCGTGGCGCGATGGCGCGCAACCCGTACCTCAAGGTGTTCGTCGCCGCCGGCTACTACGACATGGCGACGCCGTTTTTCGGCGCCGAATACGACTTCATGCACCTCGGCTGGGAGCCGACCTATCAGGCGCGGGTGAGCTGGGGGTACTACGAGGCCGGCCACATGATGTACATCCGGCCGGAGTCGCTGCGGCAATTCAAGCGGGACGTGGCCGCGTTCATCCGCGGCGCCGCCGGCCCGCGCCGGGAGACGAGCGACAGGCCGTGAGCCACCGGGCGCTCACGGCCGGATCTTGCCGTCGGCGACCCAGAGAAACAGGTACCGAGCGACGCCGCCCGAGTCGACGAACCGCTCGCGCGCGGTCGGCACCCAGTCGCCCATGTCGAAGGCGTGCGACACGATCCGCGCGCCCGGCCGGAGCTGCTGCGTGAGGCGGGGCCGCAGCTTCAGGTTCGAGGACGACAACAGATAGAGCGTCACCACCGTCGCCGGCGAGACGTCCACGGTCATGGCGTCCTGGAGCCGGAATTCCACCAGGTGGGCGACCCCGGCCCGCGCCGCGTTCGCCTTCGATTCGGCGATCCGCTCGGGGTCGATGTCGACCCCCACGCCCCGCGCCCCGTATTTTTTCGCCGCCGTGATGACAACCCGGCCGTCCCCGCAGCCGAGGTCATACACCACGTCTTCTCTGGTCACACGGGCAAGCTCGAGCATCCGTTCGACGACTTCCTGCGGGGTCGGCACGAACGGCGCCAGGCTCTCTTGCCCCACCGGGCCGGCCGGCGCCAGTCCGAACCGGCCTGCGGACGCCCCCAGGACCAGCGCCGCGCTGACCCCCAGGACGGCGAACCGCCGAGACCCTCCAAGAGCGAGCATCGTTGCCTCCCTCCGGCGTCCGGGAGCACACCGGGCGGCCGGGATCATACCCCAGCCGGCGACCGTACCGGCGGGGCCGGGTCGCGGGCCGTAACTTATGAGACCGTCGACGCTTAGGCGATCGTGCGAGAAAATCCGCTATTTTCGAGGGTTTTCCGTTGTCAAGCGACGCCCGCCTGGGCTATACTTGAGCAACGTTTCGTTGCGTGCGGTCCTTGCCTACACGCGCCTTTCCTGACTCACGGGGGACATCGCATTGACATTCCAGGTCGGCGACAAGGTCATCTACCCGAATCACGGACTCGGCATCGTAGAGGGCATCGAGACCAAGACCATCCTCGGGACCACCTGCGGGTTCTACCACCTGCGGATGCTCGCCAGCGAGACGACGGTTCTGGTTCCGGTCGACAACGTCGACGGCGTGGGGCTCCGCCGCGCCATCCGGGACGACGAGGTGGAGCGGCTGTTCGCGCTGCTCGGCGACGGCAAGATCGACAACCACCAGAACTGGAAGGGCCGCTTCAAGGACAACTCCGACAAGATGCGCACCGGCTCGATCTACGACGTCGTGGACGTCCTGAAGAGCCTGACGTACCTGAGCCGGTCGAAGAATCTTTCGTTCCGCGAGAAGCGGATGCTCGACCGGGCGAAGTACCTGGTCGTGTCGGAAGTCGCCGAGGTGCTCCAGCAGCCGGCCGAGGTGGTCGAGCGGCGCGTGGACGAAGCGCTCGAGCGGTCGCTCGCGGCCAAGAGCCGCGCTCAGGCGCGCCCGAAAGTCGGCGCCAAGGCGACGGCCCGCGTGTCGGCGCGGCGCACCGCGAAGGCGTCCTGAACGCATCGGCGAGCCGTGAGCCTCGCCATGGCCGCGCTCCGCTCGTTCGCGGCCTACCTGGTCGTTTCCGCGTACACCCTCGCGGTGGGGCCGCCGGCCCTGGCCCTCACGGCGCTCACCGGGCGGCTGGACCGCCTCTACCGCCTCGGACTCTGGGGCGTCCGGCTCGGCCTGTGGCTGGCAGGGATCCGCTACCGGGTTGAGGGCGCCGAGCACATTCAGCGGCATCGGGCGGCCGTCTACTGCGTCAACCACACGAGCAACCTCGAGCCGCCGATCCTGTTCGTCGTGCTCCGGGAGCTGTTCCCCCGCCTGCGCATTCTGTACAAAGCCGAGTTGCGCAAGCTGCCCGTGCTGGGCCGGGGCTTCGAGATGGCCGGCTGGGTGGCCGTCGAGCGCGGCAACCCGGAGCAGAGCCTGCCCGCGGTCGACGCGGCGGCCCGGGCCCTGGCGGCGGGGGCGTCGTTCCTGATCTTTCCCGAAGGGACCCGGAGCCGAGGCGGCGAGCTGCTGCCGTTCAAGAAAGGCGGCTTCGTCATGGCGATCAAGGCCCAGGCCCCGGTCATCCCTGTGGGGATCTCCGGCGCGCGCGCCGCGATGCGGAAGGGCAGCCCGATCATCCGGCCGGTGACCGTCTCGGTGCGGATCGGCGAGCCGATCGAGACGAGAGGCCTGACGCTCGCCGACCGGGAGTGGCTCGCGGCCACGGCGCGGGCGCGCGTCGCGGCCTTACTCGAACCAGCCTGAGGGGGCGCGGCCGCCCAGGGTGAAGGTGAGGCTCCAGGGCGCCAGCGGGAGGCCGTCGCTCGCGGTGATGCCCTCCAGCAGCTCGACGCGCACGGTGTGGAAGCGCTCGAGGGGCGCGGCGAAACGAATCTCGAGGGCCCGAACCGCCGGGCGGTACGTCGCGGTGAACGCCGGTGGAGGGGGGAGGGGGTCGCCGCCGCCGACGTAGCTGACGCGCACGCGCCCCTCGAACGACGCCGCGTTCATATCCCGCGAGAACTGAATCCGGACCTCGGTGCTCGGCGGCACGTCGACATCGTCCTGGACGGGCGCGCTGAAGATCACGGCGGGGGGCTGACTCGGGACAGCCGCCCGGACCGGCGCGGCCGCGGGCGCGGCCGGGGGCTCGTCGGCGAGCTCGACGGTCTGCCCTTCGAGCCACACCAGGCCTTCCGCGTGGCGGACGATCCCGGCGACCCGCAGCCACCGTCCCGTATCGACGCGGGCCTGCGGGCGCAGGTCGAAGCCTCGGCCCCGAGGCCGGAGCCCCGTCACCCAGACGGCGGCGTCGGCCGACTGCAAGACGAAATCCCACCGGCTGCGGCCCGGCGCGGCCGGGAGGTCGCCGTATAGATTGGCCCCTCGGAAGCGCCCCACCACCGTGACCCGCCGACCCTCGTACCGCGCGGGGTCGAGCGCCAGCGCTCGGATCGTGGGCTCACCGGGAAGGTCCAGGCCCGTCATCTGGTCGACCCTGAGGACGAGCAGCTCGCCTTGTCCGGGGCGCTCGCGTCCCAGCACCGCGCGCGCCGCCGCGGCGACGTCGAGACCCGCCAGCCGGCTGTCATCGGGCTCCAGGCGTCCCACGTCCCAGAAGGAGCCGAGGACCTCGAGTCGGGTGTCTGCGCCGGGTGCCGCGTCCGCGGGGCTGAGCAGGAGCACGCGGTGCGGGCCGTCGGCGAGCCACGCGGTGCCGGGGATGGGACCGGGCGTGACCGCCCCCTGAACCCGGACCCGATGCCCGTGGAAAAAGAGGGGGTAGCGGGTCAAGGCGGCGATGGTCGTGGTCCTGGGGGAGGTGCTCGCCGCGACGGCCTGACCCGTCGCGGCGGCCCCCGCGGCGGAGTACGCGGCGCTCAGGCCGAGGACCAGCACAGCCGGCAGGGCGGGGGACGGCGGGGGCCATGCGGCAGGGATCATGGGTGTCTCGCGATCAGGGTACCGCAGGCCGCACCAGGCGTGCTAACATGCCGGCCGCTATGGCGACTCCCGCTTCTGGACCTGACCCTCGCGGGCGGGCATTCCAGCCGCTCGTTCCCCCCGAGACCGTCCTGTCGGAGTTCACGGGGCGTGCGCTTCTGCTCGGGCTGCTCATGAGCGTGGTGCTGGGCGCAGCCAATGCGTATCTCGGGCTGCGCGCCGGCATGACCATCGCGGCGACGTATCCGGCGGCGGTCATCAGCATGGCCGTGCTGCGGCTGTTCCGCGGCAGTGTGCTCGAGGAGAACTTCGCGCGGACCGTCGGCTCGATCGGCGAGTCGGTGGCCGCCGGGGCCATTTTCACGATTCCGGCGTTCGTGATCCTGCACCTCTGGCGATTCGACGGGGCGCGCGACTATCTGAACGCGTCGGCCCTGATGATCGTCGGCGGCATCCTCGGGGTGCTCTTCGTGACGGTGCTGCGCCGGGTGATGGTCGAAGATCCGGAGCTGCCGTATCCCGAGTCGGTCGCGGCGGCCGAGATTCACAAGGCCGGGCAGGTGGGGGCGCAGGCGGCGAAGCAATTGTTCCAGGCGATGGGGGTCGGCGCGTTCGTGCAACTGCTCGGGCAGCTCCAGGTCTTCCGCGCCTCGAACGATTTCATCGTCCGGGTGGGAGACCTGGGCCGCAGCCTCGTGCGCCTGGGTTTTCGGCGCGACGACTTCGCCATCGCGGCGGGCGGAGTCTCGACCGTGTCGGCGCCGGCGGTCAGCCCGGCGTATATCGGGGTCGGCTACATCATCGGCCCTGTGCTCGGTTCCCTCAACTTCGCCGGCGGCCTGCTGGCGTGGGGGTTGTTCGTCCCGATGCTGGTGTTTTTTCTCGGGCCGACCGTGATGGAGAGCTTCGCCGCGGCGCGCGGCTTCGAGCCCGGGAGCGAGGCGGCCTGGGCCGCCCTCGCGGGCAGCTTGTGGCGGTTCATCGTCCGGCCGATCGCCGTGGGCGGGATGCTCGTCGGGGCGACCTACACGCTGTGGCGGATGCGCCGGAACCTCATGGTCGGGCTGCGGCGGGGCGTGGCGGACCTCAAGAAGTCGGCCGGCGCCGCCGAGGCCACCGTGCGCACCGAGCGCGACCTGAACTTCAAGGTCGTGGTCGTCGGGGTGGCGGCCGTGTTCGTCGCGATGGTCGCGCTCTACGGTTTCTTCACCGGCGCGCTGTCGTCGGCGGCGTTCGCCGCGATCGTGATGCTCGTCGCCGGGTTCTTCTTCGCCGCCGTCTCGGGGAACCTGGTCGGGATGATCGGCTCGTCGAACAACCCGGTGTCGGGCCTGACGCTGGCGACGCTCATCCTCGCGGCGCTCGTGATGGTGTTGGCCGGCGAGAAGGGGCCCGAGGGCGTGGCGGCGGTGCTGGGGGTGGCGGCGGTCGTGTGCGTCTCCTCGGCGGTGGCGGGCGAGATGCTGCAGGACCTCAAGGTGGGACACTTGCTCGGGGGCACCCCGTGGAAGATGCAGGTCGGCGACCTGATCGGCGTGGTCGTGGCGGGGGCGTTGCTCTATTTCCCGCTGTACGTGCTCCACTACTCGAACATCCAGCAGGGCGGCTCGGGGTTCGGCGACCGGGCCCTGTCGGCGCCCCAGGCCGGCTTGATGGCCACGCTCGCCCAGGGCATCGTCGGGGGGGAGATGGCCTGGCCGCTCGTGCTCGTCGGGATCGCCCTGGGCGTCGCGCTCGTGCTGGTGCGCGTGCGGAGCCCCATGCTGTTCGCCGTCGGGATGTACCTGCCCCTCGAGACGACCTTCGCCATCTTCGTCGGGGGGATGATCCGGGGTTGGGTCGACAGCCGGACGGTCAAGCGGCAGTTCAATGACGCGCAGAAGGCGCGGGTGGAGAACGCCGGGGTGCTCGTCGCCTCGGGTCTGATCGCGGGCGAAGCCCTGATGGGACTCGTGGTGGCGGCGTTCGTGTTCTTCCGCGGCAGCTTCTGGGCCTACGCGTGGGCGGGCTCGGGCTGGCTGGCGGTGGCGGTCGCCGTGGCCCTGGCGGCGTACTTGATCGCGGTCCCGCTCGCGAAAGCGGGCCGGCCGGACGAGCCGGCGCCGCCCGCGGCGGTGATGTGATTCAGAGCGGTCCCCGCAGCCCTCCGCCCGCGAGGGCGCGAGGCGACGGGGAGGGGGGACGAGCCATGGCTGACACGATTCGTCTCGTGGAGTACTACTACGTCCAGGTGGCGCACAAACCCGGGGAAGGCGCGCGGGTGTTGCGCGCGCTCAAGGAGGCCGGCGTCAATCTGCTGGCGTTCTCCGGCTTTCCCGCCGGGCGCCGCGCGCAGCTCGATTTCGTGCCCGCCGACGGGGCGGCGTTCAAGCGGGTGGCGAAGGCCAACGGGTGGGCGGTGACGGGACCCAAGCGCGCGTTCCTCATCGCCGGGGAAGACCGCGTCGGGGCGATGGCCGATCTGGTCGGCAAGCTCGCGGACGCGAACATCAACGTCGTGGCGGCGGATGCCGTGGGGGCCGACGGGCGGTTCGGGGCCATCCTGTGGGTCGAGCCGCGCCACGTCAAGAAGGCGGCCCAACTGCTCGGCGCGCAGTAGGCGGCCGGCCGGCCCGCGGGCCGGCCGCCTGCGCGGCGGCCCGCCCCCGTGCTCAGGCGACGTTCCTCAGGATCGCGGTCAGGAAATCCCAGAACCGGGGCACGGTGTCGACATAGATCTTCTCCTCGGGCGAGTGCACGCCTTCGAGGGTGGGGCCGAACGAGACCATGTCGATGCCCGGATACTTCTCGCCGATGATGCCGCACTCGAGGCCGGCGTGGACCGCTTTGACCTCGGGCTCCTTGCCGTACAACTGTTTGTAGGTCGCGACGGCCAGTTTCAGGATGGGCGACTCGAGGTTCGGCTTCCAGCCGGGGTAGCCCGCGCTCGGTTCGACGTCGGCGCCCCCGAAGGTCATGATGGTCCGGACCGTCTGGGCGATCTCGTCGAGCTCGGACGCCACGGAGCTGCGCTGGCTGGTGGCGAGTTCCACCTGGCGCGGGGTGGTGCTCACGACGGCGACGTTCGTCGACGTCTCGACGAGCCCGGGGATGTCCGCGCTCATCTTGATGACGCCGTGCGGCAGCGCCGCGATGACGCGGGTGACCTGCTTCTGGAGCTTGCGCGTCAGGACACGCGGGCGGCGGGCACGTGCCGGCTCGGCGCTCACCCGCAGGTCGGGTTCGACCGACTTCAGCTCGTCGCGCACGGTAGCCTGCCAGGTGTCGACGAGGGCTTGCGCCGCCGCCAGCCGGGTGCGCGGCACGAGCACGAGGGCGGACGCCTCGCGCGGGATCGCGTTCCGCTTGTTGCCGCCGTTGACGCTCGCCAGCCGCGCGCCGCACGCGTCGGCGAGGGCGATCAGGATACGGTTGAGGATCTTGATGGCGTTGCCCCGCCCCTTGTCGATCTCGAGGCCCGAGTGGCCGCCGCGCAACCCGGCGACGGTCAGGTCGAGCGCCACGGCGCCGGCCGGCGCCGCTTCGTAGGCCGCCGGCCACCGCGCGACCGTGTCGCGGCCGCCGGCGCAGCCGACGTACAGGGCGCCTTCCTCCTCGGAGTCCAGGTTGAGCAGGGTGCGGCTCTCGACGAACCCGGGTTGCAGATGATGCGCTCCGGTCAGGCCGGTCTCCTCGTCCACGGTGAAGAGCAGCTCGAGGGGACCGTGGACCAGCGACGTGTCTTCCATGATGGCGAGGTTGGTCGCCACGGCGATGCCGTTGTCGGCGCCGAGCGTGGTGCCGTCGGCCATCAGGACGTCCCCGCGCCGGACGAGCGTGATCGGGTCCTTGCTGAAATCGTGCACCTTGTCGGCGTTCTTCTCGCAGACCATGTCGAGGTGGCCCTGCAGGCACACGCTCGGCACCCGTTCCCGTCCGGGCGACGCCGGCTTCTTGACCACGACGTTCCCGTACTGGTCCTGTTTGGCCGGCAGGCCCAACCGCCGGGCCGTGTCCAGGACGAACCGCGCGGCGGCGGCTTCGTGCTTCGAGCAGCGCGGGATCCGCGCCAGCTCGGCGAAGTATTTCCACACGAGGGGAGGGGTCAAGCCATCGATCGCGCTCGTCGACATCCGCAGCCTCCTGCGACGCCACGTCCGAAGCGCCATCCTACCACGCGCCGTGCCCGGCGCGGAGGGCGCGCCGCGCGAAGCGGCCGTGCACAGCGGCGCCGCCTCGGGGCCGGCGCTTGACCTGGCCCCGGCCGCGCGCCCTACAATCGCGGGAATCCGTGTGAAAACCGCGAACCACACCCGTCCCCCCGGCGACTCGGTCTCCGAACTGACGACGAACCGGCTCTCGGTGTATCTGCGCTGCTTGAACGAGCTGGACGCCGCCGGGATCGAAACCATTTCGTCGAAGGCCCTGGCCGACCAGTTCCACCTCAACGCCGCCCTGATCCGGAAGGACCTCGCCCAGTTCGGCGAGTTCGGCGTCCGCGGGGTCGGCTACCGCGTCAAGGATCTGAAGCGCCACCTGCGCCAGATCCTCGGTCTCGACCGGGCCCACCGCGTCGCCGTCATCGGGGCCGGCAATCTGGGGTTCGCCCTCGCCGACTATCCCGGGTTCCGCCGCGAGGGGTTCTACATCACGGCGCTGTTCGACATCGATCCCCGGAAGGTCGGCCGGACCTCGCCGGGCGGGGTGCCCGTCTACGACATCGCGCGACTGCCGGAGGTGGTGCGCCGCGACCAGATCGCGATCGCCGTGATCGCCGTGCCGGCGGCGGCCGCGCAGGTGGTGTTGAACCAGGTGGTGGACGCGGGGATCAAGGCGGTCCTGAATTTCTCGCCGGGTCCGTTGCGGGTGCCGCCGGGGATCAAGCTGAAACACGTCGACCTGACCGTCTCCCTCGAGAGCCTCTCCTTCTATCTGGCCCGCGGCAACGAGGAGTAGACTGAAGCGGACGAGGCCGCGCGAACCAGGGCCGGCGGGCGGCTCTCGGGGCGCAGGGATATCAGGATGGGCCGGCGGAGCGCACGAACCTCTCGGCGGGCGGGACCGGGCCTCACGCACGTCGACGTCCAGGGACGCGTGCGGATGGTCGATGTCGGGGACAAGCCCGTGACCGTTCGCGAAGCGGTCGCCCGCGGGGCGATCCGGATCGGGGCGCGGGCCCGCCGGGCGATCCGGGCGGGCCGGGTGGCGAAGGGCGACCCCCTGCACGCGGCGCGCCTGGCCGGGATCATGGCGGCGAAGCGGACGGCCGACCTGATTCCGCTCTGCCATCCGCTGCCCCTCACCCACGTGGCCGTCGAGATCACCCCCCGCCGCGACGGGTACGCGATCGAGGCGCGGGTCCGCACGGTGGCGCAGACCGGCGTCGAGATGGAAGCCCTGACGGCCGTGGCCGTCGCCGCCCTGACGATCTATGACATGGCGAAAGCCCTCGACCGCGAGATGGTCATCGGGGACATCCGGCTGGTGGCCAAGCGGGGGGGTCGCAGCGGGGATTACGAGCGGCCGGCGGCGTCGCCGCGCGCGGCCCGGACGGCCCGGAGACCGCGGCGGGCGCGGGCCGGGTCACGGCGGAGGCCACAGACGCGTTGAAAGTCCTGGTCGCGATCTACTATCCCGACACACGCGCCTGGACCATTCCGCCGCGCTACGTCCAACAGCTCCGGGAACGTTTCCCCCACGTGACCTTCGCGCACGCCGAAGACCACGCGGCGGCGTGCCGCGAGATTCGTGACGCGGACGTCGCGTTCTCCTCGCTCGTGCGCGGAGAGTTGTTCGCGGCGGCGGAGCGGCTGCGGTGGATTCACAGCGCGGCGGCCGGCGTGGGCAGTCTGATCACCCCGGAGGTCAAGGCCCGCGGCATCGTCCTGACGAATTCCCGCGGCGTGCACGCGCACGCCATCGCCGAGTACGTCGTGGCGGTCACGATCATGCTGCGGCGCAAGCTCCACGTGGCCGTGCGGCGGCAGCTCGAGGGCCGCTGGGCGCAGGACGAACTGAGCGCCCCCGACGCCTCCGGGAGCCTCCGGGGCGCCCGGGTGGGCCTCGTCGGGCTGGGCGCCATCGGGTCGGCCGTGGCCCAGGCGCTGCTCGCGCTGGGCGCCGAGGTGCGCGCCGTCCGTCGCCGCCCGGCGCTCGG
>CAYZKQ010000071.1:0-14516 GCA_964478975.1 uncultured Vicinamibacterales bacterium | reverse complement strand
GCGGCGGGCTCGCGCGCTTCGGGTCGGGGCGCCGCGTGCGTGCTCTACGAAGGCGACAACGGCTATGCGGCCCTGGTAGCCGAGGTGGAGGTCGACCGGACGACCGGGGTCGTGAAGGTGACGCGATTCGTGCTGGCTCACGATTGCGGCCCCATCTCGAACCCGGACGGCCTGCGCAACCAGATCGAGGGCGGCCTGCTGCAGGGTCTGAGCCGGGCGCTGCGCGAAGAGGTGACCTGGAACGACCGGCAGGTCACGTCGGTGGACTGGCGGCGCTACCCCGCGTTGCCTCTCGGCATCGAAGTGCCCGAGGTCGAGGTCGTGTTGATCGACCGCGCGGAGGGCCCGGCGATGGGCGCGGGCGAAACGGCCATCACGCTGGTGGCCGCGGCGATCGGCAACGCCGTCTTCGACGCGACCGGGGCCCGGGTGCGGGAAGTGCCCCTGACGCCCGAGCGAGTCAGGGCGGCGCTCGCGGCAGGCGGCTGACCCGCGCGCGTCCGGCCGCCGCCGGCCGGCCCCCGGGGCGGCGGCTTTCAGAGATACTTCCCGACGATCGGGGCGAGGTCGCGCTTGACCTCGTCCGGGATGCGGGCCCGGTCCGTGATGATCGCCGTCGCGAGGGCGCGCCCGCACTCGCAGGTACGCGCCACGGGCAGACGCGCGACGGTCTCGGCGATCACCCGCTGCGCCGTCTGCGCGTTCTGCTGGAGGTTGGCGACGATCATCTCGACCGTCACGTGATCGTGGTCGGGGTGCCAGCAGTCGTAATCGGTCACCAGCGCGAGCGTCGCGTAGCAGATCTCGGCCTCGCGGGCGAGCTTGGCCTCCTGCAGGTTCGTCATGCCGATGATGTCGAAGCCCCACGACCGGTACAGTTGCGACTCGGCGTAGGTGGAGAACTGGGGCCCCTCGATGCACACATAGGTGCCGCCCCTGTGCACCGTCGCCCCGGCCGCCTGCGCCGCCTCGTGCGCCAGCCCGCTCAGGATGGGGCAAATCGGGTGCGCGAAACCCACGTGCGCCACGAGGCCCCGGCCGAAAAACGTGCTGACGCGTCCCTTCGTCCGGTCGACGAACTGGTCGGGAATCACGAGGTCGAGCGGTTTGAGCTCCGGCTTGAGGCTCCCGACGGCGCTGGCCGACAGGATCCACTCGACGCCCAGCAGCTTGAATCCGTAGATGTTCGCCCGGAAATTGAGCTCGGACGGCAGGAGGCGGTGCCCGACCCCGTGCCGGGCCAGAAACGCCACGCGCCGCCCGCGGAGCGTCCCCACGACGTAGGGCGCCGAGGGCTCCCCGAACGGCGTCGCGAGCACCCGCTCCTCCCGGTCGACCAGATCCGCCATCCCGTAGAGCCCGCTGCCTCCGATGATCCCGATCTGCACGCTCATAGACACCCGACTCCTCGCTTCGCCTGATTGCCCCGGTTGGCTCACCGCCTCTGCACGAGTTCCACCAGCACCCCGTGCGCGCTCGCGGGATGGACGAAGGCCACGAGGGTCCCGTGGGCCCCGGGCCGTGGCGCCTCGTCGACGAGCCGCACGCCGCGCGCCCTGAGACCGTCGAGCGCCGCCGCGAGGTCCTCGACGGCGAAGGCCACGTGGTGCAGGCCCGGCCCGCGCTTCTGCAGGAAGCGCGCGACGGGCGAGTCCGGGTCCGTGGCCTCGAGCAGCTCGATCGGCGCGCCGCCGGTCTGCACGAATCGCACGCGTACGCGCTGCGCGGGCACGTCCTCGGGCGGGCCGACGGCGAGCCCGAGGGCGTCCCGGTACCACTGCAAGGCTTCCTCGAGGTCGCGCACCGCGACCCCCACATGGTCGAGGACCGGGGTCATGAAGCCTCCCCGGCGCCCGCGCCCGCCGCGCCGCCCGGCGCGGGCCCGCGGCGGCGCCCGGTGGCCCGCTCCAGGATCTCGGTCGCGGCCGTATAGGGGTCGACCTCGCGGGCCGCCAGCCGGTCGATCCACCCGTCCCACTCGCCCGGCGCCAGCACCTTGCCCTCGACCTGGCGCACGAAGCCCTCGGCCAGCAGCTCCCGCAACCGGAACGCGAGGCGCGCCCGCCGCCGCGCCGTCTCGGTCCCGCGAGCGTGGGCGCGGAACCGCTCGACCGCCTCGAGCAGCTCCGCCACCCCCTGGCCCGTGGTCGCCACGGTCTTCACGATCGGCGGCCGCCACGCCCCCTCGTCGAACGCCTGCAGCGACAGGAGCATCTCGACGGCGGCCGCCGTGCGGTCCGCCCCCTCGCGGTCGGCTTTGTTGACGACGAAGATGTCGGCGATCTCCATGATCCCGGCCTTGAGCGCCTGCACCTCGTCGCCGGTCCCCGGCACGATCGTTACGATGGAGACATCGGCCGTCCGGACGATGTCGACTTCGTCCTGCCCGACGCCCACCGTCTCGATCACGACCGCGTCCCGGCCCGCGGCATCCAGTACCAGCGCCGCCTCCCCCGTCGCGCGCGCCAACCCGCCCAGGTGGCCGCGCGTCGCCATGCTCCGGATGAAGACCCCCGGGTCGTTCGCGTGCGCCTGCATGCGGATCCGGTCGCCGAGAATCGCGCCGCCGCTGAAGGGGCTGGTCGGGTCGACGGCGATGATCCCGACGGTGGCGCCCCGGCGCCGCAGCTCGGCCGTCAGCCGGTCGGCGAGCGTGCTCTTGCCGGCGCCCGGCGGCCCGGTGAGGCCGATGAGGTAGGCGCGGCCCGTGCGGCCGTAGATCCGCCGCACCACCTCCGCGCCTTCCGGCGCCTCGTCTTCGATGAGCGAGATCGCCCGCGCGATCGCTCGAGCGTCGCCCTGCAGCACCCGGTCCACCAGCGACGCCACGTCCATCACCGCCCCAGGATCTGCCGGGCGATGACGAGCCGCTGGATCTCGCTCGTGCCCTCGCCGATCGTCGTCAACTTGACGTCCCGGTAGTATTTCTCGGCCGGGTAGTCCTTGACGAAGCCGTAGCCGCCGTGGATCTGCACGCCTTCTTCCGCCACCCGGACGGCCACCTCGCTCGCGTAGAGCTTGGCCATCGCGGACTCGCGGGTGACCCGGCGGCCGCGGTCCTTGAGGTGCGCCGCGCGGTAGGTCAGGAGGCGCGCCGCTTCGATTTGGGTCGCCATGTCGGCGATCTTCCACTGGATGGCCTGGAAGGCGCCGATCGGCTGACCGAACTGCCGGCGCTCCAGGGCGTAGCGCCGGGCGGCCTCGTAGGCCCCCTGCGCCAGGCCGACCGCCAGCGCCGCGATGCCGACGCGGCCCGCGTCGAGCACCTGCATGGCCTGCACGAACCCCTCGCCTTCCTGGCCGATCAGCCGGTCCGGCCCGACCCGGCAGTCGGTGAAGACCACCTCGCTCGTGTCGCTCGCCCGCATGCCGAGCTTGTTTTCTTTCTTGCCCGGCACCATGCCCGGGTCGCCCCGCTCGACCACAAAGGCGGAGATGCCCCGGTGGCCCCGGCTCCGATCCGTGACGGCCATGACCACCATGACGCCGCCTGAGGACCCGTGCGTCGTGAAGGCTTTCGCCCCGTTGATGACCCACCCGTCGCCCACCCGCTCCGCCGCCGTCCGGAGGTTGGCGGCGTCGCTGCCGGCTTCGGCTTCCGTCAGGCCCCAGGCCCCGAGCATCTCTCCGCGGGCGAGCGGCACGAGATAGCGCCGCTTCTGCGCCTCGCTCCCAAACATGAAAATGTGTGCCGAGCACAGGCCGTTGTGCGCCGCCACCGACAGCGCGATCGCCGGGTCGACGCGGGCAAGCTCCTCGATGCAGATGCAGTAGTCGACGGCCGACATGCCGGCGCCGCCGTAGTCCTCGGGCCACTGAATCCCCATTAGGCCGAGGGCGGCGAGCCGTGGCACGAGATCCACCGGAAACTGCTGCGCTTCGTCCCACGCCATGACGTGCGGCCGGATCTCGCGCTCGGCGAACTCCCGCACGCTCCGGCGCAGCAGCTCTTGCTCCTCGGTCAACCGGAAGTCCATCGGGCCGGGTACTTCAGTAATAGATGATGACGCGGAACGCCCCGGCGTTGTCCGCCAGGTAGTCATCGTTGATCCCGAGGAACAACCGGCCGCGGGCCGCCATGCGGAACGGCCCCGGCTCCGCCCCGATGAAGAAATAATCGGTCGACTCGGCCCCGACCTTCCCGATGAGCGCCGCCGCCGGGCGGTTCGGGATCGGCCGCTTCGGATTCCGCGGCGAGCCGCGTTCGCCCCCGGGCCCATCGCGCCGATCCGGACCCCACCTGACGCGGCCGGTCGCCTCGAAGTAGATCGTCTGTCCCGCGCGCACGTCGATGCCGGTGTCCGTCCAGGCCTGCTCGGCCGACACGCTCACCTCGCGCTCCCGCAACCCCGCCGAGCGCGCCGGCGCCCGGCGGCCCTCCGCGGGGCCCGCCGCCTCGTCCAGCTCGATGCGCTCGACCTCGTCCCGGTGGATCCGCAGCGTGCGCGTCGAGAGGAAGCCCTGCTCGACGAATTCGATGATGCCGTCGCGCACGCTCTTGAGCTCGCCGCGGATCCGGCGCCCATCACGCAGCACCAGCGTGTCCGCCGACAGCGCGGCGGCCGCCACCAGCACCAGGCCCGCGACCAGGATCCCGAGCTTCCCACGCGTCATGGCCTGCCCACCTCCCGGATCCCCGCGGGCCGAAGGATATCACGTCGGCGAGACCGTTTCGTGATACGGTGGAGGCCATGCGGGCGAGGGGGCAGCGGCGCGGGCGCGGCGCCTGGCTCGTCTTTATCCTGGCCCTCCTCGTGCCGGCTCGGGCCCGCGCGGACCTCACGGCGTTCGTCGGCGTCAATCCCACGCCGGCCAACCGACCCGTGACCGGCCTCGCCCTGGGTGTCGGGGTGCTCGTGGTCGGGGTGGAGTTCGAGTACGCGAACACCCGGGAGGACCCGACCACCGCGAGTCCGGCGCTCAAGACCGGCATGTTCAACCTGCTCGTCCAGACACCCTTCCCCGTGGCGGGCATCCAGGTCTACGGCACGGTCGGCGCGGGGCTCTACCGGGAGCGGCTCGGCGACCGGACCGAGACGCACGTCGGGGCGAACGTCGGCGGGGGGGCCAAGATCGCGCTCGCGGGTCCCCTGCGGCTCCGCCTCGACTACCGGATCTTCACGCTCCGCGGGACGCCGGTCGCGCCGCGGCCCCACCGGCTGTACGCCGGCGTGAATCTCGCGTTCTAACCTCCGGGGCTTGCGCCGCCCGGCGCGCGTCGTTCAGCGGCCACCCGGGGCTCGGCCGACTTCGGTCACGCCCCCAGGCGCGGCCGCGGCGAGGAGCACCGGCGAGAGGTTCACCAGGCTCGGCTTGCCCGCGAACGCGCCGCTGAACTTCTCGTACAAGCTCTGCACCTCGGTGGGGAACGCTTCGGCGAGGATGCGGGTCACCGAATAGTCCGCTCCTTTCACGGCGGGATCGACGACAAAGATGTACAACACGCTGCCCTGAAACGGCTCCTGCGCCTTGAACACCTTCCAGCCCTTCGCTTGTTCCCGCCGCGTGGGATTGGGGCTCTGCTGGAGCGCCTCACGGAGGCGCCCCAGGACCATCTCGAAGTCCTTGGCGGCCTCGGGTCTGATCGGGTTGAAGATCAGGCCGGCCTCCGCGGCGAACACGCGCGCCTCGGGGTCCGCCTGGGCCGCCTGCCCTTGCGGGCCCCCGGCTGCCTGGGTCTGGACCGGAACGGCCGGGCGTGCCGCCCCCGCCTCGGGTCCACCCCCCGACAGGGCCAGTCCCACCGCACCTGCGAGACACCACGCCCCGACCGATCCGATCTTCACGACTGCTGGCATGACCCCCTCACCGCGACGACCGAGAGCTTCCGCGTGCGGGCCGGCCCTCGCGCCGGGGCGCCCTGACCCGCGCGAGCGGTCAGAGCGGGTCCGAGCCCCCGCCCCCGCCGGTCGCAAGATTGGCGAGCACCTGGAGGTTCAGCTTGTTCGCGCGGAGCACCGTCCCGCGGAACTTCTCGAACAGCTCCTGCAGTTTGACCTGATCCTCCCGCGGCAGGACGTCGAACATCCGGGCCCAGTTGTAGTCGGCGTCCTTGACCACCGGGTTCATCATGAACACGTACAGGACTTCCCCCGGCGCCGCTTCCGCCGCCTTGAAGATGATCCAGCCGTTCGCCTGGTTCCGGCGGGTGGCATCTTCGGTCTTCGCGAGCGCCTCCTTGAGCTTGGCGATGATCGCCTCGAAGTCGGCGGCCCCTTCCGCCTTGAGGGAATAGAGGATCATCCCGGCGTCGCCGGTGAAGGTCATGGCGGCCGCCTGCTGCTGGGCCTGGGGTGCCGGTTCCGGCGAGGCGTTCGCGGGCGTGGCGATCATCCCGGCGAGCACCGCCGTCAGGACGGCGCTCACCCCCCACGGCAGGAAGACCCGCCGCTCGTTCGACTTCGGCTGGACAACCGTCGAGCGCATTCGCATCCTCCTTCTGTGATCGTCCCCCCGGGTCGCGCTCCGCGGCGCGACCGGGTGACGCGCGGCCCCAAAAAAGTGTCCTACTCTACCGTACCCGGCGCCCCGACGAAAACACTGAGGATTTCGGTCGAGAGCAGCATACCTCGGCGCGTCAAGCGGATTCGCCCCGCCCGGCGGACGACGAGCCCGGCTTCCACGTACCGGGCCAGGGCGGCCCCGTAGCGGGTCCAGGGGTCGACGCCGTAGCGTCGCGCGAGGCCGGCCTCGACGACGCCGCCGGCGAGGCGCAGGCCCATGAACAGGGCTTCCTCGAGCTGGGCCGCCGCGGGCAGCCGGCGGCCGCCCCCGACCCGGGCGTCCCGTCCGCCCTCGATGCGATCGAGGTAGTCCTCGGTTCGCGCGACGTTGGCCCAGCGCGTCCCGCGCACGGTCGAGTGGGCGCCGACGCCGAAGCCGTACCAGTCGCCGCCCGTCCAGTATTTCAGGTTGTGGCGCGACCAGCGGCCGGGGCGTGCCGCGTTGGAGATTTCGTACTGGACGTAGCCCGCGCGGTCCAGCCGCTCGAGCGCCGCTTCGTACATCTCGGCCGCTTCGTCCTCGTCCGGCAGCGCCCACCCGCCGGCGGCGGCGCGGGCGGCGAGCGGGCTGCCGGGCCACACTTCGAGGAGATAGAGCGAGGCGTGGTCCGGCGCCAGCTCGCAGAGCGCGTCCACCGATGCGAGCCACGCGTCTAGGTGCTGCCCCGGGAGCCCCATCATCAGGTCGACGCTGACCGTCTCGAACCCCGCCGCGCGGGCTTCGCGGCACGCCCGGCGCGCCCGCTCGGCGTCGTGCCCGCGCCCGATCCGGACGAGCTCCGGGTCGCGGAACGACTGGACGCCGATCGACAGCCGCGTGACGCCGGCGGCGCGGAAGCCGTCGAGGGACGCCGGCGTCAGGGACTCCGGGTTGGCCTCGAGCGTGACCTCCGCGTCACGGGCCACGGCGAACGCCTGGCGGCAGGCGGCCAGCAGGTGCGCGACCTCCGCAGGCGCCAGCAGGGAGGGCGTCCCGCCGCCGAAGTAAATCGTGTCCGCGGCCTCTCCGCACCCGGTCTCGGCGACCTCCCGGGCGAGGGCGGCGACGTAGCGGGCGCCCAGCGCCCGGTCGTACTCGCGCCGCGTGAAGTGGCAGTAGGGGCACAGATCGGCGCAGAAGGGGATGTGCAGATAGAGGCCGACGGCTTCGGGCACCCGGCCGTCGGCGCACGGCAACTCGGGCTCGTCGAGCGGAAGCGCCGCGGCTCCCGCCGGGTCCGCTAGCGTCCGGCCTTGCCCCCGGTCCATTTCAGGTCGACCTGCTCTTTCAGGTGGGCGCGCGCCGGTCCCTTGGCGCGTGCCGGCAGCCCGCGGGGCGGCGCGGCGGCGCGACCGCGCGTGTCCAGGCGGGCGAGGTCTTCGGGGGTGGCGTCGGGCGGCGCCAGACGGAAGTCGACGCCTTCGAGGGGCACGAAGTCGCACATTTCGTGCAGGCGCGACCACATGCGGAAGCCCACCCGCTCGTCGAGCGTCTCGGTCTTGAAGGCGTCGTCCGCGGGTGGCTTCGCCCCTTCGTCCGGCAAGGGGAAGTTGGAGGTGAAGAGGGTCGCCCGCCGCTCGTTGTAGCGCGTGTTGACGATCAGGTTCAGCGTTTCGTCGACCCACTCGGACGGCTTTTCGGCGCCGAGGTCGTCCAGCACGAGGAGGTCCGCGTCCATGACCGGCCGCAAGACGTCCATCTCCGCGGTGTGGACGAGCGGGTTGTAGGTGCTGCGGATCAGGCGGAGCAGCTCCCGGGTGTCGTAGAACAGGCCCCGCGCGCCCTTGCCGGCCACCACCGCCCGGAGGATCGCGACGGCCAGGTGCGTCTTGCCGACGCCGGGGCGGCCGACGAAGAACAGGCCTTTGTCGACGACCGGGAAGGTGTCGACGAACCGCCGCGCCCGCCGGACCGCCTCCACGAGGGAGTCGTTCTCGGTGCGGAAACTCTCCAGGTCGCACTTCTTATAGCGGGGCGGAATGCGCGCGTCGGCCAGCAGCTCCGCGGCGAGCGCCTGGCGCCAGCAGTCGCAGCGCGCGACTCGCCGGACGCCGTCGACCTCGACAGGTTTCCAGCCCGTGCCGTCGCAGAGTGGACACGTCATGGGACCCTCAGTTCAGATAGCTGCGCAGCTCCTGGGCTTTCTTCGACCGGCGCAGTTTCTCCTTGGCGCGCGCTTCGATCTGGCGGATCCGCTCGCGGGAGAGGTGCAGCCGGTCACCGATTTCCTGCAGCGTCCGCGGTTCGCCACTCGGGTCGAGGCCGAACCGCAGCCGCATGACTTCCCGCTCCTTGTCGTCGAGCTCGTTGAGGGCGGCGCTGACCCGCTCCACCAGCGTCCGCCGGATGAGTTCATCGTCGGCGGCCGGGACCACGCCTTGCTCGAGCGTCTCGGCCAGCTCCGGTCCGTCCTCATCCGCGCCGACGCGGTCGCTGAGCGAGACGTCGCTCGACCCCAGGTGGGTCAGCGCCTGCACGTCCGCTTCGGAGATTTCCAGGTCGGCGGCGATCTCCTCGGAGGTCGGCAGGCGGTTCAGGTGCTCGGCCAGGCTGGACACCTCGCGCCCGAACTTGGCCGCCACGCTCGACAGCTTGGGGGGCAGCGACACCGCGCGCGCCTGCTCCGAGAGGGCGTGCATCAGGGCCTGGCGGATCCACCACACGGCGTAGGTGATGAACTTGACGTTCCGCGACGGGTCGTAGCGCCGCGCGGCCTCGATGAGGCCGAGGTTGCCCTCGTGGATCAGGTCGAGAAACGGTACGCCCAGGCCGCGGTACCGCTTCGCGTAGCTCACGACGAACCGCAGATTCGCCTCGACGAGGCGCTTGAGCGCTTCCTCGTCGTGGTCCTGCTGGATGCGCCGGCCCAGCTCCCGTTCCTCCTCCGGGGTCAGCCGCGGCAGCCGCGCGATCGCCCGCAGATACGCCTGCAGCGCCTCCCGCTCCGACTCGGCGACGCGCGATCGGCGGGCGGCCATGGGCGGATCATACTACGGCGGGCGGACGGCTCCGGCCGCCTCACGGCTTGCGCGCGGGCGGGTCGGCGGAGGCGGGCGCGGCCTGGGCCTGGGCGGTCGGCGCGGCGCGGACCAGATCGGTCGGCGACGACTTGACCAGCGCGGTCGTCAGGCGCTGCTCCCAATCGCCCAGCCCGCGCTGCAGCTCGCGCTTGACGTAGGCCATGAACTCGTTGACCTCGCGCTGCATCCGCTCGATCTTCTCGCGCATGTTCAGGATGATCTCGACGCCCGCCAGATTGACGCCGAGCTCCCGCGTGAGGGTGAGGATGGTTTCGAGCCGCTCGAGGTCCTCTTCGGAGTACAGGCGGGTGTTGCCCTCGGTCCGCGAGGGCTTGAGCAGCCCCTCGCGTTCGTAGAGCCGCAGCGTCTGGGGGTGGACGTTGTACTTCTGCGCCACCGCGCTGATCATGTAGTACGCCTTGCCGGTTCCCGCGCTTCGCTTGGCTGCCATCGGTGTTCGACTCGCCGGCGGCCGCCCCCGACTGGTCGGCCGGAGCGGCCGGCTCACACGCCCAAGTCTTTACGCACGTTCTCGGGATTGAGGCGCCCGAACTCGCGCAGCAACTCCTTCGACCGCTCGTCGAGCAGCTTCGGCAGGACGAGCCGGACTTCCACGACCAGATCGCCCGGCCGCCCGTCGCGCGGCGACGGGAGGCCGCGCCCCCGCAGGCGGAAGCGCTGGCCCGACTGCGTGCCGGGCGGGATGCGGAGCCGCGCGCGGCCGTCGAGGGTCGGCACCTCGATCTTCGCGCCGAGCGCCGCCTCGTGGATCGCCACCGGGACCGTCAGGTGCAAGTCGTCGCCCTCGCGGCCGAAGAACGGGTGGGGCGCCACCTGCACCGCGATGTAGAGGTCGCCGGGCCGGCCGCCGCGCCGGCCCGCGTGTCCCTTTTCCGGCACGCGCACGCGCGCGCCGTCGGCCACGCCCGCCGGGATCCGCACGGTGACGGCCTCCGCCCGCGTCGTGACGCCCTGGCCGGCGCACGCGGGGCACGGTTGGCGCTCCCGGCGCCCGGTCCCGCCGCACGCCGAGCACGTCTTGGAGAAGACCATGTGGCCGCGTGCCCAGCGCAGCGACCCGGTCCCCTGGCACGCGACGCACCGGCTTTCGACCGTCCGGACCTCGCCCGCCCCCTGGCACTCCGGGCAGACGGTTTGCCGGGTGACGGTCACGACGCGGGTGCAACCCCGCGCCGCCTCGTCGAAGCTGAGCGCGACCGACGCGTGCAGGTCGGCCCCCGGCTCCGCGCGAGGCGCCTCGGCGCGGCCTCCCCCGCGGAAGACGTCGGCGAACAGTTCGCTGAACGTCGACGCCTGCGGCCCCTCGGCGGCCCGGGAGAAATCGAACCCCTCGAAGGCGACCTCCGGCTCCCGGCGCGCGCCGCCCGCGAGCCCTTCGGCGTCGTACTTCCGCCGCCGCTCCGGGTCGACGAGCGTTTCGTACGCTTCGACGATGCAGCGGAAATACTGGGCGGCGGCCTGATCGCCGGGGTTGAGGTCCGGGTGGAACCGCCGGGCCAACCGCCGGTAGGCCCGCTTGATCTCCGCCGTGGTCGCCGTCCGCGCCACGCCGAGGATCGCGTAGAAGTCCACCTATTTCTTCTCGTCCTCGACCACTTCGGCGTCGATGACGTCGCCGCCGGCCTGGCCGCCGGTCCCGCGGCCCGCCCCGCCGGAGCTCGCCGACCCGGACCCGCGCCCCCCGCCGGCCGCCTGGGTCTGGCGGTAGAGCACCTCGGCGGCGCGGTGCTGCGCCTCGTTAAGGCGCTCCATCGCCCGATTGATCCCGGCGATGTCGCCCTTCTCGAGCGCCTTCTTGACCTCCTCGATCGCCGCCTCGATGGCCTGGCGGTCGCCGGGCCCGAGCTTGTCGCCCGTGTCTTTGAGGAGGCGCTCCGCCGCGTAGACGGCCTGGTCGGCGCGGTTGCGCGTTTCCACTTCTTCCTTCCGCCGCCGGTCTTCCTCGGCGTGCGCCTCGGCCTCTTTCATCATGCGTTCGACTTCTTCCTTGGTGAGGCCGCTCGACGCCGTGATCGTGATCTTCTGCTCTTTGCCCGTCCCGAGGTCCTTCGCCGACACGTTGACGATCCCGTTGGCGTCGATGTCGAAGGTGACCTCGATCTGCGGCACGCCCCGCGGCGCCGGCGGGATGCCCACCAGGTGGAAGCGCCCGAGCGTCCGGTTGTCGCGCGCCATCGGCCGCTCGCCCTGGAGCACGTGCACCTCGACGCTGGTCTGGTTGTCCGCGGCGGTCGAGAAGATCTCGCTCCGCCGCGTGGGGATCGTGGTGTTGCGCGGAATCAGGGTCGTCATGACGCCCCCGAGCGTCTCGATCCCCAGCGAGAGCGGCGTCACGTCGAGCAGCAGCAGGTCCTTCACCTCGCCCGCCAGCACCCCGGCCTGCACCGCCGCCCCCACCGCCACGACCTCGTCCGGGTTGACGCCCTTGTGGGGCTCCTTCCCGAACAGCTCGCGCACGATCTGCTGCACGCGCGGGATCCGCGTCGACCCGCCCACGAGCACGACCTCGTCGATCTGGTGCGGCTGGAGCCCCGCGTCGGCGAGGGCTTGCCGCACGGGCCCGATCGTCTTCTGGAGCAGGTCCTCCACGAGCGACTCGAACTTCGCCCGCGTCAGCTTCATCGACAGGTGCTTCGGCCCCGTCTGGTCGGCCGTGATGAACGGCAGGTTGATGTCCGTTTCCATCACGGTCGACAGCTCCATCTTGGCCTTCTCGGCCGCCTCCTTCAGCCGCTGCAGCGCCATCCGGTCGCGGCTGAGGTCGATGCCCTCCTGCTTCTTGAACTCCGCGATGATCCAGTCGATGATCCGCTGGTCGAGGTTATCGCCCCCGAGATGCGTGTCGCCGTTGGTCGCCTTGACCTCGACGACCCCTTCGCCGACCTCCAGGATCGAGATGTCGAAGGTCCCGCCCCCGAAGTCGTAGACCGCGATCGTCTGGTCCTTCTTCTTGTCGAGCCCGTAGGCGAGCGCCGCGGCCGTCGGCTCGTTCACGATGCGCATGACCTCGAGCCCGGCGATCTGCCCGGCGTCCTTCGTCGCCTGCCGCTGCGAGTCGTTGAAGTACGCCGGGACCGTGATGACGGCCTTCTTGACCGGCTGGCCGAGGTACTCCTCCGCCGCCTGCTTGAGCTTCTGCAGAATCATGGCGGAGATCTCGGGCGGCGACCATTCCTTGCCACCCGCCACCACGCGCACGTCGCCGTTGGCCGCCCGGACGACCCGGTACGGCACCATGGTCATCTCCTCGGTCACCTCGTCATGCTTCCGGCCCATGAAGCGCTTGATCGAGAAGATGGTGTTTTCCGGATTCGTCACGGCCTGGCGCTTGGCCACCTGCCCGACCAACCGCTCGCCACTCTTGGTGAACGCGACGACCGACGGCGTCAGCCGGCTGCCTTCCTGGTTCGTGATCACTACCGGCTCGCCGCCTTCCATCACGGCCACCACGGAGTTGGTCGTCCCCAAGTCGATGCCGATAATTTTGCTCATAACACCCCCCCGCTATCCGCACCTGACCTTACACACCTGTTAATATAAAAGTTGAGCGGGCCTTAGTCAACCATGCCCCTTGCCGTCCAGCCCCAGGGCATGCCATAATTTCTTCAGCCAGCCTGCCTTGCGGGATCACGAGGTCCCTCAACCTCAACCACACGACCACGCACGGAGGAGCCCGCCATGACCCGTCGCCCCCTCGCTGGCGCTTTGTCGCTCGTCTTCACCCTCGCGGCCGGGAGTGGGCTGCTTGCCGCCTCGCCGCAGACCCTTGACACGCAGGTGGCCCGCGCCGGTGATGACGCGACGCCACCCGCGCATCTCGCCACAGTCGACGGCACCGTCTGGCTCGAACGCCACCAGCGCGCCGAGCCGGCCCCGGCGTCCATGCCCCTCGTGGCCGGTGACCGCCTGCGGAGCGAGCTCGGACGAGCCGAAGTGATCTTCGGCGACGGCAGCGCGCTCTACCTCGACCAGCACACCACCGTGGACTTCCAATCGGAAGCCCTCGTGCGCCTGCTCGCCGGGCGGCTCCGCCTCGTCATCGCCAGCCTTGACCCGACCGATCCGGCCGAGCCCGTCAGCTTCCGCGTCGACACGCCGGGCGGTGCGGTCGTGGTGCGCACGGCCGGTGACTACCGCGTGTCGCTCGTGGGCGCCGGCGCGCGCGACGTCGAGCTCGCCGTCCTCCGGGGCACGGCGATCCTCACGACCGACGCGGGCTCCGTGTCGGTCGGGACCGGGGAGCGCGCCCTCGCGCGGGCGGGGTCGCCGCCGGCGGCGCCGGTCGCTTTCAACTCGGCCTTCTGGGACGCCTTCGATCGCTGGACCGAGGAGCGGCGCTCGGCGCGCACCGCCGCGAACCCGCCCGCGTCGCTGCCCCCGGCGCTCGGGCCGTACGCCTCGACGCTCGAGCGCCACGGCCGCTGGCACGTCGACCCGACGTACGGCGCCGTCTGGTATCCCAGCGTCCCGGTCGGCTGGCGGCCGTACACCGACGGCTACTGGAGCCTGGTCGGCCCCTTCGGGTGGACGTGGATCGGGAGCGAACCCTGGGCGTGGCCCACGCATCATTTCGGACGCTGGGGCGTCGCCGCGGGCTTGTGGTTCTGGATTCCCGGGCCGCGGTGGGCGCCGGCGTGGGTGTCGTGGGCGTGGGCGCCGGGGTACGTCGCGTGGTGCCCGCTCGGGTTCGACGGCTGGCCGGTCGTCAGCCTGACGGTCGTCCGGACGGTCGTGTACACGCGGCCGGCTCACTTCGCGCCGTGGTACGCCTGGACTGTCGTGCCCCTGCACCGGTTCGGTACCGTCCGCGGGTCGATCCGGATCTATGCCGTCGAGGTGGACCGCCTCGACCGGTCCACGCGGGCGGCGTTCGCGGCGCGCTCGGGCCCGCCGGTCGTGGCGCACGTCGCGGTCCCGCGTCCGCCCGCGCCGATTCGTGTCGCCGGAGAGCGCCACGTGGCGGCGCCCCGCGCCGGCTCGCCGGCAGCTGCG
>CAYZKQ010000070.1:0-14543 GCA_964478975.1 uncultured Vicinamibacterales bacterium | reverse complement strand
CCCGAACCCGGCCGGGCTCCCCTCATAAACTGGGGCTACTCATCAGCCGATAAGGCTCTCGACCGCCTCCGCGAGGCGCGCAATGACGACGAGCTGCGCGCGGCGGTCGCGGAGCTGCAACGCGTGCTCTACGACGATCCGCCGGCCGCGTTCATCGCGTGGGACGAACGCGCCCGCGCGGTCAGCCGGCGGTTCGTTATTCCGAGCGAGCCGGGCCGCGACATCCTGCGGACCCTCTGGCAGTGGCGCCCGGCCCCGGCGCGCGACACGCTCCGCGCGGGCATGTAGCGGGCGACGGCGATGCGCCGGCTTTCCACCCGCCTGTTCCTCCTGATCGTCACGGCGGCCGTCATCCCGCTCGCCGGCTACGGGTGGATCTCGATCTCCTCGCTCCGGACCGGCACGCGCGAGTCGGTGCGCGAAGGCCACCGCCACGTCGCGACGCGCGCCGCCGCCGAGATCCGGCAGTACCTGACGAACGCCTTCAGCATCCTGCGGTCGATCGGCGCCGAGCTGCGGGAGACCCAGCTCGAGCACTGGCAGCAAGAGCGCATCCTGCGCAACCACGTCATCGACTTCCCCGAGCTGCGCGAGCTCACGCTGTTCGACGCGACGGGCCGGGTCCTGGTCACGAGCCGCCTGAAAGCCACTGGCATCAGGCCGCCCGGCCCGGGCGAAGCGCGCCCGGACGGCACGTTCATCTCGCCCCTCACGATCGACGACGACCTGCTGCCGCTCGTGACGATCGGCGTGCGGACGAGCGACGAGGGCCACTGGCTGATGGCCACGTTGAGCCTCGAGCAGCTCTGGCGGATGGTCGACTCGATCCACATCGGCCAGCAGGGCTACGCCCTTCTCGTCTCGGACGACAACCGGCTCGTCGCCCACGGCGACCCGAACGAGAAACGCCGCATCGCCCGCGGGGAGCAATCCCTCGACCCGCCGCTCGCCAGGCTGGTCCGGGACGTCACGCACGGTGAGGACGGCTTCACGGTCTTCACCGACCACCGCGGCCGCGAGGTCCTGGCCACCGCCGCCCGGGTCGAGCCTATCGGCTGGACGCTCGTGGTCGAGCAGCCGACGGGCGAGGCGTTCGCCATCACCCGCCGGCTGGAGCGCCAACTGACCGTCGCCATCCTGCTCGCCCTCGCGCTGACGGGGCTGGCGGGCTGGTCGTGGGGTCGCACGATCGTCAGGCGGATCGGCGTCCTGACGAAGGCGACCCGGGCCATCGCCGAAGGCCGGCTCGACGAGCGCGTGACGCTGTCGGGCCGCGACGAGATCCACCAGCTCGGCGACGCGTTCAACACGATGGCCGAGAAGCTGGCGGAACTGCAGGCGCGGATGCGCCGGCAGGAGCGGCAGGCGACGATCGGACGGGTCGTCGATGCGCTCGTGCACGACCTGTCGACGCCGATCCAGAACGTCGGCAACCTGTGCAAGCTCGTCATGCGCGACTGGGGCAACCTGGAGAACCGCAAGACCTTCGAGGCCACCGCCCCGCGCGAGATCGCGGTCCTCGACCGGCTGCTCGAGGAACTGCGCTACGCTGCCAAGCCGCGACCGTTCGTCCGGTATCCGGTGGACATCAACCGCACCGTGAGCGAGGTCGTCGAGAGCATGCGGCCGCAGGCCGACGCCGCGGGCCTGACGCTCCGGAGCGAGCTGGCGTCCGAGCCGTTGTACGTCCAGGGCGACGCGTTCGCCCTCGGCCGCGTCTGGCGCAACCTGATTCAGAACGCCATCGAGGCGACCCCGTCCGGCGGCCTGGTGGCCGTGAGCACGCAGGTGGTGGAGGGCCGCGCCCAGGTCCGGATCTGCGACACCGGCAAGGGGATCGCCGCCGAGCGGCTGCCGACCATCTTCGACGAGTACACGTCGACCAAGAGCCGCGGCCTCGGACTCGGCCTGCCGATCTCGAAGACGATCGTCGAACAGCTCGGCGGGACGGTCACGGTGGCGAGCGAGGTCGACCGGGGGACGACGTTCGTCCTCGAATTCCCCCTGACCGACGCCAGACCTGAATCAGCGGCGGTCGCGGGCTGACCCCCATGCGAACGCCTGATGGAGGAAGCGACCATGTTGCGGAAGCTGGTGAAGACGGCGGACATCGAGGTGAACACGCGCACCTACCGCGTGAGGTTCTACGAACTGAAGACCGCCCGGGGGGCGCGGCGGTTCAGCTCGGAGGTTCAGCTCCCCTCGGGGGACTGCATCATCTTCGACGACGACTCGATGTGCGGGCTCGAGTCGAAAGTGGCGCGCCTCGTGCCGGCGACCATCTACAGCCGGGAACTGCTCGGCCGCGTGTCGGCGGCGGCGTGACCGGCCGCGGGCGGCACACGGCGCGAGCGCCACAGAGACGGCGTAACCCGCGTGGGAGCGACTCCTCCGGGACTCAGGCCGCCCGGAGGAACACCTGCACCTCCACCTGTCGCAGCACCAGGTACAAGACGAAGTACGCGGCCGTGGCGGCGCTCAGGACATGCAGCGCCAGCGTGCCCTCGTGCGTGAGGTCGCGGACAGGATACCCTCGAACGGCCTGATGCTCACAGCCACACCGAGCGCCCGGCCGGCGCGAGCGCCATTGCCTCGGTGAAGGCCCCCACGGAAGCGAGAAAGCTCCTGCGCGTCGCGTGCATGATACACCTCCCCGCGCCAGGCCCGGCCGACTTGTCTCGCACCGGGCGCGCGCAAGCAGACCACGACTCACCGCCACGCAAGTCGCGGACCACCGGCGAGCGACACGCCACGCGATCGAGGACACGCGGGCCCGCTCGGCAGTCCCCGACACGCAACCACTTGTTCAGACGGGGCAATCGGGCCCGCGAGTCGCGCCAGCGAAGCGTCGGCGGAGGTCTGGCAAAGACGGGTCGGTCCTACCCGCAGGGGAACGGCGTACCCAGCCTGCGGCCGGCTCGAGGAAGCGGGGACGCGACACGCCGCCCGCTCTGCCGCCCGAGGCGGGAGCGGTTCGGCGGGCGGCGACCCCGATCCTCGCGCCGCCGCGCGGAAACGGTCGGCGAGCGACCCGCCGCTACTTCTTCGGCAGGACCGCGTCCTTGAGCTGCTTGGCGATGCGCGCCTTGACGACCGTCTTCGCCGGGATCTTGATCGGCTCGCCCGTCGCGGGGTTGCGGCCCATGCGCGCCTTGCGCTTCTGAACCACAAGCTTGCACACCCCCGGCAAGACGAACTCACCGGCACGCTTGAGCTCTTTCTCCGCCAGCGTCGTCAGCTCTTCGAAGATCTCGCGCGCCTGGGCGCGCTTCATCTCGAAGCGTTCCGCGAAGTGCGAGAAGAGCTCCGACTTGCCCATGCGACGGGCCTCGGCCATCTGCGATCTCCCTCGTGAGGTGCGCGCTTGCACGCTCGCCGCAGCCGCCGCGCGCGCAAGCGGCGGCCGCGGAGGACCCACTGAAACCGCCGTATCCTAGCGCGCCGGCTTTTGCAGTGTCAATGAGGTCGAGGCGTGTTCAGGCCGGTTTTTTATGCATCGGCCCCGGGCGCCGGGAAGGGCTTGCGCAGCAGGGGCCCCGCCGTTCGCGGGCGGCAGGGTACCCCGGGGCCGCCTGCGCGGGCACGACGCCCCTGTGTCCAGCGAAGCCGGGAGACCGGACCGCACCTCGCGGGGCCGAAAGACCCGGCCTCCGTTCGAGACGCCCCGCGCAACCCGCCAGGCGCGGCTCGCCTGGACTCGCCTAGAATGGATGAGCGAGCGGAACACCCTATGGCGGCACTGGAAACCTTCCCCAACCCGCGTCCGGGCCGCGAATACGAAATTGAAATCCGCTGCCCCGAGTTCACGTCCGTCTGCCCCAAGACCGGCCTGCCGGACTTCGGCGAGATCGTCATCCGGTACGTGCCGGACCAGCTCTGTCTGGAGCTGAAAGCGCTGAAGTACTACCTCATCGAATACCGGAACCGGGGCATCTTCTACGAGGCGGCGACCAACCAGATCCTGGACGACCTCGTGGCGGCGTGCCAGCCCCGGCGCATGACCGTCACGGGTGATTTCTCGGTCAGGGGCGGGATCAAGACCAGCGTGACCGCCAGGTACGAGAAACCCGCGGGTTAGCCTGTATGGACGAACCCGACGCGCCCGTGCGGCTTCCGATCGAGGAGGCGCTGGACCTCCACGCCTTCGCGCCGCGGGACATTCCGGGGGTCGTGGACGAGTATCTGCGCGCCGCCCACCAGGCCGGCTTCCGCGAGGTCCGGTTGATCCACGGCCGCGGGCGCGGCGTGCAGCGCGCGGTCGTGCACCGGCTGCTCGCCCGCCACCCGCTGGTCGAAGCCTACTGGGACGCCCCGGAATCGCACCTCGGCGCCACGGTGGCGAGCCTCCGGGCGAAGCGCTAGGGCGGGCCGTCCGGATCCTCACCAGACCCCGGGAACGAACCGCCACCGCACGCGCGCGCAGTACGCGACATACGCGGGGTCGCCCGCGAGGGTGCGTTCTTCCTGGAGGGCGCGAAGCACGAGGGCGGCGTCGGCCGCCACGAGGACCAGCGCGTTCCACCCCGTGGGATGCGCGGCCAGAAACGCGCCGTGCGTGACCAGGTAGCCGAGATAGATCGGGTGGCGGACGGCGCGGTAGAGACCCCGGGCCACGATGCCGCGGTTGGCCGGCACCAGGCCGAAGGCCCGCCCGAGGGACAGCTTGCCCCCGATGACGAGGAACAGCCCGGCGCTCGACGCGGCCGCGGTCCACTCGTCCCCGACCAGGCCGCCGGCCGCCGCCGGGACGACAAGCGGCGGGCAGGCGATCGAGATGGCCGTCAGGAGGCGCGCCCGCAGGCTGCGGTCGACCGCCACCGCCCTGCGGCGGAGCACCGTGAGGACGATGACGAGCGATTCGCTCGCGAGGAGGAGGAGGCCGGTGAAGCGGCCCGTGGCCGCGAAGTCGGCGCCGACGCGCGCGGCGAGCAGGGTGAAGAGCGCCACGACGGTCGCGCGCGCGGCCAGGTCGGCAGCGCGCTCCCGGGCGGGCGCCGCCCTCCCCGTTCGGGCCCGCGGCGCCCCCGCTTCGACGGCGACGGCCGTCACCGGGGCTCCTCCTCGCCGCCGGCGGGCACTCCCGCCTCCCGCCGCTCTCCGGCCTGCGACGCTGCTTCCTCCAGGAAGTAGGTCGCGCACGCGGCGTCGACGATCTCGGGGGTGATGACCGGCGGCCGCCCCTGGTAGCGGCAAATATCCACGATGTGCTCCACCAGGTCCCGCGGATGGCACGCCCGGAGGGCGAGGCGGCGCGGCTGGTAGTAGCGCCGCATCAGGTACTCCACGACGATCGGGTCGAACCCGAGACCGCGGCGCCGGCAGTTCATTTCGAAGATGCGCGTGTACTCCTCGAGGGTGGGGTCCCGCGCGAGGATCTTGTAAGGGATGCGCCGCAAGAAGGCTTCGTCGGCGAGCGACTCGGGCTTCAGGTTCGTGGCGAAGACGACGAAGACGTCGAAGGGCACTTCGAACTTCCGACCGGTGTGCAGCGTGAGGTAGTCGACCCGGCTTTCGAGGGGCACGATCCAGCGGTTCAGCAGGTCGCGCGGCGGCACGCGCTGGCGCCCGAAGTCGTCCACCACGAACACCCCGCCATTGGCCTTCAGGTGCACCGGCGCCTCGTAGAACTTCGCGATGGGGTTGAACGAGAGGTCCAGCATGTCGAGGCTCAGCTCGCCCCCGACGATCACGACCGGACGCTCGATGCGGACCCACCGCCGGTCCTGGCGTTCGGCGAGCACGAGCCGCTCGGCGCCGGGGTCGGGGCGGGCGCGCTCCAGGGGCCGGTGATTGACCGGGTCGAAGATCGTGACGATCTGGCCGTCGACGTCGAGAGCGTGCGGCACCCACTGCTCGCCGCCGATCGCCCGGCCGAGGCCCTCGGCGATGACGGTCTTCCCGTTGCCGGGCGGGCCGTAGAGGAAGAGCGCCTTGCCCGAGTTCACGGCCGGACCGAGGGCATCGAGCAGGGCCGGCCCCACGACGAGATGCGCAAAGGCGGCCTCGAGCTGCTCGCGGCGGACGGGGCCGCGCGACGCGATCCCGGCGCGGATCTGGGCGGTGTACTGGGCGAGGGGCACCGGAACCGGCCCGACGTAGCGGCACACCTCCAGGTACTCGCGCGCGCGATCGCGCCCGAGGTCCGTCAGGGCGTAGCGGTAGCCGGCGCTGCCGGCGCCGGTGACTCCGCGCACCTCGACCAGCCGCTCGCGCCGCGCGTGCTCGACGATCGGCTCGATGAGCCCGAAGGGCACCGCGAGGCGTTCGGCCAGCTCGCCGCCGCCGAGCTCGCCGCCCACCAGCGTCTTGACGAGCAGTTCCGCGACGCGGTCTGGCGGGATCCCGAGCGCCTCGAGCGTCTGCGGCGCGGGCGGCGGGCCGACCGCCCGATCGCCCGAGGGCTCCACACGGACCGAGCTCACCGGCGTGGCGGTCGCCCTCACCCCTGACGATCCCCTTCGCGTCGCAACCCGCTGTCGCCGCCCCGCGCCGACGCGGAGGCCGGGCAGACCGACACGAACGCGATGCGGTCGCCGACGCGCGTGCCGCTCGCCTCGACCGCCCCGGCGGCCAGTTCCAGCACCCCGGCGGTGCCCCGGCGCGGCAGGCGGACGCGCCAGGGTCGCAGCCGCGCGACGCAGTCCACCACGACGCCGTCGCGGTCGAGCGCCACGAGGTCGATCGCGAAGCGCATGCCGCAGGTGTGCACCCCGCGGCTCGGCGCGATCCACAGCGCTTCGCCGGGCTCGAGCCGCCGCCGCCCGATCAGGCCGACGGCGCGGGCCCAGCGCGTCGCGGCCGCCCGCACCTCGCGCGCGAGGACCCGGCCGGTATCGATGTTGTGCGCCGCCCACGCCGCGGGTCTCGCCGGGCTCATCGCGTCTGCTCCACGAGCGGGAAGAGCACGGTCACGAACTTGATCGCCGCCGGGCCGATCGCCACGACCCACAGCGCGGGGAAGATGCAAAAGACGAGCGGGAAGACCATCTTCACCCCGGTCTTGGCCGCCGCCTCTTCGGCCCGCTGCCGGCGTTTGGTGCGCAACGTCTCGGAGTAGACGCGCAGGGCCTGCGCGACGCTCGTGCCGAACTTGTCGGTCTGGACGAGCATGGTCACGAGGGCGTGCAGGTCGTCCACGCCGGTCCGCGCGGCCACGTTGCGCAGCGCCTCGGCGCGGCTCTTGCCCGCGCGCAGCTCGAGGTTGACCAGGCGGAACTCGTCGGAGAGGTCCGGATAGGCGAAGGCGAGCTCCTGGCCCACGCGCAGCAGCGCCTGGTCGAGGCCCAGGCCGGCTTCGACGCTCACGACGAGCAGGTCGAGTGCGTCGGCGAGCGCCAGGCGGATTCTGTGCTGCCGCCGCCGCGCCATCCGCGCGAGCCCGAGACCGGGCAGCACGTAACCCAGCCCGGCCGCGGCCAGCGCCATCGTGAGGTTCGGGCGGCCGGCGAGTGGACTCGTGAGCAGGGCGAAGCCGCCGAGCGCGAGGACGGCGCGCAGCCCGAGCAGGACGGGCAGCGCTTCGTCACCGCGGAAGCCGGCCTGGAGCAGCCGCTGGCGCAGCTTGCCCAGTTCCTTCGGCGAGCGCGGCACCCTGTCGCCGACGCGCCGGAGCAGGCCGAGGCCGAACCGCCGGCGTGGGGGTCGCTCCGCGGAAAGGGCCGCACGGCCGGTGACCTCCTCGAGCCGGCGTTCGATGGCGAGGCTGCGGGCGTTGGCAAACCCCAGCGCCGCGCCGCCCACGAGCAGCGCGCCGGCGAGAAACGCGAGCAGCGCCAGCCCTATCGGGGTCATGTCACACCTCGATCCGCACGACGCGCCTGATCCAGAGGTAGCCGACCACCTGGAGCGCCACCGCGCCGCCGAGCAGCAGCCGCCCGAGCCGCTCCCGGAACAGGAGCGCCATGTGGTCGGGATTGATGAACAGGAGGGCCACGGCGAGCGCCGGCGGGAGCGCGAGCAGGACGAAGCCGGTCAGGCGGCCGTGCGCGGTATAGACGCGGACCTGGCGGAGGATCTTGAACCGCTCGCGCACGACCTGGGCGAGGTTCTCCAGGATCTCGGCGAGGTTGCCGCCGGTTTCGCGCTGGATCATGACGGCGGTGGCGAAAAAGCGCACGTCCATGAGCGGCACGCGCGCGGCCAGGTTCGAGAGCGCTTCGTTCAGGGGCAGGCCGAAGTTCTGCTCGTCGAACGTCTTGCGGAACTCCGGACCGGCCGGCTCGTCCAGCTCGTCGGCCACCATCTTGAGGCCGCTCGCGAAGGCGTGGCCCGCACGCAGCGCGCGGGCGACCAGGTCGAGGGCCTCGGGAAACTGCGCTTCGAACCGGCGCAACCGCTTCGCGCGTCGCTGGTGCACCACGGCGAGCGGCACGGCCGCCCCGGCGAGGGCTCCGGCGACGGGCGCCAGAGGCGCGCGCAGGACGAGTTCGCCGAGGACGGCGCCGGCCGCCGCCGCGGCCAGCGCCGCGAGGGCGACGGCGCTCGGGCTCGCCCGGGTACCGGATTGCTCGATCCAGCGCGCCCACGCCGTCCCCCGGCGGCTGGCGGCGAGCACGCGGTCGAGGCGGGCCAGCGGCCCCCTGGCCTGCTCTCTGAGGATCGAGCCCCCGGGCTCCGGCGCCGCGCCGGCCGGGGCCGCCAGCTCGTCGATCCGCGCCTGCAGCCGGCGGCGCGCCATGAATTCCGGCCCGCGGGCCGCCCCGATGGCCAGGAACAAGACCAGCCCGGCGACGAGCACGAAGACGAGCGCCGGCAGCATGATCGCGGCCATCACCGCACCTCGGTCACGCCCTCGAACATGTCGGGCGGCAGATGGATACCCGACGCCTTCAGCCGCTCGCACGCCTTGGGCCGGACGCCGGTGGCGCGGAAGCGCCCTACGACCTTGCCGTCCTCGGTCACGCCGAGCTTCTCGAACAGGTAGATCTCCTGCATCGTGATCACGTCGCCTTCCATCCCGGTGATCTCGCTGATGCTTGTCACCTTGCGCGTGCCGTCGCTCAGGCGCGTCTGCTGGACGACGAGCTGGATGGCCGAGGCGATCTGCTGGCGGACGGCGCGCTCGGGCAAGTTGGTCGCGCCCATGGCGACCATCGTCTCGATGCGAGCGAGGGCGTCGCGCGGGCTGTTGGCGTGCACGGTCGTGAGCGACCCGTCGTGCCCGGTGTTCATCGCCTGGAGCATGTCGAGGGCTTCTTCGCCGCGGACCTCGCCCACGATGATCCGGTCGGGCCGCATGCGCAGCGCGTTGATGACGAGCTGGCGCTGGCGGATGGCGCCCTTGCCCTCGATGTTGGGCGGCCGGGTTTCCAGGCGCGCCACGTGCTCCTGGTGGAGCTGGAGTTCCGCGGCGTCCTCGATCGTCACGATCCGCTCGCGGTCGGAGATGAAGCTCGACAGCACGTTGAGCAGCGTCGTCTTGCCTGCGCCGGTCCCGCCGCTCACCAGGATGTTGAGCCGGGCCCGGACGGCGTGGGCGAGGAAGTCGAGCATGGGGCGCGTCAGGGTGCGGAGCTGCAGCAGGTGCTCCGCCTTGAGGCGCTCGGCCGGGAAGCGGCGGATCGCCAGGAGCGGGCCGTCGACCGCGAGGGGTGGGATGACCGCGTTGACCCGCGAACCGTCGGCGAGCCGCGCGTCGACCATGGGCGAACTGTCGTCGACGCGGCGGCCCACGGCGCTGACGATGCGGTCGATGACGCGCATCAGGTGGCGGTCGTCCTGGAACGCCGTCGGGACCCGCTCGAGCCGGCCGTGCCGCTCGACCCAGACCTGCTTGTAGGTGTTCACGAGGATGTCGCTCACCGTCGGGTCGCGCAGGAGCGGTTCGAGGGGCCCGAGGCCGAAGACTTCGTCCAGGACGTCGCCGAGGATCGCTTCGCGCTCGCTCATCGAGAGCGGCGTCGCGGCCTCGGCGAGCAGCTCGAAGAGCAAGCCGCGGATCTCGGCCTCCGCCCGCGTCCGGTCCGTCGAGGCCAGCGCCTCGAGGTTCAGGCGGTCGAGGAGCTTGCGGTGGATGGCGGCCTTCAGCTCGATGTACTGGGGGCGCACGGGCTCGAGCCGCGCGCCCCGCGCCGGGTGAGCAGGCGAAACGGCCATGGCGGTGCGACCCTCCTCCGGTCCGGCCCTCACAACAACCCCAGGAACACGCGCTTGCGCTCCGGCGCCCGCGGCGCCGCCGCCGGCGGCCCGCCGCCGACCAGGGCGCGCGCGAACCGGTCGACCTGCGCCGCCAGCTCGGAGTGGTTCGTGAGCGCGAGGGGCACACCGGCGTTGAGCGCCGACGCGACGGTGCGGTAGTCGCTCGCGAAGGCGTGGTGGATCGGGTAGCCCAGCGCCGACTCGATCTGCTTCGGCGCGATGAGCTGGTCGTCGGCCACGCGGTTGACGAGCACGCGCACCCTGTCGCCGCTCGCGCCGAGCTGGCGCGCCCGGTCGATCAGGCGCTGCGCGTTCCGGATCGACGGGACGTCCGGGTTCGTCACGAGAAAGATCGTGTCGGCGGCGTAGAGCGCCGCCACCGAGCACGCGCTCAGACTGCAGCCGGCGTCGACCACGATGAACCCGTAGACGCGCGCGAGCACCCGCAGGATCTCCTCGACGGCGCCGGCGTCCTGGGCGTTGGGCCGGTCGAACTGCTCGGAGGCCGCCAGGATGTCGAGGCCGGACTTGTGCTTCGCGACCAGCTCGCGCAGAAACTCCCGGTCGAGCCGGTGCAGGTTCTCGATCGCGTCGAGCAGCGTGAAGCGCGGCCGCACGCCGAGAAAGAGGGCGACCTCGCCGAGCGACGGCTTGAGGTCCACGATGACAGTCGGGCGGCGGGTCAGGCGCACCAGCTCGACCGCGCAGTTGACCGCCAGCGTCGTGGTGCCCGCCCCGCCCTTCGCCCCGAGAAACACGTGGGTCGCCGACGGCGGCCCGCCCGTGGATTGGGTGGCCGCGCGCCGCGCCGCCGCCCGCCGCACGGCGCCGTGGAAGCTCTCCTCGACGGACGTCTCCAGGGAGGGGACCCCCGCGGGCCAGGCGAAAAACTCGTTGGCGCCCGCGCGCATCGCCTGCAGGATCAGGTCGGGCTCCGCCGACGCCGCCACGGCGAAGACCACCACCGTCGGGTGCGCCGCGCGCACGCGCTCGACGGCCGCCAGGCCCGACGACACGTCGGTCCGCACGTCGACGACCGCCACGTCTGGTCCCGCCGTCTCCAGCGGCGTCCGGCGCGGGTCGACAATCGCCACCGGCACACTGCCCCCGCGCAGCAGACGCACCATCTGGCGTTCGAACCCCTCGTCCGGCGTCACGATCAGGGCCGCAAGCTGCGCCACGGTCTGGTCACCCCGCGTCACTCCACCAGTCGAATCGCCTTCAGAAAGGCCCCGCCCGGAACAGGACCCTGCTCGCGCCGGACGAGGCCGGTCATGGGCACGATCCGGCCGAGGACGTCGTTGCTCCGCAGGTCCTCGATGAAGAACCCCACGAGATTCGCCACCCGGATCGCGAGGCGCCCGTGCTGCCGCCCCTCCTCGTACTGCTCGGGGTCGAAGACCGGCAGGACCACGATGCGCGGGCTCGGGTGATAGCGGCTGACGACCCGGCGCGCCGACGGATCCCAGTACGCATCCGGATCCCTCGCGATCAGGGCGGACGTGCCCGACACGGTCGGGCCCGTCATGTTGCCCGGTTCGACCGGCACTTCCTGCCCCATCCACAGCACGTCCTCGTAGCAGCCCGGGATGTTTTCCTCGTACCAGGCGGCCCCCTCGCCCGGCGGAAGGGCGATCGGATAGAAGTGACTCGCGTTGATCGCCTGGTGGGGATTGCCGGCCTTGAGCAGAACGAGGCGACCGTAGTCGGGCCCGGACGGATCCGGGCGGAAACCCGTGTAGCCCGGCTGGTCGGCGGGCACGTAGACGTCGGGAGTCGGGAGCGGCTGCTTCTTGTTGTCGAACAGGTCGAACGTGTCGGCCTCGTCCCAGGGAGGGTCTTGTCGCTCGTCCCACTTGTCGGGAATCGCCCACGGCTTGACGCAGGTGGCGGCGTTGGCCGGCACGGCCTCGGCGGTCGCGGTCGCCGCGATATCCGCCGTGGCGATGCCGAAGTAGCGGGCCACGAGCGTGGCGAGCGCGTTGCCGCGGTCGGCGCGGCGGTAGACGGTGACCTTCACCCGACTGGGCTCGCCGGACTCCGGATCGAGCGGGAACTCGACGTCGCCGGGTGTGACCGAGACGGCTTGCCCCATGACGCGATTGGCCGAGGCCGCCGCGAGGGCGCTCTGGACAGCCGGGCCGTCCGGCGACCGGTCGGCGTAGTCGTCGAAGACGAGGGCCACCGCGCCCGCGAGCGCGCCGGCGTCCGCGGCGTTCTGCGCCTGGGCCCGGGCGGTCATGAGATGCCCGACGTCGACGGCCAGCATGGCCGCCGCCACGAAGGCGAGCAGGCCGAGGCCGACGAAGACGACCATCATGCCGCGCTGGTTCGTCGCGACCGCCGCGAGCCGTCGCGCCCCGCGCAGCCGACCAGGTCCCCTCACCGTCCGCCCCGTCATTTTCTTCACGACCTCAATCTCGCTCGAAGGGGTCGCCCGGGGGCGGAGGCGGCAGCGGCTTCTTCACCGCGCGGTCGAGCGCGGCGCGCAACCGCGCCTCGGCCTTCTCGAGCGCCCGCGCCCGCTTGGCGTCTTCCTCGCGCTGTTTCCGGGCGAGCGCCTCGGCCGCTTTCCGGGCTTTCGCCGCCGCTCGAGCCGCGGCTTGGTCGGCCTCGGCCTTCCGCGTCGCGTCGGCGTTCACCCCCTGCGGCGCGGCCGGCGCCCCCGCGGGCGCGCTCGCGCCTGGTGAGTCCGCGACCTCGCCGGGCGTCGTCTTGTGGGGCGCTCCCGCGTGCGAGAGTCTCGCCACCTCGCGCCCCTCGCCCCAGCGAACCCGAAACGTCCGCCCGACGTCAGGCGCCAGCGAGGTTGCCGGCAGCAGCCCACTCTGCGGACTCTCTTGCGAAAGGCCCGGGACCTCGCTTCGCGGGGTCAGGTGCGAAAGCCCCGCCGCGCCGCGCCACAGGTCCCCGCGGACCCGGAAGCTCCGGCCGACATTTAGCGCCAGCGGGACCGCCGGCAGCACCCCACTGTTTGGCGCGACCGCTCCAGGGCTCGGGCCCGGCGCGACCGCCCCAGGGTTCGGGGTCGCGCCCGCTGCGGGGTTCGGAGCCGCCGCGCCGTTCCCGGGCGCCGCACCCTCCTCATCTTTGGGCGCATAGGGCGGGGGCGGCGGCACCGGCCGCTTCGGCGGCGCGAGAAACGGCGTCACGAGCGGCGGCAGCGTCGAGGCGACGCCCGTCGACCCGCGCTTGAGGATCTGCGGCGTGATCATGACGACGAGCTCGGTCTGCTGCTTCTGGTGCGCGCGGCTGCGGAACAGCAGGCCGAGGATCGGAATGTCGCCGATGCCCGGAATCTTCTGCATCGACTCGGTCACGGTGTTGTTGAGCAGGCCCGCGATGGCGAAGGTCTGCCCGTTCTGCAGCTCCACTTCGGTTTCCGTGCGCCGCGTCGAGAGCGCCGGGATGCGGAAGCCCTGCACCGTGACGGCGTTGGTAAAGTCGAGCGAGCTCACTTCGGGCCGCACCTTGAGCCGGATCAGGTCGTCGCCGAGGATCGTCGGGGTGAAGCTCAGACGGACGCCGAACTCCTTGAACTGGATCGTCACGGCGATGTTGCCGCCGCCGGTCCCCTGGACGACGGGATAGGGGAACTCGCCGCCGGCGAGGAAACTGGCCTCGACGCCGTTCTGGGCGATCAAGTTGGGCTCGGCCAGGCTCTGGAAGAGCCCGCGGCTCTGGAGCGCCTTGATGACGCCGCCCAGCTCGTTCTTCGCGTCGAAGAGGAACAGATTCAGGTAATCGCTGAACACGAGGGCCTGGCCGAGGTTCGCGTTGCCGCGATCGAAGAAAGGCGCCGGAAACTGTCCCGTGCCGGCCTGCGCCCAGCGCTGGCGGTAGCCGTCGGCGAAAAAGGACGCCCCCAACTCCTGGAGCGCGGAACGGCTCACCTCGGCGAAGCGCACCCGCAGCATCACCTGCGTCGTGGCCTGTCCTTCCTGCTGGCGCAGCAAGTTGACCACGTTCTCTCTCTTCTCGACGTACCCGGCGGCGACCTCGGCGGCTTTCTCCACGACGTACTTGCTCGAGACGACGCCCGAGAGCACGATGTCCTTGCCGTTGCCCGCCACCGCGATGGGCTCGCCCGGAAAGAGCTGCTGCATCTGCTCGACGAGCGCGGTCAGGTCGCGCCGGACCGTGACGGCGAACGCCTCGATGCGCCCCGCCTTGTCCCACACGAAGAGCGAGATGGTGCCGGGGGTTTTGCCGTGGACGAGGAGCTGCTGCGGGCCGGTCACCAGCGCGTCGGCGATGTCCGGAGTGGTGAGCGACACGCGCTCGATGGGGCGCCCGAGATTCAGCACGGTCGAGCGTCCCACCAGGAGGTCGATGGCCACCGGAGACGGCGCCTCGCCCGAGCGGGCGGCGGCGGCGAAGGCCGGTGCAGCCGGTGCGCCCGGCGG
>CAYZKQ010000069.1:0-14591 GCA_964478975.1 uncultured Vicinamibacterales bacterium | reverse complement strand
AGAGCAACGCGAGCCGAAGGTAGGCATCCACCCGCACCGCGGCGTCGCCCTCCGCAGCCGCGCGCCGGTAGCACGCCTCGGCGGCGCCTGGCCGCCCGGCGCGCTCGAGCACCCTACCGAGCGCCAGCGCCTCCGCCGCATCGCCGCACGCCCGCGCCCCGCACGCCACCAGGCGCCGCGCCCTCGCCGTGAGAGCGGCGAGCGAGACGAGGTCGAGGCGATTGTGCTCGAGCACCTCGACCAGCGCGCGGGCGTCGCCGGTCCGCAGGAACTGGAAATACCGCGCCGGCACCTCCCATCCCGGCACGTCGCCGGTGCGCTCGACGCCGAACAGCACGCGCTCGAGCGCCCCCAGGCTGCACCCCGCCGCCCCGACCGCCCGGCCGGTGGCGTCCTCGAACCCCGCCCCCGCGCGGCGGCGCCACAGCCGGCGGGCGGGCGGCAACATGTCCAGGTGGGGCGTGTCGACCGCGGGCGGGTCGAGCCGGTGGAAGCGCCGGCGCAGCTCCAGCACCGGTAAGTCGAAGGCGCGGCCGTTGTAGGTGACGAGCAACGAGGCCGGGCTGAGAAGCTCCATCACCGCCGCGAGGAGCGCCCGCTCGCCCGATGGGCGCGGCAGGACCACCTGCCGGACGAGGAAGCTGTCGCCCTCGAACCACCCGCACCCGACGAGAAACGCGATCGTCCCCGCGCCGCCGCTCAGCCCCGTCGTTTCGAGATCTAGAAAGATGACGGGCCCCGCGCCCCTGGCCGGCGCCACCCGCTCGTCGAGCGCGCGCAGGCCCTCGTCGGCCACCACCGCGCAGTCGCCGACGCGCACCCACCCGTGGCGGCGGTCGGCCTCATACCGCCGCTCCACCACCAGGAACCGGCCGCCGCTCCCCTCGACCGGACGCGCCCCGAGCACCTCGCACGCCCGGTCGACGTCGAGCGGCGCCTCGGCGCCGCCCTCGGGCTCGTAGGTGAGCTCCCGCGCCGCCGGCACGGGCCCGTGCCGGAGCAGCTCGCGGAGGCGCGCGGTCAGGTCGGCGCCCGGCACGTTCAGCCCCCGCTAAGGCGCCTGGAGGGCGAGGTCCAGAATCCGCGACGCCACGAGCTTGGCGCGCGGGCCCGTCTGGCCCTCGGGGCCCACGCAGGAGGGACACCCCGCGTCGCACGGGCATCCGGCGATGAGATCCCGCGTCTTCCCGAGGAGCTCCCGGTGCAGGTCGTAGAGCGCCCGGCTGAAGCCGATGCCGCTCGGATAGTTGTCGTAGACGAAGATCGTCGGCTCCGCCGAGAGCCCCTGCGGAACCCCGCCGGTCCCGCCGACGCGCCCCGCCCCCTCCACGCTGCCGCCGTCGATCGACAGGCCGATGTCGTGGCGGTCGCACATGAGCAGGAGCTGCGCCACGCTGCGCAGCGCGAACGCTACGCCCACGACGCCGTCGCGCCGGTCGTCCGGCGCGAACGGCAGCGCGCCCATCACCGCGGCGGGCAGCGTCAGCCAGTAGGCCGTCGTGTGCATCTGCTGCTCGGGCAGGTCCAGGTCGCCCGACCCCACGTTTTCGTTCGTGTACAACTTGATCTTCTTGAAGCCCACGACGCGCGACACCACGTGGACCTCGCCGTGGGCCCGGCGCGCCGCGGCGAGCGCGGCGTCCGCCGCGAAGGTGTCGAGCACGTTCACCTTCGTGTAGGTGATGGCGTCCGTGTAGTAGTCGCACTCGACCCGCCGCACGTACGCCTTGCGCCCCTCGAAGTCGAACCGGTGTACCTGGTACAGCTCGCCCTCCAGCAGGTAGATGGCGTTCTCGTGCAGCGTCGCCGGCCCGCTCGTGAAGTCGGTTTCGCCGATGACCCGCTCGCCCTCCGTGGTATCGACAACGACAAAGTTGTCCGAGGACACCGACCGGAGACTGACCGCGTCGGCGGGATACGACTCGTGCGTCCAGTACCACTGCCCCTCGACGCGCTGGACGAACCCGGCCTCCGCCAGGACCTCCAGGATCTCCCGCACCGGGCGGTCGCCGAACCGCTCGTCGGCGGCGAACGGCAGCTCGAACGCGGCGCACTTGACGTGGTCGAGCAGGATGTGGAGGTTGTCCGGGTCGATCAGGGCGCGTTCCGGCGAGCCCTCGAAGAAATACGCCGGGTGCCGCACGACGAACTGGTCGAGCGGTGCGCTCGAGGCGACGAGCACGGCCGCCGAGCGCCGGCTCCGCCGGCCGGCCCGACCCGCCCGCTGCCACGTCGCCGCGATCGTCCCCGGATAGCCGGCGAGCACCGCCGCGTCGAGCGCCCCGATGTCCACGCCCAGCTCGAGGGCGCTGGTCGACACCACCGCGCGCACCGTCCCGTCGCGCAGCCCCCGCTCGATCTCGCGGCGCCGGCGCGGCAAGTACCCGCCGCGGTAGCCCCGCACGACCTCCGGTCCTCCCGGATCCCCGGGCATCGCCTCCTTGAGATAGGTCGTCAGGATCTCGGTCGTCAGCCGACTCTGCGCGAACACGATGACCTGCAGCCCCCGACGCAAGAACTCGAGGGCGACCCGCCGCGCCTCCGCCAGGTACGACCGCCGGATCCCGAGCTGGGCATTGACCACCGGCGGGTTCACGAAGACGAACACCTTCTCCCCTCGCGGCGCCCCGCTCTCGGCCACGAGGGCGAAGGCATCGCCGGTGAGGCGCTCGGCCAGCTCACGCGGATTGGCGATGGTCGCCGACGCGCAGATAAACTGCGGGGCCGACCCGTAGTAGCGGCAGATGCGGCGCAGGCGGCGGAGAATGTTCGCGAGGTGGCTCCCGAAAACCCCTCGATACGCGTGCAGCTCGTCGATGACCACGAACCGCAGATTCTCGAACAGCTTCGCCCAGCGGGGATGGTGCGGCAGAATCCCCGCGTGCAGCATGTCCGGATTCGTCAGGACGACGTGGGCCCGGCTCCGGATCGCGCGCCGCGCGTCCTCCGGCGTGTCCCCGTCATACGTGAACACGCCGACCTCGACCGCCGCCGCGAGGTGCTCGGCGAGCACCTGCAGCTCGGCGAGCTGGTCCTGCGCCAGGGCCTTCGTTGGAAACAGATAGAGCGCGCGCGCCGCCCCTCCCCGAACCACCGCGTCGAGCACCGGCGCGTTGTAGCACAGCGTCTTGCCTGACGCCGTCGGCGTCACCACGACGACGTGCCGGCCGGCCAGCACATGGGCGATCGCTTCGGCCTGGTGGGTGTAGGGCCGGTGGATCCCGCGCGCCTCCAGGACCGCCACCACGCGGGGGTCGAGCCCGTCCGGCCACGGCGCGTAGCGCGCCTCGAGCGCCGGGAGCCACTGCACCGCCGTCACCACAGCGTCGGGTCCCCCGGGCGCCTCGGGCCGCGACCCGCGTCCGCTCAGGCGCGCGACGACCTGGACGATCGCCTCATCTTCTTTTTCTTTGCCAGTGAGCGTGGACGAGGCCAGGTGGGGGTCCGTCATGGCCGTGTCGGGCCCTCCGGGTCAGGCCGACCGGGGCATCGTATCAGGCCCTCGCCAGGCGATCAAGTGGCGAAAGCCGCTTGTTGTGGCTGAGCTGGCTCGTCGGTGTTAGAATCCGCGCGCAAGGCGACTGCCAGCGCCATGCCCCGGGGCCTTCGTGTCCACACCGGCGCGCTTCTCGCGTACGCGGCCCTTGCCCTCGCCGTTTCCTGGCCGCTGCCCCTCCACCTCGGAACGCACCTGACCGGGGCACCCTCGGGCGATACGGGCGTCTACGTCTGGAACCTCTGGGTCTTCCGCCACGAACTGGTCGACCACCACCGCTGGCCGCTGGTAACCGAGAAAATCTTTCCGCTCTCGGGAACGGTGAATCTCAGCCAGCACAACTACACGGTCCTGTCCGACGTGCTGGCGCTCCCGTTGCTCTCGCGCTTCGACCTGGTCACGACCTTCAACCTGATCTATTTCGTGCAGGTCGTCTCGGCCGGCTACGCGCTGTTTCTCCTCGCGCGCCACGTCACGGGACGCGTGTTGGAATCCTGGCTCGCCGGGGCCTGCTTCGCCGCGGCCCCGGCGGTCGTCGTGCGCAGCCTGGCCCACCACAGTTTGCTGTGGGTCGCGCCCGTCGCGCTCTTTCTGCTGGGGTGGCTCAAGTACGTCGAGACAGCCCGCCCGGTTTTCGCGGTGGCCGCGGGCGCCGCGGCGGCCGCGGCGATGCTCGGCGACGCGTACTACGGGGTCTACTGCGCGCTGCTTGGCGCGGCGCTCCTCGCCACCTGGGTGGTCACGCTGCACGTCGCGCGCCGACCTCCAGACTTACCACCCACCCTGCGCCAACGGGTGGTCTACCGGCTGATCGACGCGGCGCTCGCGGCCGCGGGTGCCCTGGTGCTCTGGTTGGCCACAGGCCACCGAACCACGCTGGTGCTGGCCGGGCGGGTCCTCCACCTCGAGAGCCTCTACACACCCGTTCTCGTCCTGACCGTGCTGGTCCTCGTCCGGCTCTGGCTGGCGTGGCGGGTTCAGGTCCACTGGGCGCCCGTCGAGCGACGCCGCGTCGCCGTGACCGGCGCCCTGCTTTCGGCCGTCGCGGCCGCCCTTTTGCTGGCGCCGCTGCTCGCTGCCGCGATCCAGCGTGTCATGGAGGGCACGTTCGAGACGCCGCCGATCTACTGGCGCTCGAGTCCGCGTGGCGTCGACCTGGTGTCCTTCGTCTTGCCGAACCCGGTCCACCCGTGGTTCGGGGCGCCGTTCGCCCGCTGGATCGACGCGCACATGCCAATGGTCGCCTTCATCGAGGGCACGGCGTCGCTGTCGCTTGCGGCGACCATCGTCATCCTGTGGGCGCTGTGGGCGCGGCGGGGCGCGCTCCCGCGCACCTGGCTGGGCCTGACCGCGCTGTCGGGGCTGCTGGCCCTCGGCCCGTTTGTCCACGTGGCCGGGGTTAATTTGTACGTGCCCGGTCCGTGGGCCATCCTCCGCTACGTGCCGGTCGTCGGCCTAGCGCGGTCGCCCTCGCGCTTCGCGCTGCTCGCCGCCCTGGGGCACGCGGTCTTGTTCGCGGCGGCGCTCGCGGCCCTCCGGGACCGGTGGCGCCTCCGGCCGCGCTGGTGCGCCGGCGTGACGGCCGCGGTCGGTCTGGCCCTCGCGGTCGAGCTGCTGCCCGTTCCCCGAACGCTCCACCGGGCGTCGGTGCCGTCGATCTACGCAACGATCGCCGCGGACCCGGACGAGCGGCACGCCGTCCTCGAGCTGCCGGTCGGCCTTCGCGACGGCACCTCGTCGATCGGCAACCAGTCGGCCCGCTCGCAGTTTTATCAGGCGTTCCACGGCAAGCCGATTCTCGGCGGATACCTTTCCCGCGTGTCGGCACGGCGCAAGGCCCGCTACCGCAGCATCGCCGTGATGAACGCGTTGTTCACCTTGAGCGAGGGCCGGCCGCTCGAGCCGCACCGCCGCGCCCGCCTCCTCGCGGGCGGCCGCCGCTTCGCCCGCGAGGCCGGCGTGTATTACGTCGTGATCGACACGGCGCGCGCGTCACCGGCCCTGCGGGACTTCGCGGTCGCCCTGCTGGACCTGGTCAAGATCGAGGAGGCCGAGGGCCTGGAGCTGTACGTGCTCCGCGAGCACCTCGAGCGAGCGCCGCCGCCAGCCCGCTGAGGCCGAGGACGCCGACGATGTTCGGGAAGATCTGCAGCGCGTTCATCAAGTCGCCCCAGGCCCACACGAGCTCCACCTTCGTGACGGCGCCGAAGGGGATGAGCAAGCAGTAGATCCACCGATAGGGGAGCCGCACGCCGGGGCCCACCAGGTACTCGAGGAACTGCTCGCCGTAGTAGGCCCACCCGATGAGCGTCGTGTATCCGAACAGAAAGACCGAGAGCGCCACGACCGCCCCGCCCAGCCCCGGCATCGCCGCGCTGAACGCCTCGGCGACCGCCGCCGTGCTCGTCTGGCCCATCTGCCAGACGCCGGTGAGGAGGATCGTCATGGCCGTGATGGTCGAGGTGACGAACGACACGATGAACACCTCCATCACGGCGTTCAGGCCCTGCTGCTCGGGATGGAGGCTGCGCGCCGTCCCGTAGGCGACGGCCGCCGTGCCGTAGCCGGCCTCGTTCGCGTACATGCCGCGCGCCAGCCCGTAGCGCATCGCCACGAGCATGCCCAGCCCGCCCCCGGCGGCCGCCCGAACCGAGAAGGCCTCGCGCACCACGAGGGCGAGCACCTCGGGGATGCGCGCGGCGAAGGTGACGAGGACGACGAGCCCGCCCGCAAGGTAGAGGCCGACCTTGAGAGGCGAGAGCTTCTCCGCGGCGCGGCCGATCGAGCGGATGCCCCCGATGACGACGAGCCAGGTCAGCGCGGCGATCACCAGTCCCGAGACCCATCGCGGCACGCCGAACTGGGTGTCGTACACGAGGGCGATCGAATTCGTCTGCGTAAACGGCGTCGTCGTCAAGGCGGCGACGCCGGCCACGAGGGCGTACGTCGCGGCCAGCCCCGGCGAGCCGAGACCGTCGCGGAGGTAGTACATCGGCCCCGAGCGCACCGTGTCGCCGGCGCGCTCGCGGTAGGTCACGCCGAGGACGGCTTCCGTGAACTTGATCGTCGTGGCGACGAACCCGTAGGCCCAGATCCAGAACAGCGCACCCGGCCCTCCGGAGACGATCCCGGCGGCCACCCCAGCGATGTTGCCCGTCCCGATGGTCGCGGCGAGCGCCGTCATGAACGCCTGGAAGGGGCTGAGCACGCCGCCGGCGCCCGCCTCCTCCCGCGACCAGAACGTGCGGAACGCTTCGGGGAGGCGAACGATCTGCAGCCACCGGTACCGCACCGTCAGGAACGCCCCGGTGGACAGCAAGATCACGAGGAGAACCGGAACGTAGAGCACGTTCGCGGTCGTCTGGATGGCGTCGGCGAGGAGGGCGCCCATGATGACCGCGTCAGATGTTCGACCGGGACTGGCACCCGTCGACCGGGATGCAGGCGCCGCTCACCCAGCTCGCGCGGTCGGACGCGAAAAACGCCACGACGTCGCCCACTTCCTCCGGCCGACCGAAGCGCCCGAACGGCAACTCGCGGCGGATCATCTCGGCGATTCCCTCCGGGTCCTCCTGCTGCCGGCGGTGCCACGAACCACCCGGGAACATGATCGACCCCGGCGCCACCGAGAGGACCCGGATGTTGTCCCGCGCGAGCTGCTGGGCGAGGGCCTTCGCGAGACTGATCTCGGCGGCCTTCACCGCGTTGTACGTCATGCGGCCGCCCGACTCCCGCCCCCAGATCGACGCGATCATGATGATGACGCCCCCACCGCGGCGCCGGAGGTGGGGCACCGCCAGGCGCGACGCGCGGATGGCCGGGAACAACGTGGCGTCGAGGGCCTCGCGCCACACCTCGTCCGGGGTGTCGAGCAGCCCCCCACCGCCCGCCCGGCCGACGTTGTTCACCAGGATGTCCAGGCCGCCGAAGGCCGCCACCGTGCGGTCGATCACCTCGGCCACCCCTCCCTCGGTGGTCACGTCCGCCTGCACGGCGAGCACGGCGTCCGGCCGGCCCGCCTCGCGCTCGAGCTCCGCCGCCGCCTCGCGCAGCCGCTCGCCCCCGCGCGCCGACAGGCACACCCGCGCACCCTCCCGCACGAGGGCCCGGGCGGCCGCGAAGCCCAGTCCCCGCGACGACCCGGTCACGACCGCGACCTTGTCAGTCAAGTGCAAGTCCATAAGCCCGACCGTCCGCCACCGGCTCCGCCCGCTCTCGCCGCCCCGTCACCGGCCGCTCCCGTTCCCCGCGAGATCGTTCAAGCGCCAGTCGAACGCCTGGTAGCGGAGCCGGAATGTGTTCTCGAGGAGCCACGTCCGTTCCGCGGGAAACACCTCGGGCAGCACCAACCGCAGCACCGCCCGCTCGATGGGACTGCGCGCCGCGAACCGCGGGTCGCCGTCGCCGTACGCCGCGGCGAACTCGCGTTCGTGCCACCCGAAAATCGCCGACACCCGCAGTTCGCCCGCCGCCCGGTCAATCGCGACGTGCCGGTCGGTGCGCACGAACTCGCGGGTCATGGCCTCGAGTTGGGCCTCGAGACGGGATCCCACGTACGCCTCGCTCCGGAGCCGTCCGCTGCCCACCGCCCCGCGCCCCAGCACGAAATAGACGCGCGGGTCGCCGAACTCGGGCAGAATCGTGTGCTCGATGGCATCGAGCGTGACCGCACGCCCGGCGGCGCGAAACGACCGCCGGTCGAAGGCTCCGGGAATCTGCCGGATGCTGTCGAGCGGATACTGCGGGGCGCGGCCGCGAATCGGGTAGGCGTCGACGACGATCTGGAGGACGAAGGCGTTGTACGCGTTGATCCAGAACGCGAGCCGATCCTCCCGCGACCAGCCCTCGTAGCGCGCCGCGTCGACATCGAGCGACGCTACGTACCGATCCAGCGCCGCCCGCGCCTGCTGGAGCGCCCGGTAGTACACCCGGCCGTCGCGCACGTAGGTTTCGAGCAGCGCGTCGAGCGGGCGGTGCGGCGCCTCGCCCTCACCGGAGTCCACCCGGGCACCCGCCGGACCGACCACCGCGACCGTCGACACCAACCACGCCCCCACGATGCGGCGCCGCATGGCCGCCCATGGTACTACAGGCGCGCCGGGCGCCCGGGCCCGGCCGCCGCGGCCCGCTCGCAGCGCGCACGCCAATACCGCCGACGCCGGCCGGTGGACCCCAGGCTGAACGCCTTCGCGGCTACCAGTGACGCGCGACAAACGCCGCGACGGCCGCGTTGAACAGCTCCGGCTGTTCGAGGTTCGACAGGTGGCCGGCGGCGGGAATGACCGTGAGCGCGGAACCGGCGACCGCGCGGTGCATCGCGTCGGCCACCTCGGGGGGCGTCAACTCGTCCTCCTCGCCGACCACGACGAGCGTCGGCACCCGGATGCTGCCGAGCAGCGGGGTCGAGTCGGGCCGGGCCATCATGGCGCGGACGGCCGCGCTGATCGCCTCGCTGGTGTTCGCCTCGACGAGGGCGCGCACCTGCGCGGCCACCGCGGGCCGCTCGTTCCGCGTCGTCCGTCCCACCAGACTCGGCACGAGATCGTCGGCGATCCCCGCCGGCCCCGCCTCCTGCAGGCGCTCGAGCATCCGCCGGCGGCGCGCGCGGACCTCGTCCGAATCCGCCTGCGGCCGCGTGTCCGCCAGGATCAACCCGCGCACCCGCTCCGGCGCGAGGCGCCAGAGCGCGAAGGCCACGTAGCCGCCCATCGAGAGCCCCGCCACGGCCGCGTGGCCCGCGCCCAGGTGATCGAGCAGCGCCACGATGTCGGCCGCGTAGCGCTCGACCGTGACGGGACCGAGCGGCGGCCCGCCCCGCGCGCCGGCCTCGGGTCCTTGAAACCCGCGGAAGTCCGGCGCCACGAAGCGCCAGCCCCGCGGCGCGGCCGCCAGTTGCGGGCGCCACTGATCCGCGCTGAGGGGAAACGCGTGGAGCAGCACCAGCAGGTGCCCCGCACCCGCATCGAGGTATCGAATCGACCGGCCGTCGACGTCGTACGCGCCCGTCCGGATCACGCCGCGCGGACCTCCTCCGCCCCGGCGGCGATCTCCCCGGGCTTCGAGAAGTCGAGCGCGGAGCCGGGCAAGCTGACTGACAGCAGCCACAGCCTCCGCCCCACGACGCGCTGCACGGCGCCCGTGGCGGGGTCGACCGTGACCGCCCGCAGGCGGCCCACCGGGCGGCCGTGGCGTGTCAGGCGCGTCGCGCGGCTCCAGAGCTGCGGCTCCACCGTACGGGGTGGCGGTGCGGGGGCGGGACCGGCCCTCACGACGAGCGAGCGGCCGCTGGGCCCCACCCGGTCCGCAGGCCGAGCCCGGGCGTGGGCGCCGAGCCGCCCGTCGGGGCTGAACACGATCATGGTCACGCGCCGGGCGGCCGGGTCGACCTCGAGCCCCGCGAGCCGGCCCACCCGGCGCCCGTGCTCGACGACGGGAGCGCCGAACCGCAGTGTCATGGCCCTGCTCCTGGTTTGGCGCCGACCGTACCAATCTACCCCGGCCCGACCCGTCGTCAAGATTACCGCCGGCGGCGTGCTCGCCCGGAACTGCGGCAAGAGGCCGGCCAGCGTGTTCGGCAAAAACCGACGAGGACTCGGGAAGGAGGATCGCGCGGCTCGACAGGGGAGCACGCGTCCGCGCGCGGGCTCCCCGCCGGCCGGGTCCGACCCAGCGGCTAGGCGCAGCCGCTGGTCGACCCGCAATTGACGCACTTGTAGCAGTTGCCGTTGCGCACCATGATCGACCCGCACACGGTGCAGGGCGGCGCGTCCTCCTGGTTCTGGATCGGCGCGAAGCTCGCGCGCGCCGCCGGGCCCGACTCGCCCCGGCCGTTGCCGCCGAGGGGCTCGAGCGCAAGCTGCGCCGGCTCGCCGGGCGCGGCCGCCGGTTCGCGGACGTTGACCCCCGCGCGGTACTGGGCCTCGGGCGAGAGGAACTTGAGCGCCATCCAGCGGAAGATGTAGTCGACGATCGACTTCGCGAACCGGATGTCGGGGTTCTTCGTCACGCCCGACGGCTCGAAGCGCACGTGGCTGAACTTGTCCACCAGGTCCTGGAGCGGCACGCCGTACTGCAGCGCGTAGGAAATCGCCTGGGCGAAGGCGTCCGCGAAGCCGGAGATCGTCGACCCTTCCTTGGCCATCACGAGGAAGAGTTCGCCGGGCTGGCCGTCCTCGTAGAGCCCCACCGTGATGTAGCCCTCGTGGCCGCCGATGTCGAACTTGTGGGTGATCGAGCGCCGCTCGTCGGGCAGCTTCCGCCGGCGCGCCTGCGCGGCCGGGCCGGCCTGGCTCCGGACCGCCGTCCCGTCCTTGGTCGTAGTGAGGGGCTGGGTGCGCTTGCTGCCGTCGCGGTAGATCGACACCGCCTTGGCGCCCAGCCGCCACGCGTCGATGTAGGCCTGCAGGATCTCGTCGACGGTGATGTCCTTCGGGACGTTGATCGTCTTCGAGATCGCGCCGGAGATGAACGGCTGGACGGCGCCGATCATCTTCAGGTGCCCCATGTAGTGGATCGACCGCGTCCCGCGGGCCGGCTTGAAGGCGCAATCGAACACCGGCAGGTCTTTCTCCTTGAGGTGCGGCGCGCCTTCGATGGTCTCGTGCTCGTCGATGTAGGCCACGATGGCGTTGATCTGATCGCGGCTGTAACCCAGCCGCGCGAGCGCCATGGGCACGGTCTGGTTGACGATCTTCATCATGCCGCCGCCGACCAGCCGCTTGTACTTGACCAGCGCGATGTCGGGCTCGACGCCCGTCGTGTCGCAGTCCATCATGAAGCCGATCGTGCCCGTGGGCGCGAGCACCGTCGCCTGCGCGTTGCGGTAGCCGTACTGCTCGCCGAGCTCGACGCACTCGTCCCAGACCTGGCGCGCCGCCTCGTAGAGCGCGCGCGGCACATTGGTCCGGTCGATGTCCCGCAGCGCGGCGCGGTGCTTGTGGAGCACCCGCAGCATCGGGTCGCGGTTCTTAGCGAAGCCGGCGAACGGCCCGCCGCAGTCCCGCGCGATCCGCGCCGACTGGGCGTAGGCCTCCCCGTGCATGATCGCCGTGACGACCGCGGCGTAATCGCGCCCCGCGTCGCTGTCGTACGGCAGCCCGCGCGCCATCAGGAGCGCCCCGAGGTTCGCGTAGCCCAGGCCGAGGGGCCGGAAGTCGTGGCTGTTGCGCTCGATCGCCGGCGTCGGATAGCTGGCGTTGTCGACGATGATCTCCTGCGCCGTGAACACGATCCGCACCGCCGCGCGGAACGCCTCGACGTCGAACTCCATCGCCCCCGACGCCTTCGGATCCTCCCGCAGGAACTTCATGAGGTTGATCGACGCGAGGTTGCACGCCGAATCGTCCAGGAACATGTACTCCGAGCACGGATTCGACGCGTTGATGCGCCCCGAGTTCGGACACGTGTGCCAGTCGTTGATCGTCGTGTCGAACTGCATCCCGGGATCGCCGCAGACGTAGGTCGCCTCCGCGATCATCCGCATCAGGTCTCGCGCCCGATACGTGTCCATCACCTCCCCGGTCGTCACCGCCCGCGTCTGCCACACCCCATCGTCGAGCACCGCCCGCATGAACTCGTCCGGCACCCGCACGCTGTTGTTCGAGTTCTGGAAGAACACCGAGGCATAGGCCGGCCCGGTGAACGACCCGTCGTAGCCCGCGTCGATGAGCGCCCAGGCCTTCTTCTCCTCCTCCACCTTGCAGTTGATGAACTCCACGATGTCCGGGTGGTCCACGTTCAGAATGACCATCTTCGCCGCCCGCCGCGTCTTGCCCCCGGACTTGATGACCCCCGCGAACGCGTCATAGCCCTTCATGAACGACACCGGCCCCGACGCCGTCCCCCCGCCGGCCAGCGGCTCCCGCGACGACCGCAGCGTCGAAAAATTCGTCCCCGTCCCGGAGCCGTACTTGAACAGCATGCCCTCGGTCTTGGCCAGGTTCAGGATCGACTCCATCGTGTCCTGGACCGAGTTGATGAAGCACGCCGAACACTGCGGCCGCGCCTCGATGCCACAGTTGAACCAGACCGGACTGTTGAACGCCGCCTTCTGGTAGAGCAACAGGTGCGTCAGCTCGGCCCCGAACGCCTCGAGATCCTCGTCGGTCGCGAAGTACCGCTGCCGCGCCGCCCACCCCACGATCGTGTCCACCACCCGCCCGATGAGCTGCCGGACGCTCCGCTCCCGCTCGGGCGTCCCCAGCGTCCCACGGAAATACTTCGACACGACGATGTTCGTCGCCTGCTGCGACCAGAACGACGGGACCTCGACGTCGCGCTGCTCGAACACCACCTCGCCCTTCTCGTTGGCGATCACCGCCGTCCGCAGCTCCCACGCCACCTCGTCAAAGGGGTGCACCCCGGGCCGCGTGAAGACCCGCGCCACCCGGAGACCCGGCGCCTCCGGCGCACCCGACCGAACCGGCCCGTGCGACGCCTCCACCGCCGGACGTTCGATCGACGCCACTTCTCGCTGCATCTGACCCTCCCCACACGCGGGTCGTCCGCCTCCCCCCGAGACCCCGACCCTGATCCTGACCCTCACACGCGCGGCGAGACGCTGGGAAGGCAACCGGCTCGACCGCGTCACCCCCGAGCGAGAGGCTGGGCACCCTCGCGGCCGCCTGTCGCGCTGCGGCCGTCAAATATGCGGCCCGCAAGCCGGTTTGTCAAGCCCGGTCCCACAAGATATTGTGTCCTGAATCGTGGACACGCGCAAGATATCGGAACCTGACCGCTGGTTCCGGCTGATGCCCTATTTTCTCGCCGAACCGTCCCCGCCGCCGAGCTCCTCTTCGCCGCCGAGCCGGCGCGCCAGCGTCGCCGCCTTGTCGGCCACCTTCACCGCGTACACGAAGTTGCGCGCGCGCAGCGCCTCCTCCGCCTGGGCGATGAGCTGGGTGACCGTGTCGAACTGCGCCCGCGCGTCGGGCGAGAGCTGCTCGTAGCGCAACGCCCCGAGGGCGCGCCGCGCCACCGCCACCTTCTCCCGGATCTCCCGCACCGCCGCCGCTTCGTCCATCGCCGGCAGCATCAACGAAGACGGGACCGGCGGCCGCGCCGGCGGCTCGGGCGCCGCGGCCTCGCGCCGCGCAGGTCGCGCCGGCTCTCGAAGCGGCCGCCCGGTGGCCTCTTCGGCCACCGCCGCCGCCACCGCGACCGAGGCGACCACCGGCGGCCACCCGAGCGCATCCCAGCCGATCGCGTGCGAGGCCAGCACCGGCGGTGGCGGAGGCGGCGGCGCCGCCGGCTCGGGACGCACCGGCTTCTTCGCCGCACACCCGGCGAGCGCCACGAAGGCTCCGGCCAGGACGGCGCTCAGCCATCGGCGCCACATAGGCGCCATTGTACCTCCGGCGGCCCGGTGCCCCCGGGCCTCCAGCCCCGCCTCTCCGGACGCCCCGCACCGGACGTCACGTCTGCGGCAGCGACAGTCGGAAGGTGGTGCCCCGCCCCGGCGTCGACTCCACCGCGATGTCGCCCTCGTGAAGCTGGACGATCCGGTAGACGAGCGACAGGCCGATCCCGCTGCCCCGCGCCTTGGTGGTGAAGTAGAGGTCGAAGATGCGTTCGAGATGCTCGGGCGGAATCCCGACGCCGGTGTCCGCCACGGCCACCTCCACGCGCCGCCCCGCCGCGGGCCGGCACCGGAACTCGAGCGTCCCGCCGTGCGGCATGGCCTGGCACGCGTTCAACGCCAGGTTCACGAGCGCCTGCCGCAGCATGCCGGGGTCCGCGTTGACATCCGGCAGATCCCGAGCGCCGTCGACGCGGATCGCGACGCCCGCGCGCCGCGCCTCCGGCTCGATGACCCGGACCACCTCGGCGATGAGGGGCTCGAGCTGGACCGGCTGGAGGTGCAATTCCTCCGGTCGCACCACCTTGATCAGGCCCGCCATCACCTGGTCGAGGCGCGCGATCTCGTCCCCGATCACCCCGAGGTGCCGGGCGACGGCGGGGTCGGTCTGCCCGCCCTCCGCCAGCTTCTGCCGGAGCAGCTCGAGGTGAATCGTCATGGCGTTGAGCGGATTCTTGACTTCGTGCGCCACGCCCGCGAGCAGGCGCCCGAACGCCGCCAGGCGCTGCGCGGAACGGC
>CAYZKQ010000068.1:0-14605 GCA_964478975.1 uncultured Vicinamibacterales bacterium | reverse complement strand
GCATCGACCGCCAGGCCCGCCAGGCGCCGCAGAAGCGCCGCCGGCGCCCGGAGCAGCACGCCGCCCGGCCCACCGCCCGCCGCGACCCGCGGGTCGTTCGCCAGCGACCCATCCGGCCGGCGCCACGTCTGGCTCGGCTTGGTGTCAGGCGTCCCCGGGGGCCAGCGCCAGTCGAACACCGAGGTCGCCAGCCAGTAGCCGGTCTCGTCGAGCGCCTGCGCCACCAGCACGCGCAAGAGGCGCAGGTCGTCCGCCGGGATCGTGCTGTCGTCATGGGTCGTGGAGGGACGCAGGATGACGCCGCCTGACGAGTGATGGTTGATGTAACCGGCGACGTTCCAGTGCTTCCCGAGGAACTCGACTTCCGCCCGGACCTCCTGGACATACAGCGGATACGGACCAGCTCCCGCTTGAATGTGCACCGGCGCCCAGTTGCCAGGATAGTTCCGGTTGGGATCGATCCCGCCCACGCGGTCCTCGTTGTACCGCCCGTCCCCATCGTCATCCTTCCCTTCGGAGAGCACGCGATAGAACGTGCCCTCGATCTCGCCCGGCCGCCGCCGGACCATCAGGCGCCGGTCGCGGTCGGAGACCTTCCACTCCCCGTTCGGATCCTTGACCCGCATCTGCACGACGTGCCCGTCCCCGTTCACGTCATCGTCCGGATCTTCGTCCTTCAACCCGTCGCCGTCGTCATCGACCGCCTCGGCGCTGACGCTGCGCGCGTTCTGGGGCGTCGTGAGATAGAGCTCGGTGAGGTCCGGCATGATGCGAGGCACGAAGTAGAAGGTGCGGCGGTCGAGCAGGCGCGTGATGCGCGGGTCGCGGCCGTAGCCCTCGAGGAGCTTCTTGATCGTGTAGAGGACGCCCTCGGTCGTCACGACCTCGCTCGAGTCGAGACACCCGTTGATGTAGACAGCCGGCTTCTCTTCGGGCGCCCCGGTCTTGCGATTCGTGACGGTGAGGAGCCACAGGTCGCGCCCCTGATAGCTCTTGCCGATCGACGAGAGCGCGGCGAGGTCGGGGTATTTCTGGGCGGCCTCCTTGAGAAACGCGGTCATCTCCGCGAACGTGTGGTACTTGTCGAACGCGATCGAGAGCTGGGCCAGCGCGAGCCGAGGGACCGACGACAACAAGACGATGGCGAGCATGAAGGGCCGCATGCGAACCTCCCCCGGACAAAGGCGGGCGGGACGAACGGGCGAGTGTACGTGGCGGCGGGGAGGGGGGGTCAACTCTTCACCGGCGGCCCGTAAAGGGCCGCCCTACGTACGGATCGGCGAATGGATGAGACCGGCGGCCCGTAAAGGGCCGCCCTACGTACGGAGCGCGACGGGTACGCACGCCAGGTCTTCCAGGCCCGGCGCGGACGAGGAACGACTCGCGCGGCGGCGCGCGGCGCGCGCGTCAGGCAGACGGCTTGAGCAGCAGGCAGGCGAGCGGCGGCAGCGTCAGGCCGAGTGACCACGGCAGGCCGTGCGCCGGCACGGGTTCCGCCCACACGCCGCCGGCGTTGCCGACATTGCTCCCCCCGTAGAACTCGCTGTCGCTGTTGAGCAGCTCGCGATAGTACCCCGGCCCGGGCGCGCCGACGCGATAGCCGAACCGGACGACGGGCGTGAAGTTGACCACCACCACGATGAAGTCCTGCGGGTCGCGCGCCCGGCGGATGAACGACACGACGCTGTGGTCCGCATCGTGGCAGTCGATCCACTGGAACCCGCTCCAGTCGAAGTCCCGCTCGAAGAGTGCCGGCTCCTGCTGATACACGCGGTTGAGATCCTGCACCCACCGCCGCAGCCCCGCGTGGAGCGGGTCGTCCAGCAGGTGCCAGTCGAGACTGACATCGTGACTCCACTCGCGCCACTGCCCGAACTCGCCCCCCATGAAGAGCAGCTTCTTGCCGGGATGCCCGTACATGTAGCCGTAGAGCGCCCGCAGGTTGGCCGCCTTCTGCCAGGCGTCGCCCGGCATCTTGTCGAGCAGCGCCCGCTTCCCGTGCACGACCTCGTCGTGGGAAAACGGCAACACGAAGTTCTCGCTGAAGGCGTACAGCATCGAGAACGTCAGGTGCTGGTGATGCCACTTGCGGTACACGGGGTCCTTGCCCATGTACAGCAGCACGTCGTGCATCCACCCCATGTTCCACTTGTAGGTGAACCCGAGACCGCCCAGGTACACGGGCCGGCTCACGCCGGGAAACGCCGTCGACTCCTCCGCGATCATGACGGTGCCGGGGTGGCGCTCGTGGGTCAGGGTGTTCAGGCGCCGCAGAAAGTCGATGGCCTCGAGGTTTTCGCGCCCGCCGTAGCGGTTCGGCACCCACTCCCCCTCGCGACGCGAGTAGTCCAGATACAGCATCGAGGCCACGGCGTCGACCCGCAACCCGTCGACGTGGTACTCGTCGAGCCAGAACAGCGCGCTCGCGAGCAGAAAGTTCGCCACCTCGCGCCGGCCGTAGTTGAAGACGAGCGTGCCCCAGTCGCGGTGCTCGCCCTGCCGCGGATCCTCGTGCTCGTAGAGCGCCGTGCCGTCGAAGCGCGCGAGCCCGTGCGCGTCGCGGGGAAAGTGCCCCGGCACCCAGTCGAGGATGACCCCGAGGCCGTAGCGGTGACACTCGTCCACGAAGTACTTGAAATCCTCGGGCGGCCCGAACCGGCTCGTCGGCGCGAAGTAGCCGAGCACCTGGTAGCCCCACGAGCCCGCGAAGGGATGCTCCATGACGGGCAGCAGCTCGATGTGCGTGTACCCCATCGCCTTCGCGTACGGCAGGAGGCGCGCGGCCAGCTCGCGATACGTCAGGGGCCGGTCCCGTTCCTCCGGCACCCGCGCCCAGGAGCCGAGATGCACCTCGTAGATGGCCATGGGCCGCTCGAGCCACCCGCCGGCGTCCGCCCGCTCGCGCAGCCACGCCTCGTCGCGCCACGCGTAGCGGTCCAGGCGGCGGACGATGGCGGCCGAGGCCGGGGGCACTTCGAAAAAGAAGCCGTAGGGGTCCGTCTTCTCCAGGCGCGCGCCGGTCGCGCGCGAGACGAGCTCGAACTTGTAGCGCTCGCCCTCGCCGAGTCCGGGAATGAAGATCTCCCAAATCCCCGCAGGGTGGCGGGCGCGCATGGGGTGCACGCGCCCGTCCCAGCGGTTGAAATCGCCCACCACGCTCACCCGCTCGGCGTTGGGCGCCCAAACGGCGAAGTGCACGCCGCGGGTGCTCCCGACCTCGACGACGTGGGCGCCCAGGTGGTCGTAGGCGCGGAGCAGCGTCCCCTCCTGGTGCAGATGGAGCACGAAGTCGGAGAGGACGCAGCCGTAGCGATACGGGTCGTCCACCTCGACCGCCCGCCCGTCGCGATGGTGGACGCGCAGGCGGTAATCGAACCCCTCCATCGGCTCGTCGAAGACCGCCTCGAAGAGGCCGTGCGGATGCCGCCGCACCATGGGCACCGCCTCGCCGGTCGCCGGACGCACGACCTCGACGCGCTCGGCGACCGGCTGGAACGTGCGCACCACGAGACCGCGGCCGCCCTCGAGCCGATGCGGGCCGAGATAGCCGAACGGGTCCGGGTGGCGGCCGGCGGCGATCGCCTCGGCGTCGGTGTCGGCGGGGGTGCGGGTCGTGACGGTCATGCCAAAACGTGAAGAGGCCGGCGGCCGCGGCGCCTCGTTTTCTTCGTCGATCGTTCGGCGCGCGGCGCCGGCCCTCTGGCGGTGGCGGAGAGGGGGGGATTCGAACCCCCGTGCCGCTTTAGGCGGCAAGACGCTTTCGAGGCGCCCCCGTTACGACCACTTCGGTACCTCTCCGGGCGTGGACGACGCGTTCAGAGACTCTATCTTACCTGGTCCGCGGGCTGGTTGTCTTGCCGGCGGCGCTCGCGGAAAAACTCCTGCACGAGCGCGCGACACTCGGCCTCGAGCACCCCACCCACCACCGCCACCCGATGGTTGAGCGCCGGGTGCTCGTGCATCCGGGCGGTCGACTCGACGGCGCCGGCCTTGGGCTCCCGCGCGCCGTAGACGAGCGTGCCGATGCGCGCGTGCACCATGGCCCCGACGCACATCAGACAGGGCTCGACCGTCACATACAGGCTCGCGCCGGTCAGGCGGTAGTTGCCGAGCGCCCGCCCCGCCTCCCGGATGGCCACGATCTCGGCGTGCGCCGTCGGGTCGAGGCTCGCGATCGGCTGGTTGAACCCGCTCCCGACGATGCGCCCGTGCGCGACCACGACGGCCCCGACGGGGACTTCGTTGCGGCGCATCGCCTCGCGGGCCTGCTCGATCGCGGCCCGCATGAACCGCTCGTGCTCCCCCGCGGGCGCCGCGCCGGACCGCGCTGCGCGCGTGCTCGCCATCCCTGACGTCTCGATTCTACCCCGCGAGACCGGGCGCTGCCGCCGTCCGGAGCCGCCCGGCGCGTCGCACCCACGTGCCTGCGAACGCCCTGTCCCCCGCGGGCCCGCGCGGCCCGCGCGGCGGCCCCGCTACGGCGACCCGGGCGCGATCAGACGAACGTGGTCCAGCCACGGCTGGAAGCGCCGGCCGACCGCGAGCCGCACCTCGTACCGCGGAGCGTGGGGCAAGAAGACGACGCCCGGCGCCGCCCGCATGGTCGATTCCCGCGGGCGCGGCCCGGACGCGGGCAGGTCGTCCAGCGGCGCGCGGAGCCGGCGCGGGACGTTCAGGAAGACGGGATCTCGACCAGATGGCCGTGCAGGCCCGCCCCGGTGTGGTGAAGGCGCACGACGCCGCGCAGGATCAGGTAGCGGCCGCGGTCCGGGTAGAGGCGCCGCAGGGCCTCGGCGTCCCGTCCCGCGGCGACCGGCAGCAGGCGCGAGAGCCGCTCGGGCGCCGCGTCCACCTCCGCGCGCAGGCGCGCCGCCGCGTCCGGCGCGAGCCGGCGGCCGGCGACCTGCTGGTCGATCCAGGCCCGCCGGGCCTCTTGCCACGCCGCCACCCGCCGCTCCCACTCCGGTCCCCCGACCGTGAAGACCACGAAGGCGGGCCGCGGAAGCGCACGCCGGTAGAACGCCGCCGCGCGCGCATCGCCCGGCGCCACCGAACAATCGAAGCCGAGCGCCGCGAGGGCCGGCTGGTCGACGACCGGCGCCAGCGGCGGCTCCCACCCGGCGTCCTCGCCGTCGAGCGGTGCGTCCTGGTATTGCAGGCGCAGCGCGACCCCGCCGTACTCGCGCGGCCGCTCGACGAGCGCGAGCTCGCGTTCGTCGAGCGACACGACCGCCTCGGGCGGCCCGGATCGGTTCCGCGCCACGCCGGCCAGGACGACCGCGTTCACCACCGCGACCGCCGCGGCGGCGGCGAAGAATCCCCGCGTCACGCCAGGGCCCTCGCGCGCGCCCGGGCGCGGCCGAACAGCCAGAGGAGGCCGAGCGCCGTGGCGCCCACCACGAGAAAGAACAGATACGCCGGCAGCCGGTCCCACCACCAGTCCACGTACTTGACGAAGAGCGCGACGCTCACGAACAGCCCGGCGACGGCCATCGTGCTCGTCCAGCCCCGGCGCATCGCGAGCGCGACCGCGGCGCCGGGCACGGCGAAGCTCAGGACCTGATAGAGAACGGCCACGGCCCGCTCGGCGAAGGGCAACCACGAAAGCTGCGGCGCCTGGCCGACGATCACGGTGACCAGGCTCACCATGAAGACCCCCGTGTCGCGCAGCAGCGGCGGAAAGTCGTCGTGGGTGCGATGCGGGAGCGCGGACCAGACCAGCACGAGCGCGCCGCCGACCAGAAAGCCGTCCAGCCGCCAGAACAGGCCCGGCGGCGGCCACCAGCCCCCGGCCACCCGGACGAACGCCGCCGCGAGATAGACCGCCAGGAGCGCCGCGCCGGCCAGGAGCAGGAGCGGCTGCCCGTAGGCGTAGGCGAGGAGGCCCGCGAAGACGGCGTACGCCAGCAGGGCTTCCGGCGCCGGCGTGAAGGCGAAGAGGTGGCCGAGCTGCTCGAGGTTCAACACGAAGCCGGCGAAGGCGACCAGGGCGAAGAGCCCGGTCAGGACGCGCAGGGATCGCCGGCGCGCAGTCAGGTCGGCCGCCCCGGCGGCCGCGAGCGGCGCGGCGACGAGCAGGGCGACCTGCGCCTCGACGCTCAGGCGGCCCCAGATGCGGAAGACGAACAGCACCAGGCTCGCCGCGAACGCGACGGCGCCGGCGGTCGCCACCACGACCATTCCCAGGGAGAGGCGCTTCTGCTGCTCGGAGACGTCGACGTCGAAGGTGCCGGCGAGCTGCTGGAGCAGCTCGGCGTGGTACGCCTCGAGGCGCGCGCGCTGTTCCGGGGTCAGGACGAGGGCGCCGTCCCGCTCGGCCTCGGCGAGTTCCGCCTGGAAGGCGCGGATGCGGTCCGCGCGTCGCTGCGCCTCGCTGCGGGTCCGCGGGGCCGGCGGATGGGCCACCGGAGGTCTCGAGACGGCGCCAGTCTAGTGCACCAGGCGGCGGGAATCAAGGAGACGCGTGGTATCGGCGACGGGCGGTCCGGCGCGGCGGGCGCCCGGGCGCCGGGACACCGAGGGCGGGCAGGAGTGGCGCGCCCTGCAGGACTCGAACCTGCGGCCTCCTGGTTCGTAGCCAGACGCTCTATCCAGCTGAGCTAAGGGCGCCGAGCACCCAAGTGTACCACGTCATCGCGCCGCGCCGGAAGGTGCGGCAGCCTGGCGCATCAGCCCGTGCCCGCGCTCGGCCACGCCCGGCAGCGTCACGGGCAATCGGCCCGTGATGGGTGCCTCGCCCGCCAGCGCCCGCACCGCCGACCGCTCCGCCAGGTCGTAGTAATCGAAGGTCAAGAGCATGGCGGGCAGTTCGGGCAGAAACGTCGCGACATACGGGTTGCCAAACAGCACGGCCGCGTATGCCACGCCCGCCTCCTTCGTGACCGCCGCCAGCTCGCGCAGCAGGTCGGCGAGCGGCGGCGCCAGGTCCATGCGGCCGCTGTAGGCCGCCGCCCGCACGTAGACGGCCGCCACCACGGCGTCGTACCGCCGCGCCATCGCCCGCACCAGATCGATCTCGTTCCGCGAGCTCCGATCCGACAGCTCGACGGCCGTCGTGGCCGGCCACCGCGCGCGCAGCTCCGGCACCAACGTCCGCCCCGGCGCCGCGATGCCCCACCCGGACGGGTAGTCGAGCACCGAGAGGCAGAGGATCGCCGCGTCGCGCGGCAGGCGGAGCGGCACCTCCCCGCGCTCGTCCTTGACGAGCGTGACGGCCCGCTGGCTGACCTCCTCGGCGACCGCCCGGTGCGCGCGGCCGCCCACGATCGACGCGACCGCCTCCAGATTGACCGTGCGCACCCGGTCGAGCCCCAGGCGCGCTTTGGCCTCCAGGACGCGCTCGGCCGACGCCGCCAGGCGCCCGCGCTCGATCTCGCCGCGCTCGACGGCGGCCTTGATCGCGCGGAACGCCGCGGCCGGGTCGGGTGAGTGCAGCACCACGTCGTGGCCCGCCTGCACGGCTCGGACGGCCGCCTCGCCCGGCGGGAGCATCGCGGTCACGGCCTGCATGCTCATCGAATCGGTGTAGACGAGCCCCTCGAAGCCGAGCTCGCCCCGCAACAAGCCGCTCACGATCGGCCGGCTCAGGGTCGCCGGGGTCGCGGGGGCCGCGTCGAGGGCCGGCATCACGATGTGCCCGATCATGACCGCGGCCGCGCCCGCCGCGAGGCCGGCACGGAAGGGCGCGAGCTCGACGGCCTCGAGTCGCTCCCGCGGGTGGCGGATGATCGGCAGGCCCAGGTGCGAGTCGACGTCGGTGTCGCCGTGCCCGGGAAAGTGCTTGAGCGTGGCGAGCATGCCACCGGCCTGCAAGCCGCGTACATAGGCCGCCGCCAGACGTCCGACCTGGGCCGGGTCCTCGCCGAAGGCGCGCGTGTTGATCACCGGGTTGCGCGGGTTGTTGTTGACGTCGACGACGGGCGCGAAGTTCACGTGGACGCCGAGCGCGCGTCCCTCGACGGCCGTGATCCGCCCCGCCTCGTACGCCAGGCGCTCGTCGCCCGCGGCGCCGAAGGCCATCACCCGCGGGAACACCGTCGCGCCCTCCAGGCGGAAGCCGACGCCCGCCTCGAAGTCGGCCGTGTTGAGCAGCGGCACGCGCGCGACGGCCTGCAGGCGGTTGAGGAGCGAGGCGGCCTCGAGGGGATCGCCGAGCCGCACACTGCTGTAGGTCGGGTTCAGGAGCACGCCCGGAACGGGCGCCGCGCCGCCGAACACGTGGAACCCGCCCACGTGCTGCTCGTGGACGAGCGCGACGAGCCGGTCGAACGTGTCCGAGTCGGAACTCGTGAACATCGCCTGGACCGACGGGACCAGGAGCTGACCCACGAGCTCGTCGAGCGTCATGCGGGCGAGCGTCGCTCGAACCCACGCGGCGGCTCGACGCTCGGACGAGGCCTGGTCCGCCGCCCCTTGGCCCCAGGCGCCCACCACCCACGCGCTCGCCACGAGCGCCCCCACCACCGCCACGACCCGAACGCGGACCGGACCCCTCGTCTGCACGCTGCCATCCTACCCCGAACCGGTCGCACCAGAGAGGCCGAGCGGCCCGGCTCGGGCGCGAAGGCGTGCGCCGCCGGTATAATCGCTTCGGATGCCCTCCGGTCAACACCGGGCGTCGGACCCGGCGCAGGTGCGGGTGTTCGTCCTGACGATCAGCGACACGCGCACGCTCGAGACCGACACGAGCGGCGGCGCCATCGCCGAGCTGCTCTCGACCGCGGGCCACCTCGTCGTCGGCCGCGCCCTCGTGACAGACGATGAACCGGCGATTCGGGCGGCGATCGTCGAGGAGCTCGAGCGGGACCGCGCCGACGTGATCATTTCGACTGGCGGGACGGGGATCGCGTCGCGGGACCGAACCTACGAAGTGGTGAGCGCGCTCCTCGACACACCCCTCGCCGGGTTCGGCGAGCTCTTCCGGATGCTGAGCTACCAAGAAATCGGGCCGGCGGCCATGCTCAGCCGGGCGACCGCGGGCGTCGCCCGCGGCAAAGTCGTCTTCGCGCTGCCGGGCGCGGAGCGGGGCGTGCGGCTGGCCATGACAAAGCTCATTCTGCCCGAGCTGGGCCACCTGGTGGGCCAGCTCGCGCGCCCCGGCGCGTCGGCGACTCGGCCCGCGGCTTCGCGAGGTGCACCCTGACCGTGACCCGCATGCGTCCGATCCGCGACACGATCCCGTTCGGCGAGGCGCTCGCCCTGATGCTAGAGGCCATCGACCCGGTCGCGCGCACCGAGCGCGTGGCCCTCGACGAGGCCGACGGGCGCGTCCTGGCGCGGGACGTCGCCGCGGAAGCCGACGTGCCGCCGTTCGACCGCGCGGCGATGGACGGCTACGCGGTGCGCGCCGAGGACACCTTCGGCGCGAGCCGCGAGGAACCGCGCACGCTGCGGGTCGTGGAGAAGGTCCTGACCGGCGGCGTGCCGTCGGCGCGCGTGGGGCCGGGCGAGTGCGTCGAGATCGCCACGGGCGCGCCCATGCCCGAAGGCGCCGACGCGGTGGTGATGGTCGAGGAGACCGAGCCGGCCGGCCGGCCCGGGGACGTCCGCATTTTCACGCCGGTCTATCCGCGACAACACGTCGGGCGGCGCGGTGCGGATATCAGGGCCGGGCAGATCGCCGCCCGCGCGGGCGACCTCCTGACGCCGGCGCGCCTCGGCGCGCTCGCCGCGACGGGCTGCGCCTCGGTGGAGGTCTTCGCGCGGCCGCGGGTCGCCATCTTCTCGACGGGCAACGAGATCGTCCCGCCCGGCCGGCCGCTCGGACCGGGCCAGATCCACGACATCAACCGCTTCACCCTCGCGGCCGTCGTCCGCCGCCACGGGGGCGTGCCGGTCGTGTATCCGCCGGTGCCGGACGCGGTGGCGCAGCTCGCGGACGCGATCGACCGCTGCGCGGGGGAGGACCTGGTGGTCTTTTCGGGCGGCAGCTCGGTCGGCGAGCACGACCTCGTCCTCGACGTGCTCCAGTCGAGGGGCGAGGTGCTCTTCCACGGCATCGCCGTCAAGCCGGGCAAGCCGACGCTCTTCGGGCGGGTCGCCGGCACCTGGGTGGTCGGCATGCCCGGCTATCCGACCTCGTGCCTGTCGAACGCCTACATGCTGCTCGTGCCCCTGCTGCGGCGCCTGGCGCACCTGCCGCCGTACGTCCCGCGCACCGTGCGGCTGCCCCTCGCGCAGCGCATCGTGTCGACGACCGGCCGGCACCAGTTCTACACGGTGCGGATCGCGGACGGGCAGGCCGTGCCGGCTTTCAAGCAGTCCGGCGACATCACGAGCATGTCGCTCGCCGACGGCTACATCGAGATCCCCGCCCAGACCGACATCGTGGAAAAAGGGGAGCTCGTGGACGTCACGCTTTTCTGAGCGGGGGACGGGCGGCGCCGGGCGCCGGCCTACTTCTGGATCCGCCTGCTCACCGCGTCCCAGTTGACCACGTTCCACCACGCCGCGATGTAGTCCGCCCGGCGGTTCTGGTACTTCAGGTAGTAGGCGTGCTCCCACACGTCGATCCCCATGACGGGCCACTTGCCGTCCATCAAGGGGCTGTCCTGGTTCGCGGTGCTCTCGATGGCGAACGTGGAGCCCTGCTGGACGAGCCAGGCCCAGCCGCTGCCGAACCGCCCCATCGCCGCCTTGGTGAACTGGTCCTTGAAGGCCGCGAAGCTCCCGAAGCTCGCCTGGATGACGTCGGCGATCGGGCCCTTCGGCGGGCCGCCGGCGTTCGGTCCCATGATCTCCCAGAACATCGTGTGGTTGACGTGGCCGCCGCCGTTGTTGCGGACCGCGGTGCGGATCTCTTCCGGCACGCTCGCGATCTCGCGCAGGAGGTCCTCGGCCGACTTGCCCTGGAGGGCCGGGTATTTCTCCAGCGCGGCGTTCAGGTTGGTCACGTACGCGCCGTGGTGCTTGTCGTGATGGATCCGCATCGTCAGCTCGTCGATGTGCGGTTCGAGCGCGTTGTACGGATACGGCAGTGGGGGCAGTTCGTGTGCCATGAGCGTTCGTCCTCCTCAGGTCTCGACGCGGGCGCCGGTCGGAGCCGGACGCCTCACGCCACTTCGAGCATCCGGTCCAGGGCGACGCGCGCCCAGCGCTTCACCCGGTCCGGCACGACGATGAGGTTGTGCACCTCGCCGTCGAGCAGGCCTTCGAGCACCCACAGGAGATGGTTCGGCGAGACGCGGAACATCGTCGAGCACAGGCACCCGAACGGGTCCAGGGTCACGACGGTCTTCTTCGGCGCGAGCGTCTTGGCGAGGCGGTGGACCAGGTGGATCTCGGTCCCGACGCCCCACACCGAGCCGTCGGGGCTGCCCGTGACGGTCCGGATGATGTACTCCGTCGACCCGCTGTCGTCGGCGGCCTGGACCACGTCGAAGGTGCACTCCGGGTGCACGATGACGCGGCCCTCGGGGTGCTCGCGGCGGAAGCGCTCGACCTGGGCGACGGTGAAGCGCGTGTGGACCGAGCAGTGCCCCTTCCAGAGCACGAGCCGGGCGCGCGCGAGGGCGGCGCGGTCGAGCCCGCCGAACGGTTCGCTCGGGTCCCACACGACCATCTCGTCGAGGGGCACGCCCATCTTGTAGGCGGTGTTGCGCCCGAGGTGCTGGTCGGGCAGCATGAGCACCTTGTCGCCGCGCGCCCACGCCCACCGCATCGCCGCCGCGGCGTTCGACGACGTGCACACGATCCCGCCGCGCTCGCCGCAGAACGCCTTGATGGCGGCCGACGAATTGATGTAGGTGACCGGGACGATGTGCCGGACGCCCAGGGCGGCGAGCTCGTCCCAGCAGGTTTCGAGCTCGTCCGGGGCGGCCATGTCGGCCATCGAGCACCCGGCGGCCAGGTCCGGCAGGATGACCTGCTGGCCGGGCGCGCGCAGGATGTCGGCGCTCTCCGCCATGAAGTGCACGCCGCAAAAGACGATGAACTCGGCCTCGCCGTGGGCGGCGGCGTGCCGGGCGAGCTTCAGCGAGTCGCCGGTGTAGTCGGCGAACTTGATGACCTCGTCGCGCTGGTAGTGGTGGCCGAGGATGACCAGGCGGCGGCCCAGCGCGGCCTTCGCCGCGGCGATCCGCGCGTCCATCTCCTCGTCCGACAGCCCCAGGTACGCGTCCGGCAGGGGCTGGCGCTCCGCGAGGTGGCTCTTTTCGTACTCCGTCAGCAGGTGCAGGTCCACGGACTCCTCATCCGACCGGCTGCGCGCTGGGGGCGATCACATTGTACAGCGTGTCGCGCTCGACCGGCTCGCGCCCGGCGGCGCGGATCAAGTGTTCCAGTTCCGCCGGCGACAGCGACTCCGGCGTCCGCGAGCCGGCCATGTGGTAGATGCGCTCCTCCTCGACCGTGCCGTCCAGGTCGTCGACGCCGAACCAGAGCGCCGTCTGCGCCACCTCGACCCCGGTCGCCACCCAGAACGCCTTGATGTGGGGAATGTTGTCGAGCACGAGCCGCGCGACGGCGTGGACGCGCAGCGTGTCGGCCGCCGTCGGGGGCGGCAGCTTCCGCATCTGGTTGTGGTCGGGGTGGAACGCCAGAGGGATGAACGCCTGGAAGCCGCTCGTCTCGTCCTGGAGCGCCCGGGCCCGGAGCATGTGGTCGACGCGTTCGGCCGGCGTCTCGATGTGGCCGTAGAGCATCGTGACGTTCGACCGCAGGCCCAGCCGGTGCGCCGTGCGGTGAATCGCCAGATACCGGTCGGCGTCGCACTTGTCGTGGCAGATCTTCCGCCGCACGCGCTCGGCGAAGATCTCGGCGCCGCCGCCCGGCAGCGAGTCGAGGCCGGCCGCCTTGAGCGCGACGAGCACCTGCTCGTCGGTCATGCCGAACAGATCGGCGAAAAACGCGATCTCGACCGCCGTGAAGCACTTCAGGTGGATGTCGGGCCGGATGCGTTTGAAGCCGCGGAGCAGCTCCAGATAGTAGTCGAACGGCAGGTCCGGGTGCAGCCCGTTGACCACGTGCACCTCGGTCAGGCGCAGGTGGCGGCGGCGCCGGAGCTTGTCCCACGCCTCTTCGAGCGACAGGGTGTAGGACCCGGGGTCGCCCGGACGCAGGCGCGCGAAGGAGCAGAACAGGCAGCTCGCCACGCAGACGTTGGTCGCCTCGATCCGGATGTTCCGGTTGTAGTACGTGCGCGCGCCGTGCCGCCGCTCGCGCTCCCGGTTGGCCAGCCACCCGAGGGCGAACAGGTCGGGGCAGGCGAACAGCCGCACGCCGTCGTCGAGCCCCAGGCGCTCGCCGGCGTCGAGGCGCTCGGCGATGTCGGCGAGGCCGGCGTCGGCGACCCGGCGGGGCATCGCGGGCGCTCGACGCCGCCCGGGCCGATCCGGCTCGGCGGCACGCGGCGGGATCGCGCGAACCGTGGCTGACACGCAGGACCGCTCCGTGCTCGGGAATCGTACCATGCTATACTTCGGGTCGACAACCGACGCTCACCCGGCGACTCCGGGAAGTGGGTGCGAAGCCCACACGGTGCCGCCACTGTAAGCGGGGAGCCGAGGCCGCCCGTTCGCGTCGCGCGCCGCCGGGGACGACCCGCGCCGGCCGCGACGCCGCCACTGCGCCCGGTGCGGGCGTGGGAAGGCGCTGCGCCCCGGCGGGGATCCGCGAGTCAGGAGACCGGGTCACCGGGTTCGTCCTTCAGCCGCCGCGGCTGCCAGGCCGGCGGCGGGATCGGCGCGAGACACGCCGAGAAAGGAGCCCATGATCCGTCCGATCTCTCCCGACTTCTCTTCCGGACTGCGCCGTGCGTGCGCCTGCACCCGCCCGCCGTCGGTGCGGCGAGCGGTCCGCGCCGCGGCCCGCCTCGCGTTCGCGACCCTGTTCTTCCTCGCGGGGATTCCGGCGGCGCCGGCCGCCGCGCCGGCCGCGACGCTCAGCGGGACCGTCACGGACCCGGACGGCCACGTCGTGCCGCACGCACGCGTCCTCGTCGTGTCGGGCGCGACCGTGGTGGCCACGACCGACACCGATGCGCGCGGCGGGTTCGTGGTGGCGGAGTTGCCGCCGGGCACCTACACGGTGGAAGTCACGCGTCCGGGGTTCCGCAGCGAGACGCTGGTCGTGCCGGTGGAGGCCGGCGAGGCGCGCGAGGTCACGGTCCGCCTGCGCCTGGCGGCCGTGACCGAATCGGTCGTCGTGTCGGCGGCGCAGGTGGACGTGCCGCTGTCCCGGGTGCCGGCGAGCGCGACGGTGATCACCGCCGACGAGCTCGCCGCGCGGCAGGTCGACACGGTCGCCGACGCCCTCGCGACGGTGGCCGGCCTCGGGGTCGTGCAAAGCGGGGGCCGGGGTGCCCTCACGTCGCTCTTTCCGCGCGGCGGCGAATCCGACTACACGCTCGTCCTCATCGACGGCGTCCCGATGAACGCCTTCGGCGGCGGATTCGACTTCTCGCAGCTCTCCGTCGCGGACATCGAGCGCATCGAAATCGTCCGCGGCCCGCAGAGCGCCGTCTACGGCGGTGGGGCCATCGGGGCCGTCGTCCAGATCGTCACGCGGCACGGCGGCCCGGCGCGCCTGGCGGGCGGCGTCGAGGCGGGCCGGTTCGGCACCACGAGAGTCTCGCTCGCGGCGGCGGGCGGCCGGGGTCCGTGGGGGT
>CAYZKQ010000067.1:0-14683 GCA_964478975.1 uncultured Vicinamibacterales bacterium | reverse complement strand
CCGACGCGGGGCGCGAGGCGCCGGCCCGGCCGATGCCGGGGCCGTCCGGTCCGGCGGCGCCGGCGTCGAGCGTGCCGCCGACCGCGCGGCTCATCCGAACGCTCATCGCGCTGGAGCTCTACGACGCAGCCCTCGCCGAGCTGGACTACGCCCGCGCGGCGTGGGGCGGTACGCCGGCGCTCGAGGCCACGGCCGCCTTCGTGCTCAACCGCCAGGGCGACTACCGGCGCGCGGCGGTCCTGATGCGGCGGGCGTACCCGCAGGTGCTCGCGGCGGACAACGGACGCGTGCCGGACGAGGCCCTGCGGATCGTGTTTCCCCTCGACTACTGGGATCGCATTCAGGCGCACGCGGCGGCCGCCGGGCTGGATCCGTATCTCGTGGCGGCGCTCGTGGCCCAGGAGTCGATGTTCGACGCGAGCGCGCGGTCGGGCGCGAACGCGCACGGCCTGATGCAGATCGTGCCGGCGACGGCGCGCCGGCTGGGCCGCGCCCTCGGCCTCCGTCGGGTCACCACGCGGATGCTCCTCGACCCGGACCTGAACCTGCGTCTGGGCACGAAGCACCTCGCCGACCTCCTGCAGCGGTTCGGGGCGCTGCACCTGGCCCTGGCGGCGTACAATGCGGGCGAACGGTCGGTCAGCCGGTGGGTCCGCGAGCGACCGGACCTGCCGCCGGAGGAGTTCGTGGACGACATGCCGTTCCCGGAAACGCAGAACTACGTGCGCCGGATTCTCGGCACGCTCGACGACTACCGCCGGCTCTACGGCGGCGCGCCAGGACCTTCATGAGACCCCGCGGATCGCGCAAAGCGGCGCAGTTCACCGAGTCCGTCATCCGCGAGATGACGCGGCTCGCCAACCTCCATGGCGGCGTCAACCTCGCGCAGGGCTTCCCCGACTTCCCTGCGCCGCCGGAGATCAAGGAGGCGGCGTGCGCCGCGATCCGCGCCGACGTGAACCAGTACGCGATCACCTGGGGCGCCAAGGGACTCCGGGAGGCCGTCGCGCGCGACTTCTCGCGGCGCTACGGCGTGCCGGTGGACCCCGAGCGAGAGGTCACGGTCTGCTGCGGGTCGACCGAGGCCATGATGTCGGCGATGCTCGCGGTCGTCGACCCGGGCGACGAAGTGATCGTCTTCGAGCCGTTTTACGAGAACTACGGGCCCGATGCGATCCTGTCGGGCGCGACGCCGCGCTACGTGACGTTGCACGAGCCGGACTGGACGTTCGACCCCGACGAGCTGCGGGCAGCCTTCGGCGCGCGGACCCGCGCCATCATCATCAACACGCCCAACAACCCCACGGGCAAAGTCTTCACGGCCGACGAGCTCGGCGTCATCGCCGCGTTGTGCCGCCAGTGGGACGTCATCGCCATCACCGACGAGATCTACGAGCACATCGTGTACGAGGGTCGTCGGCACGTGCCCATGGCGGCCGTCGACGGCATGGCCGAGCGGACCATCACGATCAACAGCCTCTCGAAAACCTTCAGCGTCACGGGGTGGCGCGTCGGGTGGGCGATCGCCCCGCCGGAGCTGACCGCAGCGATCCGCAAGGTCCACGACTTTCTCACGGTCGGCGCCCCCGCCCCGCTCCAGGAGGCGGGTGCCGCGGCGCTCGCGCTGCCCGAACGCTACTACGCGGAACTGGCGCGGGGCTACGAGCGGCGCCGGGACCTGCTCCTGAACATCCTCACGCGCCACGGGTTCACCTGCTACAAGCCGTACGGCGCCTACTACATCATGACGGACATCGCCGCGTTCGGCGCCGCCGACGACACCGCGTTCGCGCGCTACCTGGTGCGCGAGGTCGGCGTCGCGGCGGTGCCCGGCAGCAGCTTCTACCACGACCCGGCGCTCGGGCGCTCGAAGCTGCGGTTCTGCTTCTCGAAGAAAGACGAAACCCTGCTCGAGGCCGACCGGCGGCTGGCCAAGCTCGCGGTCTCGCGCCCCGCGCGATAGTGTCGGAACCCGGCCGTCCCGCCCCCCTCGTCGTCGCCGCGGCGGCCGCGGCGTGCTGGGCCGCAGGCGTCTGGTGCGCCGGCGGCACGCTGGCCGTGATCGGGGCGTCGCCCGCCGCCACCCGCGTGGGGCTGCTCCCGCCCCTCGCGCGGTTGCTGGGTCTCCTGGTCCTCGCTGGAGTCGTGGCCGCGGCGCCGCGCGTGCGATGTCTGCCGCTGGCGCCGCTCGCGTTGAGCGCCCTAACGGTCCTCCCGTGGATCCCCGGCGCGCCGGCACCGTGGCTGCTCTGGACGGGTCCGGCGGCGTACCTGGTGTGGCTCGCTGTGGCCGTCGGGATGGCGGGCGCGCACGAGTGGTCGGGCCTGAGCCCCCTGGCGGCTCGCCTGTGGCGGCGGGCGAGAGACCCGCGGCGCGCGCCGTGGGTGGCGTCGGCCGCCGGACTGGCGCTGTTCGCCACCGCCGCCTGGCGGGTCGCACCGTCGGTGCCCGGGGGCGACGAGCCGCATTACCTGATCATCACGCAGAGCCTGCTCTGCGACTTCGACCTGAAGATCGAGAACAACCACCAGCGGCGCGATTACGCCCCGTATTTCCCGGCCGGCGAGCTGAAGCCTGATTACCTGCAGCGGGGCCGGGACGGCCAGATCTACTCGGTGCACGCGCCGGGCCTCCCGGCCTTGGTGGCGCCGGCCTTCGCCGCCGCCGGCTATCCGGGCGTGAAGGCCTTTCTCCTCCTCGCATCCGCCCTCGGCGCCGGCCTCGTGTGGACCCTGGCGTTCCGCGTGAGCGGCGACGCGGGGGCAGCGTGGTTCGGATGGGCGGCGGTGTGCCTGAGTCCGTCGTGGATCTTCCACACCTTCACCGTCTACCCGGACGGGATCGGGGCCGTGCTCCTGCTCGCGGCGGTCTCGATGCTGGCCAAACTCCACCGCGGGGCAGACCCCGAAGGCCCGCGCGGGCGGACCCTCGCCCTCACCGGCGCCGCGCTGGCGCTGCTCCCCTGGCTGCACACCCGCTTCGTCCTGCTCGCGGCGCCGCTCGGACTGGTCCTCGCCGCCCGCCTGGTCGGGCGCTACGGGTGGCGGGCCGGCGGCCGCGCGGCCGCGGTGCTCTTCACCGTCCCCGCGCTGAGCGCCGCCGGCTGGTTCGCGTTCTTCTATGTCATCTACGGCACCATCAGCCCGCTGGCGCCCTACGGGACGTTCTTCCGGACGCAGGCGAGCTGGGCCTTCGTCACGAGCGGCATCGGAGGGCTGCTGTTCGACCAGCAGTTCGGACTCCTGCCGTATGCACCGGTGCTCGCGGCCGCTGCTGTGGGCCTCGGCCGGCTCGCCCGCGACGCGCGCGAGCGGCGCGTGGCGGTGGAGCTTCTGCTGGTGATGGTGCCGTATCTCGTGTCGGTGACGCACTTCCGCATGTGGTGGGCGGGCTGGAGTGCGCCCGCGCGCTTCTTCGTTCCCGTGCTCCTCCCACTCGCCGGCCCGGCCGCCGTCGCCTGGGCCCGCGCCCACCGACGGGCGACCCGGGCGACCCTGGTCGCGGCGCTCGCGTTCACCCTGTTCGCGGCCGGCTGCCTCGTCCTCGTCGAGGGCGGCCGCCTGGCCTACAACGTGCGGGACGGCTACGCCTTGTGGCTCGACTGGTTGTCGCAGACGACGGAGCTGGCCCTGGGGCTGCCGAGCTTCCACCGGACCCCGGAGGGGACGGCGTGGGGGCACGTGGCGATCTGGGTCGCCGCCCTGGCGCTCGGGTGGTCGCTCCTGGTGGGCGTCGAACGCCTCGGGGGCGCGGACCGACGCCGCCTGGCTGCGGCGACGCCGGCCGTGTACGCCGCCTGCGCGATGGCGGCCCTGGCAACAGTTTGGTGGTCGAACGGCACGAGCGGGCTGTCGCCGGCCGCCTCGCAGCTCGAGCTGATCCGCCGGGCGGCTGCCTGGCGGGGACTCGCGGTGGCCGACCGGCCCGTGCGGGTGATCGATCTCGCCGCGGTGCCTGGTCTGCTCCGCATCGAGGTGCCCCGGCGCTGGCTTTCGGCGCGGGAGCGCGCGGTGTTCGCGGCCCCGAACCTCCCCGCTGGCGTCTATTCGCTCGATGTGGCCGTCCGCGGCGAGTCGGAGGGCGAGCTCCGGATCGGAGTCGGTCGCGACGAGCTTGCCGTGCGCACGGTCCCGCTGGCGGCGGCGGGCAGGTCTGGCGTCGCGGTCGACCTGCGGCTGCCCGTCGCGGTTCGGGCGCTGGTCGTGCGGGCCGACGCCGCGGCCTACGAGGCGGTCTCGCGCGTGGTGCTCCGGCCGCGGGCCTTGCGGCGGCTGCCTCCGCCGCTCGCGGGGGTCGTGGCGCGGCAGGCGGCCGCCTATCCCGGCGGGACGGTGTATTTCCTGGACGACGGGGCGTTCGCCGAGCCCGGCGCGTTCTGGATCCGTGGCGGTGGCGCGGCGGCCGTCGTCCTCGATACGCCGGGACGCCCGGGGGTGGGCGGGCGCGTGGCGCCGCTCTTCCTGCGCAACGGGCCCGTGGACAACCAGGTCGTCATCGAGGTGGGAGCCTGGCGCGAGAGACTCGCGCTCGCCCCGCGCCAGGAGCGGATGGTGGAGGTACCGCTGCTACCGGACGGCGGCGCGGTCCTCGTTCACCTCTCTGCACGCTCGGGGTTCCGTCCCGCCGAGTGGGAGCCCGACAGCCGGGACCACCGGTTCCTCGGGGTCTGGGTCGAGCTGCGCCGGTGAGGGTGGTGCGGTCGCCCCGCGCGCGGGGTCAGAACCTCACGACGAACCCGAAGTACGGCCCCTTCAGTACGAAGTCGCCCGCGTCGAGGTCGATCTGGTACCCGACGTCGAGGGCGCGGTAGCCCACCTGGGCCCCGATGTTCCGCGCGAAGTTCACCGTGGCGTAGAGGTCGTACTCGACGTAGTGCGCCCGGTACTCCTTGCTCAGGTTCTCGGGCAGCCCGATGCCCGTGACCTCGAAGGTCACGGCCGTGCTCGGCGCGACGTAGACGCGCCCGATGCCCCCGACGGCCGGGATGGGGGCCCGCGCGCGGGCGAACTCGCTCGCCACGAGGGTGCCGGCCACGACGCTGTCGAGACTGACCTGCACGTCGGTGTACTTCGCCTCGACAATGACCCCGACGAACCCGCGCTTGCGATACACGAAATCGTATTCGTACCCGAAGCGCCACGCGCGCCAGTCGAAGGCGGCCTGCACGGGCAGCCCCACCTGGAACGCGATGCCGTTGAACACGAGGCGCCTCTCGAGGACGGTGTCCGCGGCGTAGCGAATGGGCGTCAGCTCGACACGGAACCGGTGTTTCTTCGCCGGCCGGAGGACCAGTTGGAACTGTTTCAGGCGGGTCTTCGCGATACCCAGGTCCGCGACGAAGTCGATGGGGGTGCCCGGGATGCCGAGCGACTCGCTCGTCACCGAGACGGCCGGCGCCGGGTTCCAGAGGTCGGCGCTGAGCTCGACCCAGTAGACCTCGCCGGGGGCGCGGTCGGCGGGCGGGCGCGGCGCAGTGAATTGGGCCGCGGCGGGCTGGGCGGATCCGCCGCAGAGGAGGGCCAGCAGGACGACGGCTCGCACGGTGGTCGGCATGGTGAACTCCTGGCAGAAGAGGTTTCGGACGATCGGCGCGTGCCCCGTAGATGGCGACCCGGGAGGCCTGCTGGGAAGGCACCCCAGGATAGCACGGACGCCGCGCCGGGCGGAAGCCGTCGGATTTTCCGATTCCGGCGGCCTCTTACCCTTTTCGTGCGCGGCCGTGACTGTAAGTCCCTGACCAGAGGGCGCTCACGCGGGCATGTCTCTTGCGCCCTCCATCGGGATACACTTGGCGCGCTCGGTCAGGGTGCCTCCGGTCCGCGAGGTGGAGCGGCGTGTCCCCGCTCCGGCCTCGCGCGCCGGTTCCAGGTCACGGGCCCTGACTGGGCGGTCAGAGGAGGGAGCCATGCGAAGAGTCGTGGGGAGTTGGCTCGGCGTCCTGCTGGTCGCCGCCGCGGCGGCGGCGCAGCAGGGCACGGCGGAAATCCGCGGCCGGGTGGCGGACCCGCAGGGCGGGGTGCTGCCCGGTGTCACGCTGGTCGTCCGCGACCAGGAGAGCGGGATGTTCCGCGAGACGGTCACGGGTCCGGACGGCAGCTACTTCATCAGCGGCATCCGCCCTGGTCGCTATGAAGTGACGGCGGAGCTGCAGGGCTTCAAGAAGTACTCCCGGCGCGACGTGGTGGTCGAGGTCGGCAAGACGGCGACCGTGGATATTCAACTGGAGGTGGGCGGGTTGGAGGAGCAGGTGACGGTGACCGGCGAAACGCCGATCATCGACACGACGTCCAAGGAGGTCGGCGGGCACATCTCGAGTCGCGAGCTGGTGGACCTGCCGTCCATCAACCGCAACTACATCGGGTTCATCGGGTTGCTGCCCGGGATTATCCCGAACATCAGCACCGAGTCGTTCGGGTCCGACTCGATCAACGTCAACGGCCAGGACGCCCGAAACAACAACTACCTGCTGGACGGCGCCAACAACAACGACGACGCCATCGGGCAGCGGGCCGGCACCCAGGCGCGGACGCCGCTCGAGTCCATTCAGGAGTTCCAGGTCATCACGAACCAGTTTGACGCCGAGTTCGGCCGGACGACCGGCGCCGTGATCAACGCCGTGACCAAGCAAGGCACGAACCGCTTCCGGGGGAGCGGCTTTTCGTACGTGCAGGACGCCAGCCTGACGGAAACGGACTACTTCGCGAGGAAGAACAACCTCGACAAGCCGGACACGAGGAAGCAAGAATACGGCGGCACGCTCGGCGGCCCCATCGTCCGGGACAAGGCGCACTTCTTTTTCAGCCTCGAGCGGGTGCTCATCGACGAGGGCGTGACGATCAACATTCCGCCGCGGCCCGAGTTCAACACCACGACGACCGAGCGGACGCGGGTGTGGAACACGCTCGTGCGCTTCGACCATCAGATCAACGCGAACCACACGTGGGGCGTACGGTGGCTGCGCGAGTACTCGCCCCAGTTCAACCAGATCATCGGCACCGTGACCCTGGCGGCGTCCCGCGAAGAGGACGACCTGGACCAGACCGTCGTGGGCACGTTGAGCTCAGTGCTCGGGGCGACCAAGGTCAACACGCTCCGCGTGGCCTGGACCCAGGAGGACGTGGCGTTTGCGAACCCGTGCTTCAACGGCAACGGGCACCGGCAGGTGGACTGCCCGCCGACGCTCGCGTTCCAAAGCTTCACGGACCAGCAGAGTGCGGTGGCGCAGGCGCGCGTGAACGACGCGTACCAGATCGAGGACACCTTCTCCTGGTTCGTCCCCGGCAAGCGCGGCGACCACGACTTCAAGGTGGGCGTGCAGTACCAGTATGTGGGCGTGCGGTCGGAAGCCCACGACAACCTCAACGGGACCTTCAGCTTCGGCCGCTCCAACGGACCGTTCGATCCCGCCGATCCCCGCACCTACCCGGACCGCTTGAGCATCCGGGTGCCGGGTCCGTCGAGCAGCTACGTCAAGGCCCAGTACTACGCGGCGTTCGCCCAGGACAAGTGGAAGATCAACGACCGCCTCACGCTGAGCATCGGGGTGCGCTACGACCTCGAGGTCATCCCGACGCCCGGCGCCGATCAGCCCGCCCTGGGCGTGGTGGGGTCCTATCCGGTCGACAAGAACAACTGGGGCCCCCGGGTGGGCTTCTCGTACGACATCGGGGGAGCGGGACGCGACGTGCTCCGGGGCGGCTACGGGATCTTCTACGACAAGACGCACTTTGATCTGGGCATTACGGCGCTCTTCACAGCGGGCGTCTTCTCCGAGTCGTTCGTCGTGAATTTCCCCGCGAACGCCGCCGACCCCGGACCGCGCAACGGACGGCTCCCGGCCGACCCGTTTCTCGTCAACGGCCCGACGGTCAACCGCACGCTGCTCGGCCAGCTCTATCCGCCGGGCTCGCGGGTGAAGAACACCGGAACCGTGGCGCTCGACAACCCAAACCGCAAGGTCCCGCAGAGCCGGCAGGCGACGCTGGGGTACGAGCGACAGCTCGCCCGCGACGTGGCGTTCACGGTGGATTACGTGCACGTCTGGGGGCGCGACCTGTTCATGACGAGGGACCTCAACCCCGGCTTGCGGGCCGAGCCGCTGCCGACGAGTCCCCTTGTCCGGATCCATCGCGACCTGTTCACGGCAGCCGTCAACCAGCTCGTCAACGCGGGCCGGACCGAATACGACGCGCTGCAGATGCAGTTCGAGAAGCGGTTTTCGAACCAGTACAGCGCGCGCGTCGCCTACACCCTCTCGTACGCGCGGGGCAACACGCCGGCGGTGGGGGCACCGGCGAGCGGGTTCCAGTTGCTCGACGACCTCCGCCTCGACCTGAACGAAGGGCCGACCAACGTCGACCGGCGCCACAATTTCGTCGTGAGCGGGACGGCGCTGGTGCCGCGCACGGGCGGGCTCACGGTGAGCTGGGTCGCCCGTGCGTTGAGCGGGCTGCCCTTCACCCTCACGAACGCGAACGTGGATCCGGACCGCAACGGCTCGCTGAGCGAACCGCTGCCCGCCGGAAGGTACCGCGGGGTGGGGGACGACGCGTGGGAGGTGGAGTTCGAGAGCAAGCGCAACGGCGCGCGCGGGCCCGGCTTCTTCCAGCTCGACCTGCGGCTGGGCTACCGGCTGTGGCCGCGCGGCCCGGCGACGATCGACGTCTTCGCCGACGTCTTCAACGTGACCAACCGAGCCAACTTCGACAACCCGAGCGGCAACCAGGCCTCGCCGACATTCCTCGTCCTGACCGCACTTCGCGAGGGCGGCGTCCCGCGCACCGGGCAACTCGGCGTGCGGGTGTCGTTCTGACGCGTTGCGGGGCTGCGCCCCCCGGACGGGGTGCAGCCCCGCGGCCTCCGCGTTCGCCTTCATTCAGTTTTTTCCGCCTCGGGCGTCCGCCCCCGGCGCGCGGAACGGGGAGGCCGAGGCGGGTCCGGGCGACGGTCCTCCTCCAGGGACCGCGGGTCGAGCGCTCAACAGCCGGGGGGCGTCTGAGCGAGCACGTGGGCGACGTGCGTCGCGTGCGTCCAGGCGGATCGCACGGCGGCAGCCCCCCAGCGCCAGGCCGAGACCCACCGGGCGCGCAGGTGGTTCATGACGCGCTCACCTCCGCGATGTGCGACTGGCCGTCGCCGGTGGCGGTCCGCCCCGTGACGCGCGCACGCGTGGGCCACCGTCCCGATGCGACGCGTTCGGACGGCGCGCGCGGCGGCGAGGCATGACGCCGCCATTCTCCCGCGCCGAGCTGCGCGCGGCCGGCCGCTTCCGGTATGCTAGCGGAGATGCCGCTCAGTCAGGCCGTCCGGCGCCTTTTGCCGTACGCCTTGCGCTACCGGCGCCGCTTCGCGACGGGGCTGGTCTGTGCTGTCCTCACGACCGTGATCGCCCTCGTGTCTCCGTGGATTCTCAAGTACGCCGTGGACGAGCTGCACCAGGGCGTGACGCGGGCCAAGCTCGCCTTCTACGCCGCCCTGCTCGTCGCCGTGGGCGTGGCCGGCGGCGCGTTTCGGTTCCTCATGCGGCGGATCATCGTCGGGCTCTCCCGCGAGATCGAGTACGACATCCGCAACGACTTCTTCGCCCGCCTGCAAGCGATGCCCGCCGCGTATTTTCAGGCGCGGCGCACCGGCGACCTCATGTCGCGCGCCACCAACGACCTGAACGCTGTGCGCATGATGGTCGGGCCCGCCGTCATGTACGCGGTCAACACGGGCATCGTGTTCGTGATCGCCCTCGCCCTCATGATCTCGATCGACGCCCGCCTCACCCTGCTGGCACTGGTCCCCCTGCCGTTCGTCTCCCTGTCAGTCAAGGTGTTCGGCAGCGCGATCCACCGGCGCTTCGACCGCATCCAGGCCCAGCTCGCCGAGCTCAGCGCGCTCGTGCAGGAGGCCCTCTCGGGCGTGCGCGTCATCAGGGCCTACCGGCAGGAGGCGTTCGAGGCGGAACGGTTTCGCCGGGCGAACCGGGAGTACGTCGAGCGCAACCGCCGCCTGATCCGGCTGCAGGGGCTGTTCTACCCGAGCCTGTCCTTCTTCCTCGGGTTGGCCGCCTTGCTCGTGCTGTGGCAAGGCAGCCGGGCGGTCATCCAGGGGCGCATGACGCTCGGGGAGTTCGTCGCCTTCAACGGCTACCTCACCATGCTGAGCTGGCCCATGATCGCCTTCGGCTGGGTCACCAACATGCTGCAGCGGGGTCTGGCGTCGTGGCGGCGCATGCTCGAGGTCCTCGAGGCGGTCCCGTCGATCACGGATGCCCACGCCCGCCCGGCGCTGGCGCACCGGCGCATCGCGGGAGCCGTCGAGGTGCGCGACCTGACGTTCGCGTACGACGGGCGGCCGGTGCTGGACCACGTCTCCTTCACCGCCGCACCCGGACAGACCGTGGCGCTCGTCGGACCCACGGGCTCCGGCAAGTCCACCCTGGTCCACCTGCTCCCCCGCCTCTGGGATCCCCCGCCCGGCACGGTCTTTGTCGACGGCGTCGACGTGCGCGAATGGCCGCTCGCCACGCTCCGGCGCGCCATCGCCCTCGTCCCCCAGGAACCGTTTCTCTTCTCGGACACGATCGCCGAGAACATCGCCGTCGGGGCGGGCGCGGCCGACGGGAGCGGGACCGCACCGGCCGGCCGCGACGCAGCGGTCCCGGGGGCGGCCGGACCGGCCGACCTGGTCGAGCAGATCCGCTGGGCCGCGTCGGTCGCGCGCCTCGACAAAGACGTCGCCGACTTCCCCCACGGGTACGACACGGTGGTGGGCGAGCGGGGCATCACGCTCTCCGGCGGCCAGAAGCAGCGGACGGCCCTGGCGCGCGCCCTCGTGGCCGACCCCCGCATCCTGATCCTGGACGACGCGTTCTCGGCGGTGGACACGTACACCGAGGCGGAGATCCTCGCGCGGTTGCGCGAGGTGCTGCGCGGGCGCACGTGCGTCCTGGTGTCGCACCGCATCTCCACCGTGCGCCACGCAGACCTCATCCTGGTCCTGGTGGGGGGACGCATCGTGGAGCGCGGCACCCACGAGACGCTCGTCGCCCGGGGCGGGGTCTACGCGGAGCTCTACCGGAAGCAGTTGCTGGAGGAGGAACTCGCCGCGTCCTGACCTGCGGAAGCGAGGTCCGGCAGGGAACCGTATGCCGGTTCACGAAGACGAGGTGCTCGGCAAGGCGTACGACGCGCGGCTGATGCGGCGCCTGCTGGGCTACGTGCGACCCTACCGCCCCCTCATGGGGATCGCGCTCGTCGCCATCGTGGCGCAGGCGGGGCTGCAGCTCGTGCAGCCGTACCTGGTGAAGGTGGCGATCGACCGCCACATCGCCACCGGCGAGCTCGCCGGCCTCGACCGCGTAGCCGCGGCCTTCCTCGCGATCCTCGTGGCGTCCTTCGCGCTGGAGTTCGTGCAGACCTACGCGCTGCAGATGACCGGCCAGCGCATCATGTTCGACCTGCGAACCCAGATCTACGACCGGTTCCAGCAGCTCGACATCCGGTTTTACGATCGCAACCCGGTCGGCCGCCTGATGACGCGGGTCACCACCGACGTGGACGCGCTGAACGACCTGTTCACCTCCGGGCTCGTGTCAGTGGTCGGCGACCTGGTGACGCTCGCGGGCATCATGGCCGTGCTCGTCACCATGAACTGGCGCCTCGCGCTCGTGACCTTCGCGGTCGTGCCCCTCATCGTGCTGGTGACCCAGTGGTTCCGCCGGCACGTCCGGGAGTCGTACCGGACCGTGCGCCTCTGGGTGGCCCGGATCAACGCGTTCCTCCAGGAGCACATCAGCGGCATGGCCACGGTCCAGCTCTTCCGCCGCGAAGCCCGGGCCTTCGCCCGCTTCCAGGCGATCAACGCGGGCCACCGCGACGCCAACATCGAGTCGATCTTCTACTACGCCGTGTTCTACCCGGCCATCGAGGTCCTCGGGGCCCTGGCCGCCGGCCTGATCGTCTGGGTGGGCGGCGCCCGCGTGCTCACCGGCGCCCTGACACTCGGCTCGCTGGTGGCATTCCTGCAGTACGCCCAGCGCTTCTTCCGCCCGATCAGCGACCTGTCGGAGAAGTTCAACCTGCTGCAGGCCGCCATGGCGGCTTCCGAGCGCATCTTCACCTTGCTCGACACGCCGGCCACCATCTCCGCGCCCGCCGCGCCGGCGCGGAGGCCGCATCCCGCGAGCGGCCGGATCGAGTTCGACGGCGTATGGTTCGCGTACACCGGTGACGACTACGTCCTCCGGGACGTGTCCTTCACCGTCGAGCCGGGCGAGCGCGTCGGGATCGTCGGGGCCACCGGCGCGGGCAAGTCCACCCTCATCAGCCTCCTGCTGCGCTTCTACGACGTCTCGCGAGGCCGCATCCTCGTGGACGGCGTCGACATCCGCGACCTGGACCTCGCCGAGCTGCGCGGCCTGTTCGGCCTCGTGCTGCAGGACGTCCACCTCTTCTCGGGGACCATCGCCGACAACATCCGCCTCGGCCGCACCGACCTCACCGACGAGCAGGTCTGGTCCGCGGCCCGCGCCGTCCACGCCGACCGGTTCATCGCGGCGCTGCCCGAGGGCCTGGCCACCCGCGTCGCCGAGCGCGGCGCCACCCTGTCGGTGGGGCAGAAACAGCTCCTCTCGTTCGCGAGAGCCCTCGCGGCCAACCCGCAGATCCTGGTCCTAGACGAAGCCACCTCCAGCGTCGACACGGAGACTGAGCGCCTCATCCGAGACGCCCTGCGCGTCCTGATGGCGGGCCGGACCACCATCGCCATCGCCCACCGCCTGTCGACCATCCAGGACATGGACCGCATCATCGTCTTGCACAAGGGAACCATCCGGGAAACGGGAACCCACCAGGAATTGTTGGCCGCGAGAGGGATCTACTTCCGCCTGTACCAGCTCCAGTACCGCGACCAGGAGAGCGGGCTCGGGGCGCCGTCCGCGAGCGGGGTCGCCGCGGCCAGCCCGGCGGCAAGCTGACCCTGCTGGCCCCTGACCAGCGGAACCTGACCCAGGCCCGTCCGACCTGGAGGCGGCCGGAGGCGGGACGTGCGAGAGGCCCCGCCCCGCGCTGGCTGTGCCGGTGCGCGGCGGTCAGCGCCCGGTCGGGTGTCCGGGGGAGGTGGGGGCCACTGCCGGGGCGGGACCGGTGCCCCGGCCGGTCCGCGCCTCGCGCTGGCGAAAGAGTGTCTCGATGACGCTGGACGAGCTGGCTTGCGGGTTCCACCCGAGCCGCAACACAGTGAGCCGGACCGGACGGCGGCCGAAGGCGAGCGCCTCGTGGCAGCTCCACATGTACAGGTCGATCTCGCGGCCCTGGACCTTCGGGCCTGTGTCCAGTATCGTATAGACCCCATTGTACTTAGCCGGAAGGGAGTCCACCTGGATGACCGAACCGACCGGAAGGAGGGCGGGGTCGGCGGCGGCGATCCCCGACCGAACCCCCACGCCCGACGCCGTCGTGGTGCCCTTACAGTAGGCGGTCGCCGTGAACCGAAGCCGCGCCCCGGGAACGGGGGTGGCTCGGTCCTCCAGAAGCTCCGCCCGCCGCGCAGCATGCCGGGAGTCGTGGGCGGTGGCCTCGTAAAGAAACACGAAGGCGGCCGCCGCGGTCGCGGTCGCAAACGCCCGCCGCCGAAAGGAACGCGACAGCATGGCTGCAGCCGCCCGGGGGGCCGTTCCCACTATAACCCAGTTCGACAGCCAGGCTCACATTCTGGCGGTCGCCCTAGGAACGAGAACTGCCGAGGCCTGCCGCGCAGACCCCTTGGCGGCGGTCCTGACCTCACTCCTGAGGGACGGTTGCGGACCGATGGCGCTGCCGCGCCGCGACGAACCCGTAGGCCAGGACGTAGGCGAGTCCAGCCGAGGCCGCCGCCAGCAGGGTGGACCCGAGGGCGAAAGACCAGGCGACGTCCTGAAGCAGGTGCCTCAGGCTCGGCAGGGTGGAGGGCCCCCAGTGCTGAAAGAGGAGGCGAAGCTCCCGCGACAGCCCGGGCGGTGCTTCCACCCGCAGGATCGACGCGCCGAGCAGCGTGGCCAGGGCGTAGTAGGGGCCCATCAGCCACGGGAGGTTCGTGTAGATCCCCAGCAGGACGGCGACTCGGTTGAGGTCGAAGAGAAACGCGACGGCGAGCCCCAGCACCGTATGGAGTCCCACGAGCGGGGAGAACCCGATGAAGACTCCCAGGGCGAAGGCCGCGGCTGTGCGCCGGGGGGTGTCATGGGTGTGAAGCAGGCGTTCCAGGCAGCGCGCCACGACAGTTCGGGTCAGATGGATCATGGCGCGAAGTGCTGGTAGCCCCCGGGAAGCGGCTCCAGCCGCCCCTCCCGCTCGAGGAGGACTTCACCGCCGGCGGTCAGGATCCCGATGCGGGTGACGGACAAGCCCCGAGGGAGGCGGCAGGTCGCGTCAAACCGCGGCCGGGCCTTCGGGGGTACCGCGAATAACAGTTCGTAGTCGTCGCTCGCCAGGCAGGCCGCGATCGGGTCGACGCCGTGTGCCGCGAACCACCGGGCGGCGCCCGGGTCCAGAGGCAGGCGGGCTGCCTCGACGAGGGCACCCGCCCCGCTCGCGGCGGCCAGCTGGCGGACGGCGTCGCCGAGGCCGTCGCTCAGGTCGATCGCGGCACTCGCCGCCCGGTTGCGGCCGACGAGCATGCCCAGGCGGACGCGGGGTTCCGGCCGCCGGTGCCGCT
>CAYZKQ010000066.1:0-14936 GCA_964478975.1 uncultured Vicinamibacterales bacterium | reverse complement strand
CGCCCGACGTACTCGCGCCTGCGCGCTCGCCCGGCCGCAGGTGCCACGATTGCGACAGCGCGGCGCTTGCGATAGACTGAAAGTCGTCCGGGCGCTTGGCTCAGCGGTAGAGCATCGCCTTCACACGGCGGGGGTCAGTGGTTCGAATCCACTAGCGCCCACCACCCGCGCGTTCACTTCCACCTCGCTCGATGCGGTCTCGCACGCCGGTCGCTCGCCCCCGCGCCGGCCGCATCGGGACGCGCTCTCCGGTCGCTTCAAGAAGCCCGCCGCCCGGTTCCTCGCGCCGGCACCCCGGAGCGCCACTCAGCTTGGGCTAAGATGATGCGGTGCTCCGCCTTGCGTGCATCGGCCTCCTGCTGATCGGCACCGCCTGCGGCCCGGCCGGCGGCCGCGCGTCCGCCACCTACATCGTGACCGGCGGCATTGTCGTGACGATGGATGCCGAAGGGCGGATCCTCTCGCCGGGAGCGGTCGCGATCGACGGCGCGACGATCGTGGCGGTCGACCGCCCCGACGTCGTGGCGTCCCGGTATGCGGCCGCCGACACCATCGACGCGACGGGCCGGGTCGTGATGCCGGGGCTGATCAACGCGCACACGCACGCGCCGATGGTGCTGTATCGGGGCCTCGCTGACGACCTCGCGCTCGACGAGTGGCTGACGCGGTACATTTTCCCCGCCGAAGCCCACACCGTAACGCCCGAGTTCGTGCGCGTGGGGACGCGCCTCGCGGCGCTCGAGATGATCGCCTCGGGCACCACCACCTTCGCGGACATGTATTACTTCGAGGAGGCGATCGCGGACGAGGTGCGGCGCGCCGGGCTGCGCGCGGTGCTGGGCCAGACGATCATCCAGTTCCCCGTGCCGGACGCCCGGACGCCGGCCGACGGGCTGGCGCGCGCCGAGGCCTTCGTCCGAGCGTGGCGGGGGGACGCGCTCGTCACGCCGGCGGTGGCGCCCCACGCCCTCTACACGCTCGACCCGGAGGCGCTGCGCCGGTCGCGGGCGCTGGCGGACCGCTACGGCGTGCCGCTCCTCATCCACGTCGCGGAAACGCGGGACGAGCGCGCGCGCGTTGAACGCGACTACGGCGCCTCGCCGGTGGCCTATCTCGACGGGCTGGGGCTCTGGGCGCCCCGGACGGTCGCCGCCCACGCCGTGTGGGTGTCGGACGAGGATATCGCGACGCTGGCCCGCCGCGGCGTCGGGGTGGTCCACAACCCGGAGAGCAACATGAAGCTGGCGAGCGGCGCAGCCCCGGTGACCCGGCTGCGGGCGGCGGGGATCGCCACGGGCCTGGGCACCGACGGCGCGGCGAGCAACAACGACCTCGACATGTTCGAGGCCATGCGGCAAGCCGCGCTGCTCCAGAAGCTCGTGACCGGCGACCCGATGGCGCTCGGCGCGGCTGACGTGCTGGCGATGGCGACCCGCGAGGGCGCGCGGGCCCTGGGACTGGCCGACCGGCTCGGCTCCCTCGAGCCCGGCAAGCGCGCCGACCTCATCGTGGTGGCCATGGACGCGGCGCGGCAGGTGCCGATGTACGACCCGGTCTCCCACCTGGTGTACGTGACGCGGGGTGACGATGTCCGGACCGTGATGGTGGAGGGCCGGATCCTGATGCGCGAGCGGCGGATCCTGACCCTGCAGGCGGACCGCGTGATGGGCGACGCGCGCGCGATGGCCGAGCGGGTGCGGGCGGCGGTCCGGCGGTCGGGCCCGCGAGAGTAGACCGATGCAGGTGTTGATCACGGAAGAACAGATTCAGCGCCGCGTGCGCGAGCTCGCCGCCGAGATCGCCCGCGACTACGGGCCGGACGAAGTGATCCACCTCGTGTGCGTGCTCAAGGGCGGGTTCGTCTTTCTGTCGGACCTCATCCGGTCGCTTCGCGCGCGGGTCACGCTCGATTTCATCGCGTTGTCGAGCTACGGGAAGGACACGAAGTCTTCGGGCGAGGTCAGGCTACTCAAAGACGTCGACCACCCGCTCGAGGGCCGGCACGTCGTGATCGTGGAAGACATCGTGGACACGGGCCTGACCCTGCACTACCTCCAGGAGATTCTGCGCGCGCGGTCGCCCAAGAGCCTGCGGACGGTGTGCCTGCTCAGCAAGCCCAGCCGCCGCGAGATCGACGTGCGGGTGGACTACATCGGGTTCACAATCGAGGATCGATTCGTCGTGGGGTACGGTCTGGACTACGACCAGCGGTACCGGGAACTGCCGTACATCGCTGTCCTCGACGGCGAGGACGGCCTGGGGCTGCCGCCCCCGGCCGACCCGGCGGCCGCGCCGGAGGTGGGGCGGTCCTGATCCGCGCCCGGGAGCCATCGTGCGCCGCTTCGACCTCATCACGGACGCCGACGCCCGCCGCCTCGAGGAGGGCTCGACCGTCGAGCTGGCACCCGGCGGGCTCGTCACGCCGCTCGCGCGGGAAACCCTGGCGGCGAAACGGGTGACGGTGGTGCCGGCAGGCTCGGCCGGCGGCGATCTGCCCGCCGACCTGGCACCGGTCGCGCCCGCGCGTCGCGTCGCCGTCGGCAGCGACCACCGAGGCCTGCTGCTCAAGCAGGCGCTCGTGCGGCACCTGCGCGCGGCAGGCCGCCAGGTGGACGACCTTGGGGCCCACGCCCCGGAGCCGCCGGTCGACTATCCCGACGTCGCCGCCGCCGTGGCGCGCGCCGTCGCGTGCCGGGAAGCCGACGCCGGGATCGTGATCGATGCGGGTGGCACGGGGTCCGCGGTGGCCGCCAACAAGGTCGCGGGGGTGCGCGCCGCGGTCTGCGTCGACGAGACGATGGCCCGGTACGCGCGGGAGCACAACGGCGCCAACGTGCTGGCACTCGGGGCCTCGTTCGTGCCAGACCCCGATGTGGCGTGCCGCATCGCCGACGTGTTCCTGGCCACGCCCATGCAGGAACCGCGCTACATCCGCCGGTTGCTCAAGATCCGCTGGCTGGAAGAGGAGGAGCGCCGACGCTCATGACGGACCCGTGGGCGGCCGATGTGCAGCGGCTCATCGAGATCGTCACCGAGGAGGTACTGGCGGCGACGGGGCGGGCCGACCCGGCGCGGCGGTGCACCTGTCACGCGGTGCTGTACGAGTGCTGTCCGGGCCGGCTCGCGGGGATCCTCGATGCGGGGGCGACGCGGCTGGGCCTCCACGCGAGCGGCGGCCCGCCCGGCGACGTCGCGTCCATGATCGACCACACCTTGCTGCGGCCGGACGCGACCCGCACCGACATCGAGACGCTGTGCCGGGAAGCGGCCGAGTACCGGTTCGCCACCGTCTGCGTGAACCCGACCTGGGTGGCCCTCGCCGCCGCGCGCCTGCGGGGCAGCGGCGTGGGCGTCTGCTCCGTCGTGGGCTTCCCCCTGGGCGCCACGACGCCGGACGTCAAGCACTACGAGACGCGCCGGGCGATCTTCGACGGGGCGACCGAGATCGACATGGTGATCAACATCGGCGCGCTCAAGTCCGGCGATCTGCGCCTCGTCGAGCGCGACATCGAGGCCGTCGTCGAGCCGTGCCGCGAGCGGGGGGTGGTGAGCAAAGTCATCATCGAAGCGGCGTATTTGACCGATGACGAGAAGGTCGCGGCCTGCACCCTGGCGAAGGCGGCGGGCGCGGACTTCGTGAAAACGTCGACCGGTTTCGGTCCCGGCGGTGCCACCGTGGCCGACGTGGCGCTGATGCGGAAAGTCGTGGGGGCTGAGATGGGCGTCAAGGCGGCCGGCGGCGTGCGCGACTACGCGGCCCTCAAAGCGCTGGTCGCGGCCGGGGCCTCCCGCATCGGGGCGAGCGCGGGCGTGAAGATCGTGCGGGAAGCCAAAGGGGAGCCGGCCGCCGCACCACCCGGCGGACGACCCGACGAGTGAGCGACGCGCCTCAGGAAGAAGACGGACGGGGGAGTTGGCCGTCCCGGACGATCACGGTCCGGTGCGGGAACGGAATCTCGATGCCCCGGGCGTCGAAGGCCTTCTTGATGCGGCGCCGGTATTCGCGCCCCACCTCCCACTGTTTGAGCGGCACGGTCTTGATCCGCACCTTGATGGTGACCTGGGAGTCGCCGAACGCGTCGACGCCGAGCACCTCGAGGGGCGCCAGGATGCTCGGCGCGAACGCGGGGTCCTGCGCGAGCTCGTCGGCCACCTGGCGCAGCACGCCCACCACCTCGTCGGTATCCTCCTTGTAGGCGACACCGACGTCGAGCACCGCGTACGAGTAGTCTTTCGTGAGGTTGGACAGCCGGGTGATCGAGCCGTTCGGGATGACGTGGACCGTTCCGGCCAGATCGCGGAGCACGATGGTCCGCAGGTTGATCGCTTCGACCAGGCCCGCCGTGCCGTCCACGGAGACGACGTCGCCGACACGCACCTGGTCCTCGAGAATGAGGAAAAAGCCGCTGATCACGTCGCGGACCAGCGTCTGCGCGCCGAAGCCGACCGCGAGTCCGGCGATGCCCGCGCCGGTGAGGACCGGCACGATATTGACGTCGAGTTCCTGGAGCGCCATCAAGACCGCGACCGCGATGACCGTCGTGTTCACGACCTTGCGTAGCAGCGAGCCGATCGTCCGGGCCCGCTTGGCGCGCTCGACGGCCGCGGGGCCCTCCCCGCGGGCGAGGTCGGCTTCGAGGCGGTCGGCGAAGACCGCAGTCACGCGCGTCGCCGCGTAGGCCAGCAGGGCGATCAGGAGCACCCGCAGGCCCGCACCCAGCAGCCAGGCGGCCACGGCTTGGGCGTGGAGTCCGTAGCGGATCTCGACCCCGGCAAGCTCCAGGGCGGGAGGCACCAGCGTGAGGGCGATCAACAGAAACACGACCCAGCGGATGACCCGCACTGGCGCCCGCACAATCGGGGCCGTGAACCCCGCGCCCCGCCCGCCGACCAGCCGCAGGAACATGAGCCGGACGACGCGCGCCACGAGCGAGGCCGCGATCCAGGCCAGCACCAGCGCCGCGCCGACCGCGACCAGGCCGAGCCACCAGCGGTTCTCGATTTCGAACAGACGGGTCCACATCGTGTCGAGTCCGGCCGGCCGGATCGCTTCAGGCTACACCGGTTCGAAGCGCGCCGTGAAGTGCCGCAGCACCTCCGGCGCCGACACGATCCGGCAGCCGCGCAGGCGGCCGGCGTCGGCGGCGACCGCGGCGACGGCCTCGGCCACGTAATCGATGTGCGACTGCGTGTAGACCCGCCGCGGGATCGCGAGGCGGACCAGATCCATGGGCGCGGGCGCCTCCGTGCCGTCCGGGCGGAGGCCGAACATCACCGTGCCGACCTCGACGCTCCGGATGCCGGCCTCGAGATAGAGCGCGTTGACCAGCGCGATGCCGGGGTACTGGAGCGGGGGAATGTGCGGGAGCAGCGCGCGCGCGTCGATGTAGACGGCGTGCCCGCCCGGCGGCTGCACGATGGGGACGCCCGCCGCGAGCAACTTCTCCGCCAGATACTCGATCGAGCGAATGCGGTACCGGAGATACGGTTCCTCGACGACCTCTTCGAGCCCCTGCGCGATCGCTTCGAGGTCGTAGCCGGCGAGGCCGCCGTAAGTGGGGAAGCCCTCGGTGAGGATGAGTAGATTCCGTGCGCGCCGCGCCCACTCGTCGTCGTTCAGCGCGAGAAAGCCGCCGATGTTGGCGAGGCCGTCCTTCTTGGCCGACATCGTGCAGCCGTCGGCCAGCCGGAACATATCCTGCGCGATGGCCTTGGGCGGGCGGTCGGCCTGCCCGGGCTCGCGCCGCTTGATGAGATACGCGTTCTCGGCGAAGCGGCAGGCGTCGAGGAACAGAGGTTTGCCGTACCGGTCGCACAGCCGCCGGACGCCCCGGAGGTTCTCCAGGGACACCGGCTGCCCGCCGCCCGAGTTGTTCGTCACCGTGACCATCACGATCGGCACGCGCGGACCCTCGTCGGCCAGCAGGCGCTCGAGCGCCGCCAGGTCCATGTTGCCCTTGAACGGATGCACCAGCGAGGGCACCCGGCCTTCCGGGATCACCAGATCCCGCGCCTCGGCGCCTTCCACCTCGACGTTGGCCCGCGTCGTGTCGAAGTGGGTGTTGTTCGGGACGATGTCGCCGGGACGGAGGATGGTGTGGAAGAGGATGCGCTCGGCGGCCCGGCCTTGATGTGTCGGAATGACGTGCCGGAATCCGGTCAGGTCCCGGACGACCGCCTCGAAGCGGTAGAAGGACCGGCTGCCGGCGTACGACTCGTCGCCTTGCATCAGGGCGCCCCACTGCGCCGCCGACATGGCGCCGGTGCCCGAGTCCGTGAGCAGATCGATGAGCACGTCCTCGGCGTGGAGCGCGAAGACGTTGTAGCCCGCGCGGGCCAGGGCGTCGGCCCGTTGCTCGCGCGTCGTGAACCTGATGGCTTCGACCGATTTGATCCGGAACGGCTCGATGATGGTGCGGAAGGGCATGGCGCCCGCGTCACAGCGGCCGGGCTTCGAAACCCTCGGCCGGCCGCGGTGGGCCCGACTCGCGTTCGAGCTCGCCGTCGACGATGCGCCCGTCGAACAGGTGGATCGTCCGCTCGGCGTGGCGCGCGTACCGCGGGTCGTGCGTCACCATGCAGATCGTCGCCCCCTCCCGGTGCAGCTCGGCCAGCAGCGCCATGACCGCTTCGCCGTTCTTCGAGTCGAGGTTCCCGGTCGGCTCGTCGGCCAGGAGGATCGACGGGCGGCCGACCACCGCCCGGGCGACCGCGACCCGTTGCTGCTGCCCGCCGGAGAGCTGGCTCGGCAGGTGCTTCGCGCGGTGGGCCATCCCGACCTTCTCGAGCGCCGCCATGACGCGCGCGCGCCGCTCGGCCGCCTTCATCCCGCGGTAGGTGAGGGGCAGCTCCACGTTCTCGTAGACCGTGAGGTCGCCGATCAGGTTGAAGCTCTGGAAGATGAACCCGATCTCGCGGTTCCGCACGCGCGCGCGCTCGGCGAGCGGCAAATCGGCCACCGGCCGCCCGTTGAGCCAGTAGTGGCCCGAGGTCGGCGAGTCGAGCAGGCCGAGGATGGACAGCAGCGTCGACTTGCCGCAGCCCGACGGCCCCGCGACCGACACGTACTCGTGTTCGTGAATCTCGAGACTGACGTCGGCCAGCGCGTGCGTCTCGACCTCGTCGGTGTAGAAAATCTTCGTCACGTGCTCGAGCCGAATGAGCGGTGCTGCCGTCGTGGTCATGGCGTGGCCTCTCAACCGATGCGAACGCGGTCGAACCCGTCGAACTGGGACATGTCGGACAAGATCACCTGGTCGCCGGGCTGCAACCCCTCGACGACCTCGATCGTCTGGACCGAGCTCCGCCCGAGCTTGACCGTCACGCGCACGGCCTCGCCGTTCGGCAGGAGCTTGAAGAGCGAGACCGTGCTGTGCTCCTGCCCGAACGCCGGCCGGCCCACGTACACGACATCGTCGAGCCGCTCGAGCTCGATCGTGCCGTCGACGTTGAGGTCCGGACGCGCGCCGCGAGGGTAGTCGCGCGTCGCGAACGTGATATCGACCCCGACCGTGCCCTGCTGGGCCGCCGGGTCGATGCGCGAAACCGTGCCCTTGATGACGCCGTTGCGCGTGTCGACCTCCGCCGGCTGGCCCACCTGCACGTCGCGCGCCTGGGTTTCCGGAATCCGGATTTCGGCCTTGAGCAGCGTCGGATCGGCCACCCGGGCGAGGTTGGTGCCCGGCCCGACCTGCTGGCCCACCTCGACCGTCACCTGCTGCAGCACGCCGTGGATGCCCGCGCGCACGTGGAGCTCGTCGAGCAGCTTCCGTTGCAGCTCGTAGAGCGTCCGGCGGCGGTCGACCTCGGCTTGCTGCGGGGCGAGCTGCGACGTCAGGCTGCTTTCGAAGATCGTCAGACGGCGCTGCTCGATCTCCACGCGGTTCTTGAGCTCCTCGGCCTGCGCCCGCGAGCGCTTGAGCTGGAGCTCGGAGACGAGCCCCTCTTTGGCGAGCTGCGCGTCGGCTTCGTACTGGAGCTGCGCCTGCCGGTAGGCGGCTTCGGTCTGCGCGAGCAGCGACCGCTGGGCGAGCAACTGGCTCTCCAGCTCGGCCTTGCGGTTGGCGTACTGCGCCTGCGCGCCCTCGAAGCTCAGGCGCGCTTCGAGCACCGCCTGTTCGAGGGCGGGGTTCGATAGCTCCAGAATCACCGTGTCCGGCGCCACCCGGGCGCCCGGGCGCAGGCGGATGCGCTCCACGGTCCCGGTGCTCGTCGCCGGGATCCACCGGATCACCTCCGGCACGAGCACCCCCGAGCCGCGGACCTGCCGGACCATCGCCCCGCGCTTGACCGTGTCGATCCACACCGTCGCCCGGTCGACCGTCGGGGCCGCCGGCCGGAGGCGCGACACCCCAACGGTGACAAGAATGACACCGACCGCCGCCAGCCCGATGTAGCTATAGCGCCGGATGCGCTTGCGCCGGAGGACCGCCGGGTCCCGCTGGATGTCAACCATGGAGGGTGTCGACTCGACGACTCACGACCCGTGTGCGCTCATCTTACCGGTCGAGGCGGGTCCTGACAAGCTCGGCCGGCGCGGCCAGAGAGTCCGGACCTGCGATCACTTAGACGTCGCCGGGCCGCCCTTGGACCCCTGCGGCTCACTCCGCGCGCCGGTCCGGCCGCCCCGCCGGCGCTCACCCCGTCAGATACGCTTTGCGGACCGTCTCGTCGGCCCTGAGCGCCGCGGCGGAGCCGGACGCCACCAGGCGTCCGTGCTCGAGCACGTAGCCGCGATCGGCGAGCGCGAGGGCGTGCGGCAGCGCTTGCTCGACGATCAGCAAGGTCACGCCGGTGCGGCGCACCTCGGCGAGCGCCGCGTAGATCGCCCGGATCACGACTGGCGCGAGCCCGAGCGACAGCTCGTCGATCATGAGGAGGCGCGGGCCGGCGGCCAGGCCGCGGGCGATGGCGAGCATCTGCTGCTCGCCTCCGCTCAACGTCCCCGCAAGCTGGTGCCACCGCTCGCGGAGCCTCGGGAAGATTCCGACGATACGGTCGATGAGCTCCCGGCGCCGCGCGCGCGGCACCGATCGGGACGCGAGCGCCACGTGGTCCTCGACCGACAGGCGCGGCCAGACGCGCCGACCTTCGGGGACGTAGCGCAGCCCGAGCGCGGCCACCCGATGGGCGGGCCAGCCCGTGATGTCACGGCCGTCGAACGCCACGCGGCCCGCGGCCGGCTCGAGCAGCCCGGCGACGGCCGAGAGCAAGGTGGTCTTTCCGGCGCCGTTGGCGCCGGCCAGCACCACGACCTCGCCCGCCGCGACGTCGAGCGAAACGCCGCGGAGCGCGGGAATCGGGCCGTGCGAGACGCTGAGGTTCGTCACGCACAGCAACGGGGTTCGCTCGGCGGATGCGGGTGCCATGGCCTTCAGGGCTCCCCGAGGTACGCCCGGCGCACCGCCGGGCTGGCGAGCACCTCGCCCGGCCGCCCGTCGGCGATCACCTCGCCATAGTCCAGCACGACGGCGCGGTCGCACAGATCGACGACCGCCGCGAGCACGTGCTCGACCAGGAGCATGCGCAGACCGCGCTCGCGGAGACGCCGGATCAGGCCGACCGCCTCCCGCGTCTCTTCGAGGGTCAGCCCGGCCATCGTCTCGTCGAGCAAGAGAAGGCGCGCGCCCGTCGCCAGCGCGCGGGCGATCTCGAGGCGCTTGCAGAGCGCCAGGGTCAGGGTCCGCGCCGGTCGATCCGCGTGGGCGGCGAGGCCGGTGGTCGCGAGGAGCGCCTCGACGTCGACCGACCCGGTCTGTCGGCGGCACCCGAAGGCCGCGGCCGCCCGAAGGTGGTCCCGGACGGTCAGGTGCCAGAACGGGCGGACGACCTGAAAGGTGCGCGCGATCCCGAGGCGGCACACCTGGTCCGGCCGGAGGCCCGTGATGTCGCGGCCGTCGAACAGAATGCGCCCGCCGCTGGGCTTGACGCTGCCGGCGATCATGGCGAAGACGGTCGTCTTGCCCGCGCCGTTCGGTCCAATCAGCGCCGTGACCTCGTCCGGGTCGAACGAGAGCGAGAGGTTCGCGACCGCCCGCAGGCCGCCGTAGTGTTTGCTGACGTTTCGAAGCTCGAGCCACGCGCTCATGGCGTCGACCCTGTGCGCCCCGGCCGCGCACGCAGCGTCCGCGCGCGCCGTCCCAGCGCCAGCAGCCCCTGGGGTTCGACCAGGATCACGCCGACGAGGAGCGCGCCGTCGATGCCGAGGTGCAGGGTGGGGACCGAGACGAGCAGGGCTTGTTCCAGCCCGAGGAACAGGAGCGCCCCGACGACCGGTCCCCACAGGGACCCGATCCCGCCGATGATCGCCATCAGGATGAACCCGATGCTGCGGTTGAACGCGAAGACGTCGCCCGGCTCGACGTAGTAGAGGTACCGCGCGTAGACCGCGCCGGCGGCCCCCACGAGGGCGGCGCTGAGGGCGAGGACCTGGAGCTGGAGCCAGCCCGAGCGGATCCCGATGGCTTCGGCCGCGTCCACGTCCTCGCGGATGCACGCGAGGCCGAGGCCCAGGCGGGAGCGGCGGACGGCCCAGGACGCCGCGAGCGCCAGGACGGCCACCGCGAGAGCCAGGAAGTACGTCGCGAGCGGCCCGCCGCTCACCGGAAGCGTCACGCCCGTGGCGCCGCCGGTCAGGGATTCCGCGTTGAGCGCCGCGAGGCGTGTGGCTTCGCCGACCCCGATCGTCGCGATGGCGAAGAACGGGCCGCGCAGCCGCAAGCACGGCCATCCCCACAGGCCAGCGAAGAGCGCGGCCGCCGCCGCCGCGGGTGCGAGTGCCAAGGGGGCGGGGACCCCGGCCCGCAGGAGCCCGGCGGCGGTGAAGGCCCCGACACCGAAAAACGTCGCGTGCCCGAACGACACCTGTCCGGCGAGGCCGCCGACCAGGTCCCAGGCGACGGCGCACGCGATGTCGATCCACGCGATGACGAGCAGGCGGAGCGCGTAGCCCGAGACGCCCGTGGCGTCGAGCGCAAGCGGCCCGGCGAGCACCGCCGCCAGCGCGGCGCCGAACGCCGCCGCGCGGGCGGTGCGCGAGGGGGCGGGGCGGGCGTCCACCGTCATGGGCGTCGAACCAGCGAGGGGAGGCCCCCCGGCCGCAACACCAGCACCGCGACGAGCAGGACGAAGCTCACCGCGTCCTGGAGCGCCGGCGCTGTGTAGACGCCGGCGGCCGTTTCGGCCACGGCGAGCACCAGGGCGCCGGCGAAGATGCCCGGCATACTGTCGAGGCCGCCCAGCACGATGATGCAGAAGCTCTTGAGCAAGAACCCGCCGCCGAATTCCGGGTTCACGACGTAGAGCATCGACAGCAGGACCCCGCCGAGCGCCCCCAACGCGGTGCCCAGCGCGAAGGCGTGCGCGGAGACGCGCGCGACGTCGAGGCCGGTCAGGGCGGCCGCCACCGGATCCTGGGCGACCGCGCGGATGGCGCGTCCGGCGTGGGTGAACCGGAACAAGCCCCACAGCGCGGCCGTGGCGATGAGGGCCGCTCCGCACGCGATCAACCTGGTGACGGGTACCGGCACCCCGAGCGGGACCGTCGCGAGCGCGTGGGCCGTCGCGACCGTCCGGTCGTCGCCTGTCCAGACCAGGTAGGCGAGATTCCGCGCGCACAGGGACACGCCGAAGAGCAACAGCAGCGCGGCCATGGGCGGGCCGCCAGCGACGCGGCGGACGAGCGCGACGTAGAGCACGAACCCGGCGCCGTATCCCGCCACCACCACGACGGGTAAGGCCACGAGGGGATCGACTCCGAGGCGCGCGTTGGCGGTCCAGGCGAGGTAGGCGGCGAGCATCAGGACCGCGCCGTGGGCGAGATTCACGATCCGCATGACGCCGTAGACGAGGCCGAGCCCGTACGCCATCACGGCGTAGACGTTGCCCAGCACGAGACCGAAGACCAGGACGCTGAAGAGCGTGGCCACCGCGGGCGTCGGACGGTCAGCGCGGTCGCGGGACGACCGCGTCGCCGGTGACCGCATCCGGCGGATAGATGATCCGCGCGGTGCCGTCGGGCATGTTCTGGACGAGCACAGCCGGATTGTCGATCTGGTACCCGGTCCGTGCCGGAAAGTAGACGCGGCGGCCTGGGATGATGGCGCCCGTCCGGTTCATCGTGACGAGCGCGTGCCGGATCGGGATCGGGTCGAGCGACCCGGCCGCCTCGATCGCGGCCAGCATCGTCCGGGCGGTCTCGTACGCCAGGCCGGGATAGTAGGCGCTCGCGTCGCCGAAGCGCGCCGTGTAGCGGGCGAGGAACGCCTTCGACTCGGGGTAGGGCAGCTCCGGGGTCCACCACTGCCCGCTGATCAGGTAGTCCACGCCCGAGCCGAGCGCCTCGCGCGCCGACGCTTCGGCGCCGCGCGGGCCGTAGGAGACCACCGCGTGCCACAGCTTGAGCTGCAGGTACGTGCGATGCTGGAGGATGAAATCCGGGTAGTGGGTGTCCGAGAGGAAGGCGTCGGCCTTGGCCGCCTGCACTTTGAGCAGCAGCGGGGTGAAATCCTTGGCGTTCAGCTCAAAGGCTTCGTTCAGCACCACGAGGAACCGGTCCGGGGCCGCCTGGGCCCGTGCGAGCACGCCGTTGCGGAAGTCCTGGCCGTGGGCCGTCTGCTCCCAGGCGAGCGCGATCTTGAGCGGGCGGGGCAGGCGGCCGCGGTCCTGTTCCGCGGCCATCCAGTCGAGCAGGCTGGCCCCCATGGCCTCGACCGACGAGAGCAGGCCGAAGACCCACTGGAACCCCCGCCGGTAGATCTCGCTGGCGCCGCCGCCGCCGGCCACGTACGGGATGCCAGCGCGTTCGGCCACCACACTCTGCGCGAGGGTGAGCTTGGTTTCGTAGGTGCCGAGCAGCGCGTGGACCCGGCGGACCGTGACGAGTTGCTCGGCGAGCTGGACCGCGGTCGTCGAGTCGCTCTTGTCGTCGAGGAGTTCGAGCCGGACGGGCAGGCGGCGCTTGAGACCCCGCACCAGGACGCCGCCGGCGGCGTTCGCCTCGTCGATCGCGAGCGTGTACCCGTTCTTGAAGTAGAGCCCGGCCCGCGACTCCTTCCCGGTGAGGGGCAGGGTCGCTCCGAGCACGATTTCCGACACGGGCGCCGCGCCGCCGCGGCACGCGGCGCTGCCGGCGGCGAGGAGCCCGAGGGTCAGGCCGGCGGCGGCGGCGAGCCTCACGTCCCGAGAGGGTCGCGAGAGCGATGGCCGTGCCGAGCGCGACGCCGTGAGCTGCATGCCGGCCAACCGCGTCATCGCGAGACTTGGTCGAGCCGCGCGGCAAACTCGGGGTCGAGCGCCCGCACCTGCGCCGGGTCCAACCGCCGCGTCACGGTCACGGCCTGGTGCGCCACGACCGGCGCCGGCAGGTCGAGGACCTGCTCGAGGCGCTCGAACCAGGCGAGGCTGCCGCGCGCCGCGCGTTGCATCGCGTCGACCGCCGGGCGTCGGGTCGCTTCGTAAGCGGCGAGCGCCGCCGGCACCGTGCGGTGTTCGGCGAACGCAGCGGCCAGGGCGATCGCGTCCTCGATCGCCATCCGGGTGCCGGCCCCCGTCGAGAAGTGCACGGTGTGCAGCGCGTCGCCGATGAGCACGACGTGCTCGTGCCACCAGCGCTCGTTGGAGACCAGCAGAAAGTTCCGCCACTTCATGCGGTCGGTCGTGAGGACCAGGTGGCCGGCCAGCTCCGACGCGAACAGCTCCGAGAGGTACGCACAGGCGTCGGCGTCCGCCGTGACGTCGAGGCCCGCCCGCGTCCAGGTCGCTTCGTGGCATTCCACGACCACCGTGCTGGCGGATTCGGAATGCGGATAGAGATGCGCGGCAATCGGCCCTGCCGGGGTGGACCGGATCGCGAGGGTATAACCGTCCAACCGGTGGTGCACGCCCAGCCAGACATATTTGTTCATGCCGATCCGGAGGTCCGGCTGGAACCACTCCGCGAACGTCTGGCGCACCAGGCTGTTGGCACCGTCCGCTCCCACGAGCAGGTCGCTATCGGGCAACGCCCGCAGGTCGCGGACCCGGGTCCGCAGCCGCAGGGCGATGCCGGCTTCGAGGCACCGGTCCCGCAGCAGCTCGATGAGCGCCAGCCGCGTCACGCCGGCGAACGGCGTCCCGCGCACGCGCACCCGCTCGCCGCGGTGGACGATGTCGAGATGGTTCCAGAAGACGGCGCGGGTCGAGATGCGTTCGTGGACGACCGGGTCGGTCTCCCGCAAGTACTCGAAGCCCTGCTCCGAAAACGCGACGCCCCACCCGAAGGTCTCGGCCAGGGCGTCGCGCTCGTAGACCGTGATGTCGTGCGACGCATCGAGGCGCTTCATCAGGAGGGCGAACGCCAGGCCGCCAGGTCCGCCTCCGACGATCTGGATCCGCATCGTGCACCAGGGTCCGGCGTGGTGGCGGCCCCATTCTACCAGAGCGCGGTCCGCGGTCGCGCGTCACACGCCCAGCGCGCGGGCCGCCGCCGCGTAATCGTCCGCGCGCACGTACACCAGATAACCGTAGCCGCCGCGCCCGTCGGTGACCCCGCTCGAGGAGAGCACGTTCACGTTCGCCTCGGCGAGCTTGCGATGAATCTCCACGAGCGCCCCGAGCTCGTCGTCGCCCTGGATGAGAAACGCGCGGTGCGGGCCGCGGAGCATCAGGCCCGCCTGCTCGGCGACCCGGGCCAGCCGGGCCGCGTCCTCCGGAAAAATCACGAGCTCGGTCTTCTCCATCCCCAGCGGGATGGCGTTGAAGGCGAGCAGGTTGATTTCGGCGGAGGCCATCTGCCGCAAGACCTTGTAGGCCTCGCCGGGCTTGTCCTCGACAATGGCGTAAAAATACTCGACGGGACGAACGACAGCCATGGCAGCTCTCCAGCACCTATAAGGTATGCCGATTCTCGACCGCGCGCTAGTCGCCCGCGGTCCGCGGCGCCGGCGCGCCGCCGCGCG
>CAYZKQ010000065.1:0-15536 GCA_964478975.1 uncultured Vicinamibacterales bacterium | reverse complement strand
GGCCGGGTCGCCCGCGCGCAACAGGGCGAGCGCCCGCCGCCGGATGATCTCGACGTTGCCCGGATAGCGCTCGAGGGCGCGCGCGTACTCGGCGGCGGCGTCGCGCCAGCGCCCCTCCTCCGCGGCCAGCTCGGCGAGCGCCAGCCGCGCCCGCAGAAAGCCTGGATCCTCCGCGAGGGCCGCCTCGAGGGTCCGGCGAGCCTCGCCCGGCGCGCCGGCGCCGGCGTACGCCTCGGCCAGCAGCAACACCGCGTCGGGCAAATCCGGTTCCTCATCCAGGAGCCGGCGCAGGACCGGGACCGCCTCGCGGGACTGGCCGCGCGCGAGGTAGACCCGCGCGAGCGCCAGGCGCGCCACACCGTCGATGTCGCGCTCGTCCGAGGCGGCGCCCGCGCGCTCGAGATGCTCGGCCGCCCGCGCCAGCCACGTCTCGACCGACCCGGTCACCCCCAGCCGCCGCGCCGCGCCCGGCCGGTCGGCGACCGCCGCATACAGGAGGCCCATGACGCGGTGCGCTTCACGGTTCCCGCCGTCGAGACCGAGCGCGGCCTCGGCCGCCGCCATGGCTTCTTCGTAGCGATCCTGGCGGGCAAACAGGTTCGCCAGCTCGGCCCGAATCTCCGCCGCCCGCGGGTCCAGCTCGGCCGCGCGCCGGAGCGCCACGATGGCCCCGTCGAGGTCGCCCGCGTCCGCCAGCCGGCGCGCCAGCAGAAACTGCAGGTACGCCTCGCCCTGCGCTGCCGGCGGCGCCGCGGTCTGGGCGAGCGCGATCGGCGGTCCGGGCGTCCCGAGGGCATCCGGGAGCGACGCAAGGGCCAAGCCGCCGACCGAGACCAGGGAGACTACCAGGAGCACCATGAGCGTACCTGCGATCTTTCCACACGCGCCCGGTCGCGACAAGCACGGCGCGGCGCACGGGCCGAGCCCGCGCGCCTCCCTCGCCGGGCCGGCCTCCGCCGGCCGGCGGCCGGGCGGTCTGGCCTCTCGGCGACCAGCCGCGCTATAGTCAGGGTCGCACGGAGGACGGTGATGGCCATAGACCCCGAACTGCTCGAGATTCTGGCGTGCCCGAACTGCAAGACGCCGGTCGTCCTCGTCAAGGAGGGCACGGCGCTTAAGTGCGAGACGTGCCATCGGGTCTATCCCATCAAGGACGACATCCCGATCATGCTGATCGACGAGGCGACGATCGAACCGTAACCGTGCCGGTCGCGCTCCGGCGCGCTGGCCGGCGACTCTCGTCGGGCCGCCGCCGGAGAGGATCGGAGCGCGCATTCGGGCGCGGGCGGACAGGAGACGCCGGCCGACCATCATGCTGACCGCCGAACGTCGAGCGACCCTGGAGCGAGCGGCGTTCGTGTGCCTGCTGGGCGTCGTGGCGATGGTGCAGTTTTCGATCGCCGGCGCCGAGATCGTCCTCGCCCTCGCGGTGCTCGGGTGGCTCGTCGTGGTCGCGAGCGGGCGGGAGGGGCTCGACTGGCCGGCGATCGCCTGGCCGCTCGCCGCCTACGCCGCCTGGACGCTGGTCTCGGTGGCCTTTTCGCCGGACTGGCGCGCAAGCCTCGCCGACTCGAAGGAGCTCGTCCTGCTGTCGACCGTCCCGCTCGTCTATCGACTCGCGGGCGGCCGGCGCGCCTGGACGGTCTTCGAGCTACTCATTACGGTGGGGGCCGTCAGCGCGCTCGTGGGCGTCGTCCAGTATGGCGTGCTCAACTACGATCACCTCGGGCGCCGGCCCCAGGGCACCCTGGGCCACTACATGACCTACTCGGGCACCCTCATGCTCGTCTTCGTGGCGACCGCGGCGCGTCTGCTGTTCCGGCGGGAGGCCCGCACGTGGCCCGCGCTGGTGCTGCCGGCGCTGGCGGTGGCGCTCGCCCTGACTTTCACGCGGAGCGCGTGGGTCGGCGCCTCGGTGGGCCTGGCGTTGCTCCTGGTCCTGAAAGACTTCCGCCTGGTCGCCGCCGTCCCGATCCTCCTGGCCGTCGGCGTCGCCCTGGCGCCGCACGCGGTGACGGCGCGGGTCTACTCGATGTTCAATCTGAACGACCCCACGAACCGCGACCGGGTGGCGATGGTGCGGGAAGGGGTGCGGATGGTGCGCGACCACCCGCTCACCGGCGTGGGGCCGGACATGGTCATCCGCCGCTACGCCGAGTATCGCGACCCGGACGCGGTGGAGGCCGTGAATCCGCACTTGCACAACGTGCCCCTGCAGATCGCCGCCGAGCGGGGGCTGCCCGCGCTGGGCGCCTGGCTGTGGTTGCTCGCGTGGCTCGTGCGCGACCTGTGGCGCGCGTTCCGCAGCGGGCGCAGCCCGGCGCTCGCAGCGGCGGGCCTGGCCGCGCTCGCGAGCATGCTGGCGGCCGGGCTCTTCGAATACAACTTCGGGGATTCCGAGTTCCTGATCCTGTGGCTGGTGCTCGTGACCCTTCCGCTCGCCGCCGATCGGGAGCCGGCGCCGGCCGTGCCCGGCAGGTCATGACGGCCCGCGAGGCCTCCACGCTCGTCGCGCGCTTCGCCCGTCAGTCGGTGCTCGTGGTCGGGGACGTCATGCTCGATCACTTCGTGGTCGGCGCCGTGACGCGCATCTCCCCCGAGGCGCCGGTGCCGGTCGTCGAGCACCTGCGCGATGAGCTCCGGCTCGGCGGCGCCGCCAACGTCACCCACAACCTCCGCGCGCTCGGCGCGCGCGCCGCCGTCGTGGGCGTCGTGGGCGACGACGAGGCTGGCCGCCAGGTGGCGGCCGACCTCGGCGCGATCGGGGCGGACGCGACCGGCCTCGTCGTGGACCCGTCGCGCCCGACGACGCGGAAGATGCGGATCGTGACGACGCGGCACCAGCAGGTGGCGCGCGTCGACTACGAGTGCGACCGAGAGCTGGCGCCGGACCTCGAAGCGCGGCTGGTCGCCGAGGTGGAGCGGCGGCTCGACGAGGCCGGCGCGCTCGTCATCTCCGACTATCTGAAGGGCGTGATCACCGAGGCCGTGGCCGCCGCCGCGATCAGCGCCGCCTCGCGCCGGGGCGTCCCGGTCATCGTCGACCCGAAGGTCCCCCACGTCGCCCGCTACGCCGGGGCGACCGTCGTGACGCCGAATCACCACGAGGCCGAAGCCGTGACGCTCGTCCGGATCCGGACGGCCGCGGACGCGGGACGCGCGGCGCGCGCCTTCCGCGAGCGGACGCGCTGCACGAGCGTGCTCATCACGCGCGGCGAGCACGGCATGTGGCTGCTCGACGGCTCGAACGCCGACCTCGGCGAGCACGACCTGCCGGCGGTGGCGCGCGAGGTCGCCGACGTGACGGGCGCCGGCGACACCGTCGTGGCGGCGCTCGCCCTCGGCCTGGCCGCCGGGGCGTCCCTGCTCGATGCGGCGCACCTGGCCAACCACGCCGCGGGCATCGTGGTCGGGAAATTCGGCCCGGCCACCGCCACCCCCGACGAGCTCGCCCGGTCGCTCGGGCGCGACGCGTAGAAACGGCCCGCCTTCCGCCTCACTCGCAGCGGTCGGTGACGAGCAGCAGCTCGGGCAAAGGGCGCCGCGCCAGGACGCTGCCGATCTTCACGTTGAAGAGCGGCGCCCGCGCGAGCACGCAGGTCCGGGCGGGCAGCCGGTCCCGGATCGCCGCGTACTCGCGCGCCTCGATGAGCACGAACACGCCGCGGCCGGCCGCCACGGCGTCGGCGAGCTGGTCGAAGGCCGGCCGCCCCGGGCCGCCGGGCATCGGGTCGAACAGCTCTACCACGTGGCGGCGCAGATAGTACGACAGGCTGGGCAGCCCGATCTTGTAGTAGCCGACCACAGCGTCCGCGCCGGCCCGGGCCCGGATGACGGCCGCCATCTGCGGGACGGGCTGATAGCGCGCGAAGCTGGGCAGGGCCTGCAGCACGAACACCCACTCGACCACCACGAAGGTCGCCGCCACGACCGCCACGCCGGCACGGGGCCGCCGCGCGACGGCCAGGGCGCAGGTCGCGAGCCCCCCCGCGACGGCCGTCCAGCCCACGGCGCCGGCCCCGGCGATCTCGTAGACCTTTGCCGGGGACGCGAACAGCGCCAGGATGCCCGCGCCGCCCGCGACGAGCGCGGCCCCGAGGGCGACGGTGCTCCAGCGGGCGAGGGTCGCGCGCTGGCGCTCGTGGCGGCCGAGCCGCTCGCCGGCGACCAGTCCGCCGGCGAGCGCTGCGATCGCCACGACGGTCGGGAAGATGTACAGGTCCTGCTTGGTCCGTGAAAACGAAAAGAACGCGACGATGGCCACCACCCAGATGACCAGCAGGAGTGCGAGGGGGTAATCCGGCGTCCGCCCGGGACGCTCGCGCCGCGCCCGCCAGCCCAGCGCACCGAAGAGTCCCAGCGCCGCCGGCAGGTAGATCGTCCACGGGAACAGGTCGGTCGCGACGACCGGGAGGTAAAACAGCAGGCCGCGGTCCATCGGTTCCCCGTACGGCGCGAGGTACCGCGAGACGTTCTCCGTGACGAAAAACTCGCGAATGTACGTCCAGCCGTGCTGCGCGTAGAGCACCGCGTACCAGGGCACCACGATCGCCAGGATGATCAGGACGCCCGCGGGCACCATCCGGGACCGCACCTCGCCGAGTCGGCCGCACACGATCAGGAAGGCGCCGATGGCTAGCCCCGGCAACACGAGGGCGACCGGTCCCTTGGTGAGCATCCCGAGGCCGATCGCGACATACATCGCGAGCAGCCACCAGCGGCGCGCCGCCGGCCGCCGCTCGGCGAGCACAAACGCCGCCAGCGCGAGCGCGATGAACATCGTGACCCAGATGTCGATAAAGATGCGGCGCGCCCACATCAGCACCCGGGGCGCCGTCGCCACGGCGAGGGCCGCCACGAGCCCCGCGTCGCCGCCGAAGATCTCGCGCGCGACCACGAAGCCCGCGAGGACGATGAGGAGCGCGCCCACGGCGATGGCCGCACGCTCGACGGCGATCGCGTCGCCGAACGCCCGGTAGAAGCCGGCCACGACCCAGTAGCTGAGCGGCGGTTTGTTCAGGCGCGGGCGGTAGTTGAACGTGGGATTCAGGAGGTCGCCGCGCTCGAGCATCTCCCGGGGTGTCCCCGCATAGAACGCCTCGTTCGCGTCCCAGACAGGCGAGTCGCCCAGGCCGACGAAGTACGGGACGAGCGCCCCCGCGAGCAGTAGGAGAAGGACACCGCGGCGGGTCACGCGTCTATTTGACCACAGGGCCGGCGCCGCGCGGGGCGAGAGGCCGCCTCAGTGGCGGAAGTGCCGGCGCCCGGTGAACACCATGGCGAGCCCGTGCTCGTCGGCCGCCGCGATCACCTCCGCGTCGCGCACCGAGCCGCCCGGCTGCACGACGGCGGTCGCCCCGGCTTCGGCCACGGCGTCCAGCCCGTCGCGGAAGGGGAAGAACGCGTCGGAGGCCGCCACCGAACCGGCCAGCGACCCGGCGGCCTTCATCCTCGCCACCTTCACCGCGTCGACGCGGCTCATCTGGCCGGCGCCGATCGCGAGGGTCCGGTCCCCCGTCGTGAAGATCACGGCGTTCGACTTGACGTGCGCCACGACACGCCAGGCGAACCGGAGGGCCCGCCACTCGTCCGGGGTCGGGGGCCGCGCTGTCACGACCTGGAGGCTCTCGGCCCCGGGCCACGGCACCTGCGCCTCGCCCACGCGATCCCGCTCCTGAACCAGCCACCCCCCGAGGATGGTGCGGACGTCGCGCTCGGCGAGGCGGCCGCCGTCGAACCGCGCGACCACCACGCGCATCTTCGATTTCGCCGCGAGCACGGGCCTGGCCTCGTCCTCCACCGCCGGCGCCACGACCGCCTCGATGAACGTCGAGGTGATCGCCCGGGCGGTGTCGGCGTCGATCGCCCGGTTGAGCCCGACGATGCCGCCGAACGCCGACAGCGCGTCGGCGTCGCGCGCGCGAAGGTACGCCTCGGCGGGCGTGCGCCCGGTGGCAACGCCGCAGGGATTGGTGTGCTTGATCACCGCCGCCGCCGGCTCGTCGAACTCGAGGACGAGCCGGGCCGCCGCGTCCAGATCGAGCAGGTTCGTGTAGGAGAGCGCCTTGCCCTGGATGACCGCCGCCGCGCCGAAGCCGGCCGCCTCGTCTCCGGCGTACCACGCCGCGCGCTGGTGCGGATTCTCGCCGTACCGGAGCTCCTCCACCTTGGTGCCGGCGAGCACCAGGCGGTCCGGCCACACGCCGCGCGCGGCGCCCGCCGCACGCACGAGCGCGCCGTCGGCGCCCGCGGTGAGGTCTTCGAAAGTCCGGGCGATCACCTCGTCGTAGGCAGCCGTGTGGGCGAAGGCCTTGCGCGCCAGCGCCAGGCGCAAGGCCGGCTCCGGCCCGCCGGGCCGGTCGAGCGCCTCGAGCACCCGCCCGTAGTCGGCCGGGTCGACCACGACGATCACGTCGCGGAAATTCTTGGCCGCCGCCCGCACGAGCGTCGGCCCACCGATGTCGATCTGCTCGAGCAGGTCGTCGGCGGACAGGTCCGGCTGCGCCGCCGCGCGGGCGAACGGATACAGGTTGACGACCACGAGGTCGATCGGGGCGATGCCGTGGCGCGCCAGGGCGTCGAGGTCGTCGGGGCGCTGGCGGCGGGCCAGGATGCCGGCGTGAATCCTCGGGTGCAACGTCTTCACCCGGCCGTCGAGCAGCTCGGGAAAGCCGGTCACCTCGGAGACGAGCGTGACCGGCAGCCCGGCGTCCTGGAGGGCGCGTGCGGTGCCGCCGGTCGACACGAGCTGGACCCCGCGCGCGGCGAGCCCGCGGCCGAAGGTGACGAGGTCCGTCTTGTCGGACACACTGATGAGCGCGCGTGCCGGCATCGCAGCAACCCCACCATCGTACTACGTCGGGCTCGGCGCCGGGCACCGCCGCGTCCCGCAGGTTCCAAACTTCCGAGTTGACAACGGGATGAAGCCGCGACTAGTATGACGGCCGGCGCTGACGGGCCGGCGTCGGTTCGAAGGGGCCGCGCGACGCGGTCCTTTTTTGTGACCGGCTCGACCGGCGGGAGGCCGGCGGGTGGAGGCACGCGGGCGGCCCGGGCCGCGCACGCAAGACAGGGAAGGCACGATGCGCATTACAGGCAAGGTCAAGTGGTTCAACAACGCCAAGGGGTACGGCTTCATCGAGCGGGAGGGTGGCAGCGACGTGTTCGTCCACTTCTCCGCCATCCAGGGCAACGGGTTCCGCACGCTCGAGGAGGGCCAGGCGGTCGAGTTCGAGATCGTCGATGGGCCGAAGGGCCCGCAAGCCGGGAACGTCACGAAGCTGAGCTGAGCTGACGGCGCGGTGCGGCGGCGTCCGGGCCGCCTGAAACCGGCTCGGGCGCCCGGGCCGCGCGCCGGCGCCTAGCGCCGCACGCCTTTCAAGCCCCGCGCGGTAAACGTCACCTGATCGCCTTTGCGGTCGACGCGGAAGGCGACCTCCGGGCTGCCCTGCTCGCGCAGCTTCTGCACCTGGTCCTTCACGAGCGCCGCGAACCGATGAAACGGGACGACGTCCTGGCCGAGGGCGCGCCGCGCATCCATCAGGGCATTGTAGAGGTCGTGGAGCTTGTCGATTTCCCGGAGGGGATCCGTGAACGAGGTGACGTGGAGGATGCGCACCTCCTCGGCGGCGGGCTTGGGCGGCGCCTTCGGTTCCTCGCGCCGGGGCGGGGTGAGCGGGCCGGGCCGCCCTTCCTCGCGGGCCCGCATGGCGCGGTCCCACAAGTCGGCGAAGGCGACGTAACGCGCTTGGAGGGTGCTGAAGCGGAAGCGGTCGACCGCGGTCTCGATGTAGGCGCGGTCCCACCGCTTGATGATGGCCTCGACGCGCCCGCGGGTCTCCCACGGCGGCCGCGGCAGCCGGCCGGCGAAATACATGTTGTATTCCGCCTCCAGCCGCCTCAGCTCGGCGGCCAGGACCTCGAGGTCGCGCTGGATCGTCGGCTCCGCCACGCGTTCACAGATCCAGGAGCCACAGCAATGGCAACCACAACTCGCGGGCGTAGGGCACGGGCTGGTCGTCGATCAAGACCTCGGACGAATCGAAGCGGCCGATGATCCGCCACAGCTCCCGCATGGCGGTGACGTCGGCCGTGCGGAACCGCGCCCGGTGCCGGCGCTCGGCCCCGGCGCCGAGCTCGCGGTACTCGACCGCCCCTTTGGCGATCGCGACCGCCTGCTCGTAGTCGGGCCCCTCGAACGGGGCGAAGCTGAACGTGACGGAGAACGGCTGCCTCGGCGTGCCGAAGAGCGCGGCGGCCAGCTCGGGGTGCAGCGCCGCCAGCTCCTCCGCCGACGGCTGCTCGGGCAACTCGACGTACGGCCAGAAGCGCTCGAGCGGCCGGTACAGGGTCTCGTTGGTGCGATCGGTCGCCACGCTCGCCCCGCGTCCTCCGGAGTCGTAATGGTATGCTGAGGCTGAACCGTCGGGCAACTGGCGCCGCGTTGGGCGCGCAGGCGGCCGGTTGCCGGGCGGCGGGGCGAGGGCCCGGCCGGCCGCGATCGGTCATGGCGAACCCGCGCATCATCCCGTCCATCGAACAGCTCCGCCAGCGGGCGGCGGCACGCCGCCTGGCCGAGCGATTCGGGCACGGCGCCGTGGTCGCGGCGCTGCGCGACGCGGCGGCCGAGCTGCGGGCCGGCCTCGCCGCCGGAACCGTCGCGCTGGCGTCGGCCGAGGACGCCGCCGCGTGGATCGAACGGCGTCTGGACGAGCGCGTCGCCCGCGTCGCGGAACCCTCCCTCGCGTCCGTGATCAACGCCACCGGCGTCGTGATCCACACGAACCTCGGACGCGCGCCGCTGGCTCCGGCGGCGGCGCGCCGCGTCGCCGAGCTGGCGGCGGGATACACGAACCTGGAGTACGACCTGGAGACCGGACGGCGCGGGGCGCGCGACGTCCACGCCGAGCGCCTCCTCTGCCGCCTGACCGGCGCGGAGGCGGCCGTCGTGGTCAACAACAACGCGGCCGCCGTCCTGCTCGTGCTCGCCGCGCTCGCCGCCGGGCGCGAGGTGATCGTGTCGCGCGGGGAGCTGGTCGAGATCGGTGGCGGCTTCCGCGTGCCGGACGTGATGGCGCAGTCGGGAGCGACGCTCCGCGAGGTCGGAACGACGAATCGCACGCGCGTCGCCGACTACGCCGCCGCCGTGAACGAGCGGACCGCGCTCATCCTCCGGGTGCACCAGTCGAACTTCCGGATATCGGGGTTCACCGAGCGCCCGGCGCTGGGCGAGCTCGTGGCGCTCGGCCGGCGCCTGGGCGTCCCGGTGGTGGAGGATCTGGGAAGCGGCTATCTCGGCGTACCCCCACCCGAGCCGGGCGGGCCGCTCGCCGACGAGCCCGAGGTCACCGCGAGCGTGGCGGCCGGCGTCGACGCCGCGTGCTTCAGCGGGGACAAGCTCCTCGGCGGCCCCCAGGCGGGCATCATCGTCGGGCGACGCGACCTGCTGGGAGTGGTGCGGCGACACCCGCTGATGCGCGCCCTGCGCGTCGACAAGCTGACCTACGCCGCGCTGGAGGCGACCCTGATCGAATATCTGGCCGGCCGCGCCGCGCGCACCGTGCCGGTCGCCCGCATGATCGCCCTGACGCGGGACGAGATCGACGCTCGCGCCCGGCGTCTCGCCGACCGGTTGCGCGAGGCGGGGTGGACTGTAGACGTGGTCGACGGCGTCTCGACGATCGGCGGCGGCAGCTCGCCGGGCGCCGAACTGCCGACGCGGCTCGTCGCGCTCTCAGCGCCGGGAGCGGGAGCGGACGCCCTCGAGAAGCAGCTCAGGGAACTCACCCCGCCCATCGTCGCGCGCATCGAACATGATCGGGTCGTCCTCGACCTGCGCACGGTGCTGCCGGAGCAGGACGAGCGGCTGGCGGAGTTGCTGGTGGGTTGGCGTACGTAGGGCTCAGAACACCGTGGCGACCGAGCGCGCCGCGAACTCCAGCACCCGCGCCGGGAGAATCCCCAGATAGAACACCGCCACGACGGCCGCGCCCAGCCCCGCCGCGGCGAGCGCCGGAACCCTCGGCTCGCGCGGCACGCCGAACCGCGCTTCGGTCATGTACATCCGGACGATGATGCTCAGATAGAAGTACACCGCCACCACGCTCGTGAGGACCCCGACGATCGCCAGCCCGTAGTATCCCTCCTGGACGGCGGCGGCGAAGATGTACCACTTGCCGACGAACCCGGCCGTCGGCGGGAACCCACCGAGCGACAGGAGGAAGACGGCGAGGAGGGCGGCCAGGGCGGGGCGACGGTGCCACAGGCCCACGAAGTCGTCCAGGCGGTCGTGCGGGTGGTCGCCCGTGCCGAGCATCGCGACGACGCCGAAGGCGCCCAGGTTGGTGACGGCGTACGCCGCCAGGTAGAAGAGCACGGCCGCCTTCCCCATCGGACTGGCGGCGATCAGGCCGACCAGCAGGTAGCCGGCGTGCGCGATGCTGGAGTACGCCAGCATGCGCTTCACGTTGGTCTGGACGACACCCACGACGGTGCCGCCGACCATCGTGGCGACCGCCACCACCCAGAGGATGGGCATCCACTGCGCGCGGAGCGGTTCGAACGCCGACAGGAACACGCGGACGAATGCGGCGAACGCCGCCGCCTTGACGGCGGTCGACATGAAACCCGTCACGACGGTCGGGGCGCCCTGGTACGCATCGGGCGTCCACATGTGGAACGGCACCGCCGACACCTTGAAGGCGAAGCCGACGAGCAAGAGGCCGGCGGCGAGCAGGGTCAGGATGCCCGGCGCGCTGGCCTGCTGGGCCAGCTCGGCGCCGACGGTCTCGAGCCGGGTCGAGCCGGTCACAGCGAACGTGAAGGCGATGCCGTAGAGGAAGAACGCGCTCGAGAACCCGCCGAGCAGGAAGTACTTGAACGCCGCCTCGGCGCCATCGGCGCTCGCCCGGCGGATGCCCGTCAGGACGTACACGCCGAGGGAGAAGACCTCGAGGGCGAGGAAGATGACGAGCAGGTCCGTCGCCGCCGCCATCAGCATCATGCCGGCGATCGAGAACAGCGTCAGGGCGCAGTACTCGCCGCCCGGCAACGGCTCGCGCCGGATGGCTTCGTCCGACAGCAGCAACGTGAGAATCCCTACCGCGCCGAGCACGAGGTTGACGAACAGGGCGAAGTTGTCGGCCAGCACGACGCCGAACGCCGAGAGCTCCCGGTCCCACAGGAGCACGGAGGCGGCCATCGCGCCGACCAGGCCGATGTGCCCGAGCCCGGTGGGCGAGGGTTCGTGCGGTTCGCGGAACGCCTCGGCCAGCAGGACGGCGATCGCCGTGAGCGTCACGATCAGGATGGGCACGATGGCGACGATGTGGCTCATGGCTTGGCCCTTCCCGCTTCCCCGACGGCCACGGCCGCCGGGTCCAAACGGACCCCCGCCGAGCCGGCTCCCTCGGCCCCGCGTGCCGGCGCGTCGATGCGCTCCACGATGGCGGGGCGGTGCTGGTCGATCCGGTCGACGATCCGGTCGACCGCCGGCGCCATGGCGCGCAAGAACGGACCGGGGAGCACGCCCATCAAAACGGCCATGGCGACGGCCGGCCCCAGGACCCACCACTCACGGCGGCTGAGGTCGCCGAGCGCCTCGTTCTTCGGGTTGGTGACCGGCCCGAAGTTGACGCGCTGGAACATCCAGAGCATGTAGACCGCCGACAGGATGACGCCCGTCGCCGCGACCGCCGCCAGGCGGGCGTCCCACCGGAACGCGCCGAGCAGAATCAGGAACTCGCCGACGAATCCGTTCAACCCCGGCAAGGCGATCGACGACAAAGTGATCACGAGAAAGACGCCGACGAACCGCGGCATCACGCGCTTCAAGCCGCCGAACTCCGCGATGAGCCGCGTGTGGCGGCGGTCGGCGAGCATCCCGACGATGAGGAAGAGGGCACCGGTGCTGACGCCGTGGTTGAGCATCTGGTAGACGGCGCCCTGGAGGGCCTGCGGGGTCATCGCCGCGATGCCGAGCACCACGAAGCCGAGGTGGCTGACGCTCGAGTAGGCGACGAGCTTCTTCAGGTCCGGCTGCACCATCGCCACGAGCGCGCCGTACACGATGCCCACGACGGCGAGGCCCGCGAGGTACGGCGCCACGCGCACGGCGACCTCGGGGAACAGCGGCAGCGAGAACCGCACGAGCCCGTAGGTCCCCATCTTGAGCAGGACGCCGGCGAGAATCACCGACCCGGCCGTCGGCGCCTCGACGTGGGCGTCGGGCAACCAGGTGTGGAAGGGGAAGAGCGGCACCTTGATCGCGAACGCGACGGTGAAGGCAAGGAAGAACCACAGGGCCGCATCCGGGAGCAGGGTGACGGTCGACAGGTCCGCCAGGTCGAAGCTCCACCGGCCGGTCGCCTGGAAATGCAGATACGCGAGGCCGAGGATGGCGACCAGCATCAGGACGCTGCCGGCCATCGTGTAGAGGATGAACTTGATCGCCGCGTAGACGCGCCGGTCATAGCCCCAGACGCCGATGAGGAAGTACATCGGGACGAGCATCGCGTCCCAGAACACGTAGAACAGGAACAGGTCGAGGGCGACGAAGACGCCGAGCATCGCCGACTCGAGCGCCAGCATCAGGAACGAGAACGCCGTGACCTTGCGCGCGATCGACCCCCACGAGCCGAGCAGCGCGAGCGGCGTGAGAAACGTCGTGAGCAGCACGAGCAGCAGGCTGATGCCGTCGACGCCCACGTGATACGCGATGCCGAAGGAAGGAATCCACGGATGGCGCTCGACAAACTGGAACGCCGGCGCCGAAGCCGACGCGTCGAACCGCGCCCACAGGACGAGCGAGAGGGCGAAGACCGCGAGCGAGGTCGCGAGCGCCACCCCGCGGACGAGCCCGTCGCGTTCCCCGTCGCGGCCGACCAGGAGCACGGCCGCGGCGCCCGCGAGGGGCAGAAACACGATGGCACTGACGAGCGGGATCGTCATGACCGGCGACCACTCACCGCCACAAGTAATACCCCACGATCAAGACCACGCCGAGAAACAGCGACGCGGCGTAGACGCGCACCGACCCGGTCTGCACACGCCTGAGCGCGCTCCCGGCGCCCCGGACGGTCCGGCCCACCCCCTCCACCGTCCCGTCGATGAGCCCGGCGTCGACGCCGCGCCAGAGCACCGCCGTGGAGACGGCTTTGACCGGTTGCACCACGAGCGCGTCGTACACCTCATCGACGTAGTACTTGCCGAGCAGCAGGCGATAGATCCGCGGGAACCGCTCGGCTACGCGGTCGGCCGCCTCGCGCCGCCTGAGGAAGAAGTACGTCGCGACGGCGATGCCCCCGAGGGCGAGCGCGACCGACACCGCCATGAGCGTCAGCTCGAGCCCCGGCCCGGCCGCGGCCGCTCCCGCTTCGTCCGCAGCGTGAGCGGCAGGTGGCGGGGCCCCCGCCGGTTCCGCGAACCCCGCCCCTTCCGCCGCCGGCGCGTGGAAGCTCGGCTCGAGGAAGCGCTCGATCCGGTTGTCGCCGCCCAGCGCGTGGGGCACGCCGACGTAGCCTGCCACCACCGACCCGATGGCCAGGAGCACGAGGGGGATGGCCATTGACGGCGGCGCCTCGTGCAGTCGCCCGGCGTGTCCGGATCCCGACCCGCCGTGTGCTCCGTGACCGCCGGAACTCCCGCCCCCGCCGGGCCCCGCCTCTCCGCCATGGGCGGCCGCCGCACGCGGACCGTGGAAGGTCCGGTATACGAGCCGGAACATGTACACCGCTGTCAGGCAGGACGTGGCCGCGGCCAGCGCCCACAGCCCGCGGTGCCCGCTCGCGAAGGTCCGGAACAGGATCTCGTCCTTGCTGAAGAACCCCGAGAGCAGCGGCACGCCGGCGATCGCCATCGCCCCGGCGAGAAACGTCCAGTAGGTGACGGGCAGGGCGTCTTTCAGCCCGCCCATCCGCCGGATGTCCTGCTCGCCCGCCAGGGCGTGGATCACCGCGCCGGACCCCAGAAACAACAACGCCTTGAAGAACGCGTGCGTGTAGAGGTGGAAGATGCCGGCGGCGTACGCCCCGACGCCCATCGCCAGGAACATGAAGCCGAGCTGGGAAACGGTCGAGTAGGCAAGCACGCGCTTGATGTCGTTCTGGACGAGGCCGATCGTGGCGGCGAGCAGCGCCGTCGCGACCCCCACGACCGCCACCACTTCGAGGGCCAGCGGGGCGTGGCTGAAGAGGACGGCGTTGCGCCCGATCATGTACACGCCCGCCGTCACCATCGTGGCCGCGTGAATAAGCGCGGACACCGGCGTCGGGCCTTCCATCGCGTCGGGCAGCCACACGTAGAGCGGAATCTGGGCCGACTTCCCCGTCGCGCCCACGAACAGCAGCAGCGCCGCCACCGTCAGGACGCCCGCGCTCGTCTCGGGCGGCAGCGCGTCGATGAGCGCCGCCAGCCGCGCGAAGTCGAAGGTGCCGAACGTCTTGAAGACGAGCAGCATGCCGAGCAGGAAGCCGAAGTCGCCGATGCGGTTGACGACGAAGGCCTTCTTGCCGGCGTCGGCCGCGGAGGGCTTGTGGTACCAGAAGCCGATGAGCAGGTACGAGCAGAGCCCGACGCCTTCCCAGCCCACGAAGAGGACCGGCAGGTTCGCGGCCAGCACGAGGACGAGCATGAAGGCGGCGAAGAGGTTGAGATACGAGAAGTAGCGCGCGTACTCGACGTCGCTCTCCCCGTGCATGTAGCCGACCGAGTAGATGTGGATGAGCGACCCGACGCCCGTGACCACGAGGACCATCACGACGGCGAGGGGATCGAGCCGGAAGGCGAAGGCCAGGTCGAGGTCGCCGGAAGGAATCCACTGGTAGACGACCTGGTCGATCCGCGCGGTGGCGCCGCTGAGGATCGGCCAGCTCGCCCAGACCGCGGCGGCGAACGCACCGAGCATGGCGCCGCAGGCGACGGCGCCCGCGGTGGCCTTCGAGAGGCGGCGCCCGCCCGCGACGTTCACGAGAAAGCCGAGCAGCGGCAGCAGCGGGATGAGGACCATCACCATTTCAGCGACGTGAACGCGTCGGGGTTGAGCGTCTCCCGGTGGCGGAAGAGCGCGATCACCAGCGCCAGGCCGACGGCGGCCTCGGCGGCGGCCACGGTCACGACGAAGAACACGATGACCTGCCCGTCGACCGAGCCCAGGTACCGACCCACGGCGATGAACGTGAGGTTGACGGCGTTCAGCATGATCTCGATCGACAGCAGCAGCGTGATCAGGTTGCGCCGCAGGAACACGCCGGCCGTCCCGATCGCGAACAGGACGGCCGAGAGCGCCAGGTAGTGGTTGAGCGTCGGCACTACCGCTCCTCCTTCCGGGCGATCACGACCGCCCCGACCAGCGCGACCAGGATGAGGATGGAGGTCACCTCGAAGGCGAAGGCGTGGTCCGTGAAGATCGCGCGGCCGATCGCGCGCACCGACGTCAGGCCGGGCGCCGCCTCCCGCGCCAGGCGGGCGGGGCCCAGGCGGCTGAGCGCCCACGCCAGCTCCAGGGCCAGGGCGGCCGAGAGCAGCGCGCCGACGCGCCG
>CAYZKQ010000064.1:0-15676 GCA_964478975.1 uncultured Vicinamibacterales bacterium | reverse complement strand
CCGGCCGCCGCGAATGCTCGGCGCCACGCTCCTGGCCGCCCTCGCGGCGCTCGGCGCGGCCTCGGCGGCGTTCATGCGAGCGGGAGCCGTCGTCACGCTGGCGAGCGCCGCCTGCTGGCTCGCGGCGACGGGCGCAGTCGTGGCCGCCACGTTCGCCTACGCCAGCGTGGACGAGGCGCCGGATCCCCGGCGCGTGATCGCTCCCGTCTACGCGGCGGATCTGCTCGGCGGCTGCGCGGGCGCGCTCCTCGCCACCGTGATCTTGATTCCCGCGGCGGGCCTCGCCGGCACCGCCCTGTGGATGGCCGCCCTCGCCGCCTTGACGCTGGCCGCGATATAGCGGCGCGGCGCCCCTCGAAGGGCCACCCTGTGCGCGTCGCGGAGCGCGATTGCGGGGCCAGCCCCTACGACGGTCCGGAACGGATCTGGATGATGCGCACCTTCAGGGGCAGCTTCGCCCAGGAAGAGTCGGCCGTGAGCACCGGCGCGCGCCGCAGGCGAGCGAGGGCGAGACACGCGCGGTCGCCGAGCGAGAGCTGCGCGTGCCGGGTGCCCGGGCGCAGGCGGGCACACTCCAGCGCCTGCGCTTCGTCGAACGCGACGATGTGGATGAGATCCGCGAGGCCGTGGCGGCGCAAGAGACGGTCCGCTTCGGCTTCGGGCGAGGCGCCGCGCATCGCGAGCACCGAGAGGACCTCGGCCCAGTTGACCGCGCTCATGAGGACGCCCCGCAGGAGGGCCGCCTCGACGCGCGGAGCGCCGGCCTCGCCCTGCAAGAACGCGAGCAACGCCGACGCGTCCAGCACCGTCTCAGCCGCCATCGTCACCGCGCCCCCTCGCCCTCGGCCTCGCGGCGGCGCTGGGCGAGGAGATCGTCCACCAAGCCGCCCCCGGGCGCCAAGTCGCGGTAGAGCCCTCGGGCGGCCCGCACCGCGTCAGCGGCCGGACGCAAGCGGAGACTCCCGTCCGGTTCGACCGTGAGGATGAGCCGGTCACCCGGCTTCAAGCCGAGGCGCCGGCGGGCGGCGGCCGGAATGACCATCCGGCCGCGAGCCGAGACGTCGACGCCGTACACCGCAGGCGTTTCCCGCGCAGCGGACGCCTTCGCACCAGTCTTGTGGGACATTGGTCAATTTATCCCATAAATCGTAAACTGTGTCAAGTAGAGAAATATGAGCCCACAAGGAAGAATGTGGCACGTTTCCGCGGGCGGCGCGCGCCGGGTGGCGGTCTGGTAGAATCGAGCATCCTCCTTGCGCTCCCGTTCGACGGAGCGAGGGCCATGGGTTTGTCACGAGGCGCTCGGTTCGGCGTGGTGCTCGGCCTGATCGCGGCGGCCGGCGCGTGCGCGCGGTCGGCGCCGACTGACGCGTACCCGGCTGAAATCGCCCGGTATCGCGCCGAGCGCGAGCAGGCGCTCAAGGCGGACGACGGGTGGTTGACCGTCGCCGGATTGTTTTTCCTGCAGCCCGGGCCGAATCCGTTCGGGTCGGACCCGTCGAACGCGATCGTGCTGCCGGCGGGGCGGGCCCCGGCGCGCGCCGGGGTCTTCTATCTCGAAGACGGCTCGGTTCGGGTGGAGCTTGCGCCTGGCGTGACGGCCACCCTGGAGGGCCGGCCCGTGGACCGTGCCGTCCTGCGGCCCGCCGGCGGCGGGCGGCCGGCCGACACGATCGTCCTCGGGCGCCTGCACCTGTTCGTCCACAAGAGCGGCGACCGGCTGGCCATCCGGCTCCGCGACCTCGACAGCGAGCTGCGGCGCACGTTCCGCGGCTGCCGGTGGTATCCGGTCAAGCCGGAGTACCGGGTGGTCGGCCGCTTCATCCCGTACGACGCGCCGCGCGAGCGCCGGGTCCCGAACATTCTTGGAGACGAAGAGCGGTACGTTTCGAACGGCGTCGTGGCCTTCACCCTCGAGGGCCGAGAGTACCGGTTGGAGGCGTTCGAATCGACGGGCGCCCGGGGGCGCCGGCTGTTCTTCGTCTTCCGCGACGCGACCGCGGGCCACGAGACTTACCACGTCGCGCGGTTTCTCTATGCGGACCCGCCGCAGGACGGGCAGGTGGTGCTCGACTTCAACAAGGCGTACAACCCGCCCTGCGCCTTCAACCCGTACACGACCTGCCCGCTGCCGCCGCCGCAGAACGTCCTGCCCGTGCGGATCGAAGCCGGCGAGCTCGATTACGGGGACCACCCTCGGGCGTGACCGCGCCCGCCTCCCACCCCCGCGTCAATCACGGCACGCCAGCGTCACGATCTTCCGGAACTCGTCTCGGGGGTTGATGCCGCCCGGGCTCTGGGTGAACACGAGCCCCAGCAGGTCCCGCGCGGGGTCCACCCACGCGTAGGTCCCATCGGACCCGCTGTGCGAGTACACCCCGGCCGCGTCGATCTGCCACCCCAAGCCGTAGCTCGCCTGGTCGTCGATCTTGACGTGGGGCGTCGTCGCCTTGGCCACCGACGCGGGGCTCAGGATGCGCGCGTCGCCGTAAGCACCCTTGTTCAGGTACATCTGCAGGAACGTCGCGTAATCCCACGCGGTGGAGATCAGGCCGCCCGAGGCGCGGATGACCGGGAAGTCCGGCGGATCGTCCGGGGTGAACCCCTGCTGCCACTCGACGCGGGTGCCGTCGCCCGTGCGCCGCCCGCGATAGACGGTGGCCATCCGGTGGAGCTTGGTCGGGTCCTCGTGGTTGAGCGTGTCGCGCATGCCGAGGGGGTCGTAGATGCGGGCCTTGAGGAAGGCCTCGAGGGGCTGGCCCGACGCGCGCTCGATGATGGCGCCGAGGGTGTTGTAGCCGGCGTTGCTGTAGCTGTAGCTCGTCCCCGGCTCGACCTCCGGCCCTTCTTTACCGAACTTGGCGACCGCGGATTCGAGCGTCGGCCGCTCGCCGCGCTTCAGCTCCTCGTCGAAGGGATAGAAGATCGGCCCGATCCGGAAGCCCGAGGTGTGCGTGAGCAGGTGGAAGATCGTGATGCCGCGGGAGCGGAAATTGTCGAACGACTTGAGGTGCTTCGCCGCCGGGTCCGACAGGCTCAGCTTGCCGTCCTCTTCGAGGATGAGGACGGCCGTGGCGACGACGGGTTTGGTGTTCGACGCCAGGCGGAAGAGCGTGTCCTTCTCCATCGGGAGGCGGTAGCCGCGGTGCCGCCAGCCGATCGCCTCGTGCAGCACGACCGTCCCGCGGCGCGCCACGAGCAGCACCACGCCGCGCAGCTCGTCGCGCTCGACGGCGCGCCGGAACAGCTCGACGCCGCGCGCCAGCGCGGCCGCGTCCATCCCCACCGACGCCGGCGACCCGTAGCGCAGCGTCGGGGCCGCTTCGCGCGCGAGCAGACGACCCGAGACGGCGACAAGGGCGACAAGGACGACGAGGACGAGCGTCGCCGCGGCCTGGCACGGCCGAAGAACCGGACGAAGACAACGGACGCTGCAGGAGGACACAACGGGGCGCTTCATGGCGTCCAGATTAGACCATCAGCCGGGGCGGAGGCTCAAGCGGCCGGCGCGCGGCAGGTCACACGAGGGCGTCCGCCGCCGCCGGTGTGCACCGCCGGAGACGGGCGGCGGCGAACACCCCGAGCCGGCGGAGGGCACGATCCGCCGACCGGAATGTCGGGATGCCGGCCTCCTCGAGCAGGCGCACCATCGGGTCGTAGAGCGGCCCGGCATCCACGACGGCCACCCACGGAATGGCGAGGCGCTCCCGCAATCGTCCCAGCCGCCGCGCCACCGCCCGAGGCGCGCCCGCATCCTCCCGGTGCCCCGGGCCTGGCGCGAGCGTGCTGAGGGCCGGCGTCAAAGGCACGCAGCCGACGATGCCCAGGTCGACGCCGGGGTCGCTCAGGACCGCCTCGACGGCCGCTTCGTAGGCATCGTCCGGGGCCATCGGGGTCAGGTCGAGGGGATTGTGGATCTCGACGACCGCGTCGATCCGGATGCTCCGGAAGATCTCCGCGAGCCGCCCGCGGGTTTGCTCGCTGAACTCGGCGAGCACCAGCTCACCCAGATGATCGGCCATCGCGACGCACTCGAACCCCGCGTTCGAGACGGCGCCCAGCCGCCGGCCGCCGAGGGTCCGCCCCCGCAAGGCGACGAACAGGGTGACGAGGTCTTCGAACTCCTCGAGCGTCTCGGCCACCACCACCCCCGCCGCGGCCGCGAGGGCGCGGGTCACCTGGTAGTCGCCGGCGAGCGAGGCCGTGTGGCTCGCCGCGGCGCGCGTGCCGGCGGGCGTCCGGCCGGCGGGATAGAGGATCACCACGCGCCCGTCGGCCGCGACCTCCGCCGCGACCTGGAGGAACCGCAGGCCGTCGAGCGGCTTGAAGCCTTCGACATACACGGCGAAGACCTCGATCTCCGGGTCGTCCTTCAGGACCGCGAGGTAGTCCCCGATGGTCACATCGATCTGGTTCCCTGCCGTCACGATGTACCGGGGTGCAAGGCGGGCCAGCTTGCTCGCCCGCGCGACGGCGAACGCGCCGCTCTGCGAGATGACCGCGAGCGGCGAGACCGCCCCGCGGGGCGCCGGCAGCTTGGTGTCGGGGATGAACAGGGTGTCGTACCGGCCGGGGACGGAACGGAGGCCGAGGCAGTTGGGTCCGTTGACAAGCGGCCCGCGCCACGCCGTGCCCCGCGCCTGGGCGATCATGGCGCGCACCTGGTCGGCCAGCGCGCGCCCGCTCGCCGTTTCGTCGAGCCCCCCAGGGATCAGGACCAGGCTTTCGGCCTTCTCGCCCGCCACGACGTCGGCGACGAGGCCCGGCACCTGAGCCGCCGAGACGGCCAGCACGAGCAGGTCGACGCGCTCGGGCAGGGAGGCGATGTCCGGCACCGCCGGGCAGCCGTCGATGGCCGAGACCCCGGGCTTGACGACATACAGGCGCTCGCGGTCGAAGCCTTCGCGCAGCAGGTTCCGGAGAATGATCCGGCCGGGATTGAGCTGTTCGGAGACTCCGACGATCGCGGCGCTCTGCGGGCGCAGCAAACACCTCATCTTGTCGAGGGGGCGCGGCGGCGCGGCGGGGCGCTCAGGTGCGGGGCCCAGCACGACGAGGACGTCGAGGGCCACGAGGCCGCGGTCGGCGGCCACGAGGGGGTTGATCTCGCACTCGGCGATCGCGTCCGGCATGGCGCCGGCGAGCGCGGCGAGGCGCGACACCACGCCGGCGAGCGCCTCCGGGGGCACGGCCGGAGGCCGCCCGCGGAGCCCGCGAGTCGCCGCCTGGACGACGGCCGCCGACGCGAGGCCGTCGAGCAGGCTGTCGGGCGCGAGCCCCGGCGACACGATGCCCGTCGCGCGGCGGGGGTCGAGGGCGGCCGCGAGGAACTCGGCGGCGGTGCCGCCGGGCCCCACGACGAGGACGGGACCGAACGCGTCGGTCCAGCGCAGGGCTACGAGCAACTCGCGCCCGAAGCTGGGCTCGGAGGCGACGAACTCGCACACGAGAAACCCTGCGACCGGGCGCCCCTCGAACCGCGCGGCCATCCGGCGCACCGCCGCTCGGATCTCCGCGGCGTCGTTCCGCACGGCCACGACACCGCCCACGTCGGTCTTGTGGAGGATCTCGGGGGAGACGACTTTCACGACGACCCGGTCGCCGCCGAGGGCTGCCGGGTCGTAGCGATCCAGGTCGCTGCCGCCGCCCAGGAACACGCGCCGCGGCGTCGCGAGGCCCAGCGCGTCGAGCAGCCGATAGCCCTCGGGCTCGAGCAGGACGCGGCGCCGCTCCCGCCGCGCGTCCTCGAGGAGGTCCAGAACGGCGGCTGGAAGCCCGGCCGGCGTCATGGCGCCGCCGCCTCCCGGCCGGCGCGGAACGCGGCCAGGTTCTGCCGCACGGCGGCCTCGCCCTTGCCTGCGAACCGCGTCTCGATGAAGTGCTCCATCGTCTCGGGGCGGATCGGGAGATAGCGCGACGCGGCGCCGGCGATGACCATGTTCGTCGCGCGAGCCGAACCGGCCGCCCGCGCGAGCCGCTCGGCGTCGACGAGGACGGCGCCGCCCGGAACCGCCCGCAGCCTGGCGAGCACCTCGTCGAGGGGCGGGTAATCCGGGATGTTGACGACGGGCGCGGTCGCGCTCACGACCTTGCCCGCGGGCGCGAGATACCGGAGGTACCGCAGCGCTTCGAGCGGCTCCATCGCGAGCACGAGGGCCGCCGAGCCCTCGGGGATCAGGTCGCTCATGATCTCGCGATCGGCGAGGCGCAGGTTGGCCACGACCGCGCCGCCGCGCTGGGCCATCCCGTGGACTTCGGACTGCTTGACCCGGAGACCCTCTTTCAGGGCGCTCCACGCGATGACGGCCGACAGCGAGAGCACGCCCTGGCCACCGACGCCGGCGAGCACGATGTCGCACTTCATGGTCACGCCGTGACGGGGGCGGCGTCGGGCACTTTCCGCTTCTTGAGGCGCGCCGTCTCCACGCACTCGCGGACCCCGACAATGACGGAGAGGCCCCGGTGGGCCAGCTCGCGCCCGATGATCGCCGCGTTCTCCTCGACGCGCCGCGGGTGCGCCGCCACCACGGACAGGTGGTCGGGGTCGACCCCGAGGGCACGGACCAGCGGCTCGATCCGCGAGGACGGCAGCAGCGACGGTTGCCCGCCGGTCATGGCCACGACCTCGTTGTCGAGGATCACCACCGTGATGTTCGCGTTGGCGACCGCCGCGTCGAGCAGCGCGGTCAGGCCGGAATGGAGAAACGTACTGTCGCCGATGACCGCCACCACCGGGTGCAGCCCGGCCTCGGCGGCGCCCCGCGCCATCCCGATCGACGCCCCCATGCACACGCACGACTCGATCGCACAGTGCGGCGGCAGCGCGCCGAGGGTGTAGCAGCCGATGTCGGAGGTCACCAGGGCCTCCGGATACGGCTCGAGGGCGCGGCGGAGCGCTTTGAACATGTCAGCGTGCGGACAGCCGGCGCAGAGTTGGGGCGGCCGATCGGGCACGGCGAACCCTTCGAGCGCGACCCCCGGCCGGACCGACAGACCCAGCGCCCGCCGCACCAGGTCCGGGGTGAGTTCGCCGTCGAAGGGCAACGTCCCCGACTGCTTGCCGAGAATCGGAAGCGGCGGCGGCAGGAGCCCCCGAAGCTGGCGCTCCACGTACGGATAGCCTTCTTCGATCACGAGCACGCGCGCCACGTGCCCGGCGAGCAGGCGCACGGCGTCGGCCGGCACCGGATAGGCCCCGATGTGCAGGTGCGAGGGGACGAAGCCGAGGTCCTCGAGATTCTCGAGGTAGTAGTTGCGCGCGATGCCCGCCGTCACGACTCCCAGCTCCCGTGCGTCGAGCGCCAGTGTGTTGTGGGGACTGGCGGCCGTGTAGGCCCGAAGCTCGGGTTGCCGCGCGAGCAACGCCCGCCACTGCCGCCGGGCGTTGGCCGGCAGCAGCGTCCAGGCCGCCGGATCGGCCGCCTTGCGGAGCGGGTTCTCGTCGCGCGGCTCGCGCACCCGGATGACGCCGCGGCTGTGCGCCAGGCGCGTCACCAGCCGGAGCACGACGGGGATGCGGAAGCGCTCGGAGATGTCGAACGCCTCGCGCGCCATGTCGTAGGCTTCCTGCGCCGTCGCCGGCTCGAGGCAGACCACGTGCGCGAAGTCGGCGTAGAAGCGGCTGTCCTGCTCGTTCTGCGAACTGTGCATGCCCGGGTCGTCCGCCACCGCCACGACCAGGCCGCCCTGGATCGCGACGAGCGCGGAGTTGACGAACGGGTCGGCCGCCACGTTGAGGCCCACGTGCTTCATCGCTACGAGGGCGCGCCGGCCGACCATCGAGACGCCCAGCGCCGCCTCGTAGGCCGTCTTCTCGTTGGCCGTCCAGCTCGCCACCGGCACGCCGGTCTGCTCGGCGTGGCGGATCAGGTACTCGAGAATCTCCGTCGACGGCGTGCCCGGATACGCGTAGGCGGCCGTCAGACCGGCGTGCAGCGCGCCCAGCGCCACCGCTTCGTCACCGAGGACCACCAGTTCCCGCATGGCCGCCACCCCGACCCGCGACCTCGACCCGCCCTGCCTCGGGCAGGCGGCGGGCGCGGAAAATTCCTCAGGGCCGCCTCCCCTGGAGAAGAGTCAGCAACATCCGTGCTGGCACACCCGCGCGCGGAAGTACTCGATCCGCCGGAAGTTAGCTCCTGTTGAGCGCCGCGACGCCGGGAATCCGTCAGCCGGACCGCTGCCCCGCCTGGGTCCTCGGCACACCGCATCGCTTTTCTGCTCGATACGCGAGGGAGTGGGAGGCGGGTCGAGCGGCCGAGACGGGCCGCGCCGGGGGTGGGATACGATACGGAGAGCGAGGTCAACGCAGATGCCGTTTGCCGCCGCCCTGCTCGCCGTGGCCGCGATCATCGCCGCAGGCCAGACCCCGACCGCTCAACCTCCGGCGCCGGTGTCGGAGATAGAGAAGCTGTTCGAGTCGGGACGGTACGAAGCGCTGCTGGAGCGGGTCGCCGAAGCCGGGGCGCCTCCGGTGGAAGACCGCTATCTCGCGGGCCACAGCGCTCTCAAGGTGAAACCGCCCGATCTCCAGCGCGCGCGGGAGCTTTTCGGGGGGCTCGGCGCCGACCCGGAGGACCCGTGGACGTTCATCGGACGCTCGGCGGTGGCGGTGATGGACCACCAGGCCGAGGCCGCCGTGACGGCGGCCCGGCAGGCGGTCGCGCTCGCACCGGCACTGGTGTTCGCCCACTATCAGCTCGGTCTGGCGCAGGCCGAGGCGAGAAACTGGGCCGCGGCGCTCGACGCGTTCGAGAAGGCGGCCGCCCTCCAGCCGGCGTTCGCCTACGCGCATTACAACGCCGGCATCGCGGCGTATCAGGTAAAGCGGGTGGATCGGATGGCGGGCTTTTTCGAGCGGTTCTTGAAGCTCGCCCCCGAAGCCCCCGAGCGCCCGGCGGTGGAAGCGCTGATGCGGACGGTCCGGCGGTGACGGGGCCGAGCGCCGATCAAAAGACCTGACCGAGCGAGAAATACCAGCGCCCGAACGGCTCTCCAGGCTGCCGCCGCAGGGGCGCGCCGAAGTCGACACGAACCAGGCCGAGCGGCGTGTCGATGCGGAGGCCGGCCCCGAGGCCCGCGCGCAGCCCGCGCAGGCGCAGGTCGGACACGCGGGCGAAGACGTTGCCCGCGTCGGCGAACCCCACCCCGCGCACGGGACCGGCGATCGGGAATCGCACCTCGCCGTTCAGGACGAGCAGTGCGTCGCCTCCGGCCGGCTGGCCGAACACGTCGGTCGGCCCGAGGGCGTCTTCCGGGTAACCGCGCACCGAGGTGCCGCCGCCGGCGAAGAAGCGTTCGGACGGGATCACCTCCTGCCCCAGCCCGTCGGCCACGCCGAGCCGCACGCGGCCTGCCAGCACCGCAGCGCCCGCGCGGCGGAAGGCGGATCCTTGCAGGAACAGCTTGACGAACCGCACGTCCGACCCGATGGCGGCCGACGCGTATTCGAGGCTCGCCGCGCCGAAGGCGCCCGCGGCCGGGTCGAACGGGTCGTCGCGCGCATCGGCCACCCAGGCGCTGCTCAACCGGCCGACGCGGACGGCATAGTCGAGCGCGAACGGGTCCTGCGGGTCGGCATTCGGGTCGAACACGTGATTGCGCTCGAAGACGTAGCCGTAGGTGAGGCGCATCCCGCGCGGCAGCCTCGCTTCCTGCTGCGCCGTCAGGCTCGTCTTGTCGGTCACGAAGGCCAGTCCGCCCGCCGGGGCGACCGATTCGTGCGATCGCGTCAGGTAGGCGCTGGTCGCGACGGGCCAGGGGCCCAGGCGCGGGAGGCGCGCGAAGATCCGCGCGAACGCCCGGTCGCGCTCGTAGCGGCCCGTCACCCCGACGGTCACGGCGCGCCCGAACAGATGGCGCCGTTCGAGGTCGGCGGTCACGCCCACGGTCGGCTCGCGTTCCCCGCCGCTCGCCGAGAGTTCGTCGCCGAGCCGCACGCCGTAACGGAACCGGTAGGGCGCGTAGGGCGCGACGGTCACGACGGCGCGGACCGGCGTCTCCGCGCCGGTCGCTCCGGGGTCGATGGGCTCGAACCGGACGTCGGCGCTCTGGAACACACCCGTTTCGTAGAGGCGCCGCCGGGCCTCGACCCAGGCGTCGGGGCTCGCGGGTGACCCGAGCGAAAGCTGCAGCGCGCGGGCGGCGAGCGCCGCGGTCGGACCGCGGGCTCCCGCGATGGTCACACCGCCGAGGACGTGTCGCGGCCCTTCGTCGACCTCGACCACCACCACCACTCGGGCGGCCGCCGTGTCGACCTGCGGCGTGACGCGCACGCGGGCGTGCGGGTAGCCCGCGCGGCGATAGACCGCTTCGACCGCGCGGCGCCCCTCGTCCATCGCCGCCGCCCGATACGGCTGTCCCACCTCCGCTGGGAACGCCCGGCGCAGGTCCGGCTCGGGCAGCCGGTGCATGCCGGCGAAGCGGATCTCGCCGATCGTAAAGAGCGGGCCTTCTTCGATCGTGACGGGCACGAGCGATCGCCCAGCCTCGAGGCGCGGCTCGCCCGTGTGCGCGCGCGCCGTCAGGAATCCCTCGCTCGCATAGAGCTCGCCGATCGCCGCGTCCACCGACCGAGGGGCCAACCACGGGGCCAGCTCGAGGCCCCGCTCGTGCAGGAACCGGTCGAGACGCTTCGTCGAGATCCGCTCGTGGCCGCGGAACTCGACGGCGCGGCGCCGCGTGCGGACGCCGGGCGCGACCTCGACGAGCAGCGTCTTCCGCTCCGAACCTCCGGCGGCGGGACTCGTCGAGAGGGCCACGGCGACCTCCGGGTGCAGATACCCGTCGCGCGCCAGGGTGTCGCGCACCAGGTCGCGCACATCGCCCACCAGTTGCTCGTCGAAGAGCGAAGCCGCCCAGCGCGCCTCGATCTCGCGCCGGAGACGCCCTGAGAGGGGATACCCTCGCATCGCGATCGCGGTGGCCGGCCCGGGTTCGACCCGGTACGCGAGCACGATCCCCGTCCCACCAGGTCCCTCGACGGACCGGCGGTCGGCTTGCACGCGGACTTCGAGGTGCCCGCGCGCCCGGAACCACGCCTCCAGGCGCTCGCGCCCCCGCTGCCAGCGGTCGAAATCGAACCGGTCCCCGACGGCCAGACCGAGTCGTCTGGACACCTCGCGCTCGGACACGCCCGGCGGCAGGTCGAGCTGGATGGCCGCGATACGCGCGGGCGCCGGCCGCGGCTCAGGCTCGGCCACGACCGCCGGGTCGCGCGCCCCGCCGAGCGCGAGGCGCTGGGACAGCTCGACGGCGCGGCTCGAGTCGTCGCGCGACAAGCCCCGAAGTTCGAACCCGTGCCCGGGGCGGTAGAGCGCGATCCAGGTCAGCCGGCCCATCTCGCGCAGGTTCTGCGACAGCACGACCTCCACCTGATCCCCGAGGCGCTTGCCGATCGACAGCCGCGTCGTCGGGTCGACTTCCGCGGCCACGAGCGCCGGGTCGACGCCGAAGACGTCCTCGCTCGTGCCGCGCTCGAGACGCACGATGTCGAACCCGAGCCGCGTGCCGGCGAGCGCCAGCAGGTCGCCGGAGAGATAGCTGAGAAGCTGCCCCTGGACCTGCGGCGATCCGCCCAGGCCGAGGTCCGCCGCGGGTTGACCCGTCAGCAAGAGCGCGACGATATCCCCCTGCGCCAGGGGCGGGTCCGAGGTGAGCTCGGACCGGATGGCCCCGGGCGACCCGCTCACCGACAAGGTCACGTCGTACGAGGCGACCCGGGTCTGCGCGGACACGTCGAGGACCGGCTTGATGCCTGACGGGTCTACGAAGTCGATCGTGGCGCGCTGCAGCCGGTACTCGCGGCCGCCGAGGTAGACGCGCCCGCCCTCATCCAGCGCCACCCGCCCGGCGAGCCCCGGGCGCGCGGCGGTGCCGCCGACCCGCAGGTCGAGGCGCGCCGCGAACCGCCCGTAGTTGTTGTCCACGACGATGTCGTCGCCGGTCACCAGGGCGAGGTCGAGATCGAGACGATCGAGCCAGGAGCCGCCGGCGGGCGGTGCCGGCGAGGCGGCGCGCCAGGCATCGAGGATCTGCTCGGTCAGGACGATCGGCTGGCGATAGAGGCCGCGGCGGACGATGACGCGGCCCACGAGCGCCGCGCCGTCGCGCGCCGGGCGCAGGGCGAGGTCGGCGTCCAGCTCCGACCGGAGCCCGCGCGGCCACTCGAAGGCCGCCCCGTCCACGCGCGCCGCCAGCTCGCCGCCGGTCAGGCGCCACCGCTCGTGCCGGAGGTCGCCTTCGATCTGCAGCGCCCCGCCGTTCAGGTGGCCCGCCAGCCGCCGGACGAGGAGGCGGTCGCCCGCCAGCTCGATGCGCCCGGAGGCGCCGGTCACGACGAGCCGCGGAGACGCCACGCGCAGCTCGCCGTCGGCGACGGTCACGGCGCCCGCCAGCGCCGGCGACTCGAGGGCCCCGGCCGCCCGGAGGTCGACCTCGGCGGTGCCCGCACCGGCCGCGCCGGGGAGGAACGCACCCAGGAGCCTGAGGCTCACGCGGCCCCGCACGCCGGCGTCGATCGACGGCGTTCCACCCAGTGCGACGGCGCCGGCGACGTGCACCTCGCCGGCCGGACCGGCCCACCCCCAGTCGCTCACCTCGAGCCGGCCGGCTCGCAGGGCGAGGCGCGTCGGGCGCTGCTGGTCGAGCGTGACGTTCGCGAGCGCGAGGCTGAGGCGGTCGAAGACGAGTTCGCCGCGCCAGCGTTCCAGCGCGAGGGCGTCGCTGTCCAGGGTCCACGCGGCGGCGGCCTGCACGTCCAGCTCGTCAGCCACGTCCGCGGGAAGCCATGGTGCGAGCACGGCCCGCGCGATCCCGTCGACTCGACCCGAGAACTGCGCACGCTGGTCGTGCGGCGGCAGGGTCCGGCGGTAGACCTCCGGCAGCCACCGGCCAGCGAGCGCGAGGGGGAGGCGCCCGGTGGTGGAGACCTTGGCCCCTTGCCACCGGGCCGCGAGGCGGGGCACCTCGACGACCCCGTCCCGGAGCGCTGCGCGCAACTCGAGCTCCTGGAGGGCGGGCAGGTCCGCGACGGCGACCGAGCCGCCGCGCACCGCGAGGTCCGCCCGCACGTCGGGCGAGTCGGGAATGCCGGTCAGGACGGCCACGCCCTCCAGCGCGCCCGCCGCGCGCAGGCGGGCGGCCGCGGGCACGAACGGCGTCAGGTCCCGCAGGTCGCCCCTGACTTCGACGGCGAGGCGGTTGCCCGAGCCCGACGCGGCCAGCAGACCGGACACCTCGAGGCAGGTGTCGCCGGCTCGAAACTCGACCCCGGCGACGGCGAGCTGTCCGCCCGCGTAGCGCACTCGAGCCGGCCGGGCGAGGACGAGGCGCCCCGATCCCGATGCGACCTCGATCTCGACGGCCTCGAGCGACAGCTCGGCGTCGACCGCGGCCAGGTCCGTGAGGGGACCCGCCGCCTCCACCGCGAGGGTCGCGCGTCCGGTCACCGGCGTGCCACCCGGCGCGACGGCGGCGGCCGCCCACCAGCGTGCCAGCTCAGTGTCTGCGAGGCGGCCGAGGAACGTGAACCGGAAGGGCGGCGCGAGCCTCACGGTGGTCTCGGCGCTCGCGCTCAGGTCGGGCGCCCGCGCATGCACGCGCGCCAGACCGCCGGCGACATCGAGGTCGACCGTCGCGGCTCCGACTTCGAAGGTGTGCCAGCCGAGGCCGCTCCACGCGAGCCGCGCCCGGCCGGCGGGGTTCGCCAGCGTGCCCTCGCCGTCGACGTCCGCGCTCACCCGGCCGCGAAGTGGCGGCGCCGAACGCGCCGCCGCTCCCGGGGTGACCTGAGCGACGTCGAACTCGCTCAGGCGGCCCGCGATGGCGTAGCGCCCCGTGGCGAACTCGTAGCGGCCGCCGAACTGGAGCCGGCCGCCCGACGCCTGCGCGGCCGAGAAGCGGTCGATCTCGATCGCCTCGCCGGTGACCCGGCCGGCGGCTTCGACGCGCCCGAGCGATCGGCCGGCGACGCCGGCATCCTCACCCCCGAGCTCGAACTCGACGATGGGGCGAGCCAGCCGGCCGCCGAGACGACCGGAGACGAGGAGCGCGCCGTCGGGCCGCCACTCGGGCGGCACAGGCTGCAGCCACGCAGCGGGATCGCCGAGCTCGCCACGGAACTCGCCGGTCACCTCGCCGCGGGCAAAACCGAGCCTGACGCTCGCGTCCAGCCGATTCGCGTCGTCGCCGAGGGTCACATCGGTCGCCTCGAGACCCTCCCGGTCGATCGCGACGCGCGCGCGGAGGCGCGCCGGACCGGACGTCCCGGTCACGAACGCGTCCGACTCGACGCGGGCCACGGCCCGAGGGGCGGCGAGCGTACCGCTTACCTCGAGGCGGGCGCGTACCGGTCCGGCCAGCCCCGCCGCGCGGACGGCGGCGGTGTCGAGGCCGGCCGCGCCGAGCGCCGCGAGGGCCCGCCCGAGGTCTTCGGTCTCGAGTACGACATGGCCGGCGACTGGCGCATCAGCAAGGCGGCCTCCGGCGAGGCGGCCTTGCAGCTCGCCGCCGGCCGTGACGGCGCCGCCCAGCTCGTGCGCGAGGCGGAGCGTCCACCGGCCGTTTTCCAGTCGCCAGACGGCGCGACCTGCGATCGCGAGCGCTGCGGGTGCGCCGGCCGGAGGCCGCCGGGTGGTTCGTCTGCTCGCGAAGGGTGCCTGCGCGGTGCTGTCGACAACAGCGCGCAGCATCGTGGCGTCGCCGCCCGCCCAGCTTATCGACGCGCGGGCGTCGATCGTGCCGCTGAGGCGAAGCGGTGCTCCGAGGCCGGCCGCGGCCAGGACGCTGGGGAGGTCGAGTCCCTGAGCGTCGATCGCCGCTGCGCCTTCCAGCCCGCGCCCGCCGGCGGAGATCCGCGCCGCCGCCACGAGGCTGCCGCCAGCGAGGCCGCCGGCGAGCTGCAGCGTGGCCTCGGGGCTCGCCAAGGGTCCGGCGACCCGGCCGCTCACGGCGAGCGATCCGGAGACGGGGCCGAGCGCCGGCCACCACGCGGCGAGGCGAGCCGGGTCGGCGACGCCCTGCCACGAAAGGTCGACGTCGAGCGGGCCGCCCGCGACCGAGACCCGGCCGCCGAACTGGACGACGCCCTCGGGCGCCTGGACGACGAGCGACCGCACCGCGAGCCGTTCGCCGTCGAACTCGAGGGCCCCGCGGAACCTGGTGATGGGAGTGTCCCGCCCGGCGGCCCGCACGGTGCCGGGGCTCCGCGCTTCGAGCGTGCCGTCGAGGACACCGCCGGCCCGGTCGCGCATCACCAGGAACAGGCCCTCCAGGTCGAGGGCGATCCGCTGCGGCTCGTCGCGATACCGCAGCACGCCATCGCTCGCCGTCAGGCGCGCGACCGGAAGCGGCCGGCCTCCAGACGCCGGCCTCGGGCGCGGCGGGGCTGCCGGCAGATTCCACTCGCCGTCGGATCGGTGCACGAGGGTGAGGCGCGGGCGGGCGGCCTGCGCGGTGTCGATCCGCACGTCTCCCCAGAGGATCGACGGCGCCAGGCGGGCCTCGATCGCGTCGGCCTCGAAGAACGGCTCGAACGGGCGCGCGCCCGCATCGGCCGGCGCGACGCGCCGGAGGTGGACGTCGAGCAGACGCACGGCACCACGCGCGAGGTTGTAGTCGAGCCGGCCGGCGCGCAGCTCGACGCCGGCCCGGTCCCGAAGCTGGCGGGCGAGCCACG
>CAYZKQ010000063.1:0-16070 GCA_964478975.1 uncultured Vicinamibacterales bacterium | reverse complement strand
CAGGGCGCCGGCCGGATCGCGCCGCGCGGCCCGCACCGCCGCGGTCGCGCCGGCCGCGACGGAAGTGTACAGGCGCATCATAGGCTCCTCCACGTGCGAGACGAGGCCCTGGGCGTCTCTCTGACCCAGGGAAGCGAACGCGTCCAACCTCTTGCGCGAGTCAGCCGACCCCGAGCTTGCGGCGGAAATACGCGATCGTCGCCGTCAAGCCCTCTTCGAGACCGACGGTGGGTTCCCACCCGAGCAGCGTGCGGGCGCGCGTGATGTCGGGCTGCCGCACCTTCGGGTCGTCGACGGGCAGCGGCCGGTAGACGATGCGGCTGGATGACCCGGTCATCCGGATGATGAGACGGGCGATCGCCTCGATCGTCATCTCCTGCGGGTTGCCCAAGTTCACCGGGTCGTTCACCGGCGCTTCCATGAGCCGGAGGATGCCGTCGACCAGGTCGGAGATGTAGCAGAAGCTCCGCGTCTGCTGCCCCGACCCGAACACACTCAGGTCTTCGCCCTTCAGCGCTTGCGTGATGAAGGTCGGCACCGCACGGCCGTCGTTGATGCGCATGCGCGGCCCGTACGTGTTGAAGATCCGGGCGATCTTCGTGTCGAGGCCGTGGTAGCGGTGGTAGGCGACCGTCATGGCCTCGGCGAAGCGCTTCGCCTCGTCGTAGACCCCCCGCGGTCCGATCGGGTTGACGTGCCCCCAGTAGGTTTCCTTCTGCGGGTGCTCCAGCGGGTCGCCGTAGACCTCCGACGTCGACGCCAGCACGAACCGCGCCCCCTTGGCTTTGGCGAGCCCGAGCGCCTTGTGCGTCCCGAGCGCGCCCACCTTGAGGGTGGGGATGGGCCACTGGAGGTAGTCGGCGGGGCTCGCCGGGCTGGCCCAGTGCAGCACGTAATCGACCGGGCCGTCGACGTGGATATAGTTGGTCACGTCGTGCTTGACGAAGACGAAGTCGCGGCCGATCAGGTGCGCGATGTTGGCCACGTCGCCCGTGAGCAGATTGTCGATGCCCACGACGGCGTAGCCGCGATCGAGGAGCGCTTCCGCCAGGTGCGACCCGATGAAGCCGGCGGCGCCGGTGATGACGACGCGAGGCATGCCGAGGTCAGTACGCCGCCTTGTGGAAGCCTCGCACGAGCGTGAGCCACATGATCTTCAGATCGAGGCGCAGCGACCAGTTCCCGATATAGTAGAGGTCGTACTCGATGCGCTTCTCGACGGACGTGTTGCCGCGCCAGCCGTTGACCTGAGCCCACCCGGTCAACCCCGCCTTCACCTTGTGGCGCAGCATGTACTGGGGGAAGCGCTCCTTGAACTGCTCGACGAACACCGGGCGTTCGGGCCGCGGCCCCACCAGCGACATGTCGCCCTTGAGGATGTTCCAGAACTGCGGCAGCTCGTCCAGGCTGAACCGGCGCAGGAACCGCCCGAGCGGCGTCCGCCGCGGGTCGTCCGGGACGGCCCACACCGGCCCGGTGTCGCGTTCCGCGTCGTGATACATCGACCGGAACTTGCAAATGACGAAGCGCTTGCCGTCCAGCCCCATCCGCTCCTGGCGGTAGAAGACCGGGCCCGGCGAGGTCAGCTTCACGAGCACTGCGATGACGGCCATCGGGACGGCGAAGAGGACCAGCGCCGCCGCCGAGATCACGATGTCCAGCGCCCGCTTGAGCACGGCGTTGAACCCCTGGAGCGGGACGTCGTTGAGGTTGATCACCGGCAGGCCGTCGAGGTCCTCGATTCGCGCCCGCAGCGCGATGAACTGGAGCAGGTCCGGGACGACCCGGATGTCCAGCACCTCGCGGCTCGTCCCCTCGAGCAGGCTGAGCATCTTCAGGTGCTCCTCGAGGGGCAAGGCCACGTAGAGCACGTCCACCTGTTCGCGCTGGATGATCTCGCGCGCTTCGGCGAGGGTGCCGAGGAGCGGGAGGCCCCGGTAGCCCAGCCGATCCCCCGCGGCGCGGTCGTCGATGAAGCCGACGACCCGGTACCCGAGCTCCCGCCGTTCGAGCAACCGGTCCGCGAGCGCGCGGCCCAGGTCGCCCGCCCCGGCGATGAGCACTCGCTTGAGCCCGATCCCCGCCCGCCACCGCCGCTCGCGGACCTCCCGGGCGGCCTCGCGCGTCGCGTAGGTCAGGCCGACGTTGAGCGCGAGAAACAGCGCCCAGACCAGTTGCGAAACCTCGTAGGCGCCGCGGTCCTTCGCTTCGTCCGACACGTAGTAGGTCTGGACATACAGGGTGCCCACGACGCCGAGCAACACCGCCAGCACGGTGCCGACGAAGACCCCGAAGAACTCGTCCACTCTGGAGCGGTTGGGCCGGTGCCGGTAGAGCCCGTGGAGCTGGAAGGCCAGCGGCACGAGCAGCCCGATGAACGGGGCCAGGTTCAGATACTGCTCGAAGGGCGGGACGCCCTTGGTCGGCGGAAACACGCCGGAGACCACCGGGGAGAAGCGCAGCAGGTAGGCCAGCAGAAACGCGGCGACCCCGGCGGCCGCGTCGGCGGCGGCCTGGAACCCCACGAGCGATCGCGCCGCGCGGGTCACCATCGCGTTCGCCGTTCCGGCTCGAGTACGGCCTCGACCGCGGCCGCGAACCCGTCGAAGAAGCGCGCGCGGGAGAACTGGAGCGCCCGCGCGCGGAGCGTGCCGGGGTCGAAACGCTGCCGGCGCACGCGGTCGACCGCATCGGCGAACGCCTCGACCGACGGCGACTCGACGAGCACGCCGGTCACCTGGTCCTCGACCGCCTCGCGCGCGCCGCCGGCCGCGAGGGCCACGACCGGCCGGCCGCACGCCTGCGCCTCGACAAGCACCATGCCGAAATCTTCTTCCCCCGGGTGCAGCAGCGCCGTCGCCCGGCGGTAGAGCGCCCGGACCTCGTCGGCGCTCCGGCGCCCGAGGAATTCCGTGTCGGGCCCGGCCAGCCGCGCGAGGCGCGCGCGCTCGGGGCCGTCGCCCACGATCTTCAGGGGCGCGCGGGCCGCCTGGCACGCCCGGATGGCGACCTCGATCCGCTTGTACGGCACCAGGGCGGACACGACCAGGAAAAACGGTTCGGGCTGGCTGTCGTCAGGGCAGAAAAACCCCGTGTCGACGGGCGGATACACGACAGCAGCCTCGCGATTATAGTATCGGTGGATTCTCGCCGCAACATGGCGCGAGATCGCCACGAAGCGGTCCACGCGCAGCGCCGTGTCCCGGTCCCACCGCGCCAGCCCAGCCATCACCCGGCGGAGCACCCGACTCGCCACCCGCCCGACGCGGGCCGGCCCGAAGTAGGCGTCGAACTGGTCCCAGGCGTACCGCATCGGCGAATAGCAATAGCAGAGGTGCCGCGCGCGGCCCGGCACCACAACGGCTTTCGCCGCACAGTGGCTCGAGCTGATCACCAGGTCGAACCCGTCCAGGTCGAATTGCTCGACGGCCACGGGAAACAGCGGAAGATACTGGCGGTAGAGCCGGCGGCCGAAGGGCAGCCACTGGACGAACGAGACGCGGGGGCGGCGCGCTTCGATCGCCGCCGATACACGGCCCCGAACGTGGACCAGGGTGAAGATGGGGGCCTCGGGGAACAGCTCCAAGAGCGCTTCGAGCACCCGCTCGCCGCCCCGCATCCCGGTCAACCAGTCGTGGACGAGCGCGACACGCGTCCCCGGAGGCAGGCGCGGCCGGGCCGGGCTGTCAGGCACGCGCCGCCACCTCCCGGTACACCGCGCGGATCCGACTCACCGAGCGCTCCCACGAGAATTGTCGGGCGCGGGCGCGCCCGCGGGCCACGAGCTCCGCCCGCAGGGCCTCGTCGGTCAGGACCCGGAAGATGGCGTCGGCCAGGGCCTCGACGTCGTAGGGATCGACGAGCAGGGCGGCGTCACCCACGACTTCCGGCAGCGACGACACGTTCGAGGTCACCACCGGCGTGCCGCTCGCCATCGCCTCGAGCGGCGGCAGCCCGAACCCCTCGTAGAGCGACGGAAAGACGAACACGCGGGCGAGCCGATAGAGAATCGCGAGCATCTGGTCCGGGACGAAGCCGAGGAACCGCACGTACGTGTGGAGCTTGTGCCGGTGGACCGTCCGCCGCAGGCTCGGATACCGCGAGACCTCGTTCCCGATGATGAGCAGGCGCAGGTCGTCGAGGCCCCGGCCGCGCACCCGGGCGAACGCCTCGATGAGGCGCTCGAGGTTCTTGTGGGGCTTGATGTTGCCGGTATAGAGCAGGAACGGGCCGTGCAGGAGGTAGCGCTCCCGCACCCGGGCGACCTCGTCCGGCGACGGCTCGCAGTAGAAACGCTCGTCGATCCCGTTGGGGACGACCTCGACCTTGCCGGCGGGCACCGGGAAAAAGCGGAGAATGTCCCGCTTCGACGCTTCGGACACGGTCAGGACCCGGTCCGCCCGCCGCACCGCCGCCCTCAGCATCGTCCGGGCGTACCAGTAGGCGCCGCGGCCCGGCAGATACTGCGGGAACATGAGGTGGATGCAGTCGTGGATCGTCACGACCGACCGGCACGAGGTCAGGGGCGGGAGCACGTAGTGCGGCGCGTGAAAGACGTCGAGGCGCTCGCGGCGCAGCCGGAGCGGCACCTGGAGTTGCTCCCGGACGGAGTAGGGCGGGGCGGTTTCGGGCAGCGCCCGGAAATTCGGCCCCAGCTCGGCCACGAACGGGCTGTCCTGCGGCCGGCACACCACCACGAACTCCGTCTCGGCGTCCTGCCGCGCCAGATGGCGCAGCAGGTTCCGGACGTAGGTCCCGATGCCGAAGTCGTGGAGCTTGCGGGCGTCGATGCCGATGCGCACAGGGCGACCGCGTCGCCCACGATTCTACCTTGTCCCGGCGGCGTGCTCCGGCGGCCCGGAAAGGGCCGCCCGGCGGACGAGCCCGTACGCGCGTACGGGGACCGCCCGCGGCACGCCTGCGAAGACCCCCTCACCCGAGGTCACGGCGGCGGCAGCTTGCCCCGCAGGCGCAGGTAGCCGCGCAACCAGGGGAGCCAGCGGGGATGGTGCTTCGCGTAGAACGCGAGCTGGCTGCGCCGGTACGCCGCCTCGGCCGCCGCCGGGGCGGACCGCCGCGAGCGCCCACGGAGGTGCACGATTTCGGCGACCGGCGTGAACAGCACCCGCCCCCCCGCCGCCCGGATAGCGGCGCAGAAGTCGACATCCTCGGTATAGAGGCGATAGCGCTCGTCGAAGAGCCCGACGCGCACAGCCGCCTCGCGCCGGACGAGCAGGCAGGCGCCGCTCACCCAGTCGGGATAGTGCTCCCGCGACGTGCGCCGGTCCACCCAGCGGACGACCGGGCCCACCCGCCGGGCGAGTAGCGCCGCGAGAAACTTCCGCCGCGCCTCGGTGACGGGGCCGAGCATGCCCCCGAAGGACAGCTCCGGCTGTCCCGAACCGTCGACCAGGCGCGGCCCCGCGACGGCGACGGCCGGCTCCGCTCGGACGCGCTGGACGAGGCGGTCGACCGCGCCCGGCGGCACGATCGTGTCGCTGTTGAGCAGCAGGATCAGGTCCCCCGAGGTCGCGCGGATGCCGTGGTTGCACGCGGCGGCGAACCCGAGGTTCGCGGGCAGCACCAGGAGCCGCACGGCGGGCCAGCGCGAGCGGACGCGATCCGCGCTCCCGTCGGTCGAGGCGTTGTCGACGACGAGGATCTCGTGCGGGGTCGCGGGCGGGGCGTCGGCGAGCGACTGGAGGCAGCGCTCGAGGTCGCCGACCGCGTTGTAGCTCACGATCACGATCGACAGGCGCACACCGGCCGTCATACGTCGCGCTCCAGACCGGCGGGCCGCCGCCGCGCGACGCCCTCAATCACCCGCAGGGTCGCCTCGGCCGCGCGCGACCACGAGTACCGCTCCAGGACCTCCGGGGCGCGGGCCAGGACGGCCGCGCGGCTCGCCGGGTCCACGAGCAGGCGTTCGAGGGCGCCGGCGGCACCGGTGAGGTCCCCGCAGCGCACATACACCGCAGCCGGCCCGTACACCTCGCGCGCGACCGGCGTGTCATAGACCACGGCGGGGACGCCCGCCGCGAGGGCTTCGAGCGGGGTGAAGCCAAAGCCTTCGTACTCGGAAAAGAACGCGAAGACGCGCGCCCGCCTGTAGAGAGACGCCAGCTCGGCGTCGCTCACATAGTCCCGGCACTCGACCCGACCGCCGAGCCCGAGTCCGGCGGCGAGCGCCGCGGGATCCTCCCGCGGATAGGTGCGGTTTTCCCCCGCGATGATCAACCGCGCGTCGGGGTGGCGCGCCGCCACGGCGGCGAACGCCCGGACGAGGTCGAGCACGTGCCGCCGGTTGAAGATCGAACCCGCGAAGAGCACGAGCGGGTCGCGCTCGTCGGCCCCGACCGCGTCCGGGTTCGCCGGGCGCGTGACGCCGTGGGGGATCACCTCGATGCGATCCGCGGGGACGCCGACCTGCTCGGCGAGCTCGCTCCGGACGACGCGGGTGAACGTCAGGATGCGGGCGGCGCGGCGCGCCGCCGCGCGGGTCAGCCAGCGGCGCTTCAGGCGGTTCGGCCAGGGAAACCACTCCGGGTGCACCAGAAACGACACGTCGTGGACGGCCAGCACCGTCGGGACGCCGGCCAGCAGCGGCGCCGTGTACGCGGGCGCGAACAACGCGTCCAGCCGGTCCCGGCGGACCGCCCGGGCGAGCCTCGTCTGTTCCCACCAGGTATCGCCGCGCCCCGCCACCGCTTCGATCCGGAGCCCGTCGCGCGGCAGGCCGGCGAGGGCGCCCGGCGCCTCGCGCAGCGCCGGCTCCGGCGCATAGACGACCAGCTCGCGTCGCGGGGCATCCGCGCGCGCCGCCCAGCGCGTCAGCAGCTCGGCCAGGTAGCGGCCCACGCCGGTCGGCGCCCCCGCCAGCTCGCGCCCATCGATGCCGATGCGCAGGACCGGCGGCTCAGGCATCGCCTCGTCTGCGGCGCCGTGCCTCGACCGCCCGGGCGTACGCCTCGCGGGCCGCGGCCGCGGCCGCCCGCCACGTGTAGCGCTTGGCGCGCTCGAACCCGCGGGCCACGAGCCGGTCCGCGAACGCCCGGTCATCCAGCACCCGGCGCATCGCGCCCTTGAAGGCCTCGGGTTCCGGTTCGACCAGCAGCCCCGCGTCGCCCACGACCTCCGGCAGCGCGCCCCGGGCGGTCGCGATCACCGGCACGCCGACGGTCATGGCCTCAAGCGCCGGCAGGCCGAACCCTTCGTGGAACGACGGGATGATGAGCAGGATCGCCTGGGCGAAAAGGTCCCGGCGCCGCTCGGGCTCCACGTAGCCGATCGCCTCGGCGCGACCCGCGAGGGGCGGCTCGGCCAACCGCTTCAACCAGGGCGCGGCCTCGGGCGTCGGCCGGCCGGCGAGCACCAGGGGCGGCAGGTCGGGTCGGCGCGTCGCCAGGTCGGCGTACGCGTCGAGCAGGCCGCCCACGTTCTTCCGCGGCTCCAGCGTGCCCAGGAAGAGCAGGTAGCGTCCTCGCTCCGCCGGGTCTCGCGGCGCCCACGCCGGCGCGCCCGGCGGGCAGACGGTGATGCGCTCGGTGGGAATATCGAAGCCGCGCGCGACCTCGCCGGCCGTATGCCGGGAGTTCACCAGGATGTGGTCCGCCCGGCGCAGGTGCCGCGCCGCCAGGGCCGGGTAGTCCCGGCGGATCTCGCCGCGCGTGCGCTCCGGATGCGCGAGGAAATCCAGGTCGTGGACCGTCACGACCTGCGCCGCGTCGCGCGCGGGCAGCAACAGCGGGTGGGGCGAATGCACGACGTCGAACCGCGCGCGGGCGAGCCGCTCGACCGGCGGCCACTGCAGCCGGTGCCACGCCAGGTTGAGCAGCCGGACGGGGATCCGGCGGTCCACGAGGGTCGCCCCCGGGATGTCGGGCGGCCTCAGCCGATCCTTCCACGAACTGGAAAACAGCGTGAGGTGGTCCGGGCCGTCGGGCCCCGCCGACGCCGCCAGGGCGCGGGCGAGTTCGTGGACGTACTCGCCGACCCCGGTGCGTTGGCGGAGCGCGGGCCGGTAGTCGAGGAGGATCCGCACGGCGGGGACATCCTAACACAAGCCGCAAACCCTTGTCTCTCAATAGATTGACAGGGTTTCTTGCGGCGTGTTAGGGTTAAGAGCTTTTCAGGACGCGCGGAGCGGGCGCAATGAAGCTGGCGGTCGTGGGCACCGGATACGTGGGACTGGTCGTGGGGGCGTGCTTCGCTGAGAGCGGCAACGACGTCATCTGTGTCGACAAGGATGCCGCGAAGATTCGCGGGTTGCAGCGCGGGCGGGTGCCGATTTACGAACCGGGTCTGGAGGAGCTTGTCCGCCGCAACCGGGCCGAGAAGCGGCTGGTCTTCACGACGGCGCTCGACCGGGCGGTGCGCGCCTCGGAGGTGATTTTCATCGCGGTGGGGACGCCGCCGGGCGAGGACGGGTCGGCGGACCTCCAGCACGTGCTCGAGGTCGCCCGGGACATCGCCCGCGCCATGAACGGGTACAAGGTCATCGTGAACAAGAGCACGGTGCCCGTCGGGACGGCGGTTCGGGTCCGGGAGGTCATCCGGCTCCAGACGACCCACCCGTTCAGCGTCGTGAGCAACCCCGAGTTTCTCAAGCAGGGGGCGGCCATCGAAGATTTCATGAAGCCGGACCGCGTGGTCATCGGGGCGGAGGACCCGCGGTCGGCCGAGGTCATGAAGGAGCTGTACGCGCCGTTCACCCGGACCGGGGCGCCCATCATGGTGATGGACTGCGCGAGCGCCGAGCTGTCGAAGTACGCGGCGAACGCCATGCTGGCCACCCGGGTGTCCTTCATGAACGAGATCGCCAATGTCTGCGAGCTCGTCGGGGCCGACGTGGACCAGGTCCGGATGGCGGTCGGCGCCGACCGGCGGATCGGGCCCTCGTTTCTGTTCCCCGGCGTGGGCTACGGCGGGAGCTGTTTTCCGAAGGACGTCAAGGCGCTGGTCAAGTTCGCCGAGCAGCACGCCTACGACTTCCGGATCCTGCGGGCCGTGGAAGCGGTCAACGAGGCGCAGAAGGCCCGCCTGGTGGCGCGGATCGAGGGGCATTTCGGGTCGCTCAAGGGGCGGCAGATCGCCGTCTGGGGGCTTTCGTTCAAGCCCAAGACCGACGACATGCGGGAGGCGCCGGCCATCGCGATCATCAACGCGCTCCTCGCCAGAGGGGCGCGCGTGCACGCCTTCGACCCGGAGGCGGAGCGGACGGCGCGCGCCGTTTTCGGGAGCCGCATCGGCTATGCGTCGACGGCGTACGATGCGCTCACTGGGGCCGATGCGCTGGTCATCGTGACCGAGTGGAGCGAGTTCCGGCGGCCCGACTTCGCGCGGATGAAGCGCCTGATGCGCACGCCGGTGGTCTTCGACGGGCGCAACATCTACAACCCCGCCGCGATGCGCGCCCTCGGGTTCACCTACTATTCCATCGGACGGCCGTGAGCGCGGTGCTCGTCACGGGCGGCGCGGGCTACGTCGGCAGTCACACGGTCAAGCTCCTGCGCCGCGCCGGCTACGAGGTGGTCGTCTACGACAACCTGTCCGCGGGCCACCGCGCGGCGGCGGGGGCGGGCCCGTTCGTCGAGGCGGACATCCACGACGAAGGCCGGCTGCGCGAGACGATGCGGGCCTATCAGGTGCGGGCGGTCCTGCACTTCGCCGCGTGGTTGAACGTGGGGGACTCGGTCGCGGACCCGAAGGGCTATTATCGCAACAACGTCGTGGGGACCTTGACGCTGCTCGAGGCGATGGTGGCCGAGGGCGTCTCCCGCTTCGTCTTTTCCTCGTCGGCGGCGGTCTTCGGCGAGCCCGTCGAGACGCCGGTGACCGAGGCGCACCCGTGCCGGCCCATCAACCCGTACGGGGAGACCAAGCTCGCCGTCGAGCGGGCGCTCCCGCACTATGCCCGGGCCTACGGGTTGCGCTGGATGGCCCTGCGGTATTTCAACGCGGCCGGCGCCGACCCGGACGGCGAGCTCGGGGAGGACCACCACCCGGAGACCCACCTGATCCCCCGGGCGATCGACGCGGCGCTCGGCGGGCCGCCGCTCGAGGTCTTCGGCGGCGACTACCCGACGCCCGACGGCACGTGCCTGCGCGATTATGTCCATGTGACGGACCTCGCCGAGGCGCACGTCCTTGCCCTCGAGGCCCTCGAGCGCGGCCGGGCGCCGGCGGCCTACAACCTGGGCGCGGGCCGCGCGGTGTCGGTCCGCGAGGTGATCGCGGCGGTCGAGCGGGTTAGCGGCCGGCGCGTGCCGTGGCGGGTGGCCCCGCGGCGCCCCGGCGACCCGAGCGTCCTGATCGCCTCGCACGCGGCGATCGCGCGCGACCTGGGGTGGCGCCCGCGCTACGGCGACCTGGAGACGATCGTCGCCACGGCGTGGGCGTGGCGCCGGGCTCACCCCCAGGGCTACCGCACCGGAGTGCGCGCCTGATGTCCCGCATCCGCGGCGTGCTGCACGACCCGCTGCTGTCGGTCGTGATGCCCGTGTACAACGAGCGGGACACGGTCGAGGAGATCATCACCCGCGTGCTGGCGGTCCCGCTCCGCATCGAGCTCATCGTCGTGGACGACGGGTCGACCGACGGGTCGCGGGAGATCATCGAGCGTCTCCAGGCCCGCTACGGCTTCACCTTCATCGCCCAGCCGCGGAATCGGGGCAAGGGGGCGGCGCTCCGCCGCGGGTTCCAGGAGGTGCACGGCGACCTAGTCGTGATCCAGGACGCGGACCTCGAGTATTCGCCGGAGGAGTTCCCGCAGCTCATCGAGCTCATCTGCCAGGGGCGGGCGGACGTCGTCTACGGGTCGCGCTTTCTGGGGCGCCACCGGGTGTTCCTCTTCACGCACTACGCGGGCAACCGCCTCCTGACCTTCGTCACTAACGTGTTGTACAACACGATGCTGACCGACATGGAGACGTGCTACAAGGTGATGCGGGCGGAGGTGCTGCGCTCGTTCGAGCTCAAGTCGAACGGCTTCGGGATCGAGCCCGAGCTGACCGCGAAGATTTTCAAGCGCCACTACCGGGTGTACGAGGTGCCCATCACGTACGACGGCCGCGGCTACGAGGAAGGCAAGAAGATCACCTGGCGCGACGGGCTCGTCGCGCTCTGGGTGCTGCTCAAGTATCGGTTCACGGAATGACGAGTCTCCGCCGGCTGCTCAGCTACGCGCGGCCCTACCGCGGCCGCTTCGCGGCGGCCCTCGGGGCCATGTTGCTCTACGCCGCGGCGGACGCGGGGCTCGTCTACCAGGTCAAGTACGTCATCGACGACGTGCTGTCCAACCAGCGGGGCCTGTGGCTCGTCTCGGCGGCCATCCTCGGCCTCTACGTCGCGAAGGGGCTCGGGACCTATTTCGCCAACTTCCTCATGACCGACGTCGGCCAGCGGGTCGTCAAGGACCTGCGCGACGAGCTCTTCCGCCACATCCTGGACCAGTCGGCGGGTTTCTTCCGCCGCCGGACGACGGGGCAGCTTCTGTCGATCGTGACGAACGACGTCGGCCAGATTCAGCACGGCGTGTCGGAGACGATCGGGGACCTGCTGCGGGAGTCGCTCGCCCTCGTCGGCTACACGGCGCTGCTGTTCATTCTGGACGCCCGGCTGGCCGTGGTCTGCCTGACGGGCGCGCCGCTGGTGCTCTATCCGCTCGTCCGGCTGGGCCAGCGCATCCGGAGCACGACGCGGCGCAGCCAGGAGGCGCTCGCGGAAATCTCGCACCTAGCCGCCGAAGCCTTCACGGGCCACCGGATCGTCAAGGCCTTCGGCACCGAGGCGCAGGAGGCCGCGCGGTTCCGGGCCGCCTCGCAGGCGCTCTACCGCGTCAACCTCAAGGTCACGAGCGCGCTCGCCGTGTTGCCGCCGCTCATGGAGCTGCTCGGGGGCCTCGGGATCGTGGCCGGGGTCTGGTACGGCAGCCGCAAGATCGGCGCGGGGCAGTTGACGACCGGCGAGTTCATCACGTTCTTGACGGCGGCCTTCATGATGTACGGCCCGGCCCGCAAGCTGAGCCGCGTCAATGCGAACCTGCAGCAGGCGATCGGCGCCGCCCAGCGGATCTTCGAGATGCTCGACACCCACACCGAGGTCCACGAGCGGCCGGGGGCGCGCGACCTGCCGCCGATGCGGGAGTCGATCGAGTTCCGCCACGTCACTTTCGCCTACGACGACGGTTCCGGCCACGAGATTCTCAAGGACGTGTCGTTCACCGTGCGGGCCGGCCAGATGGTGGCGATCGTGGGGCTGAGCGGCGCGGGCAAGACCACGCTGGTCAATCTCGTGCCGCGCTTCTACGACGTGACCGGCGGGGCGATCTTGATCGACGGGGTCGACATCCGGGACGTGACGCTGCGCTCGCTCCGGGCGCAGATCGGCATGGTGACCCAGGACACCGTGCTCTTCGACGACACCATCGCGAACAACATCGCCTACGGCGTGCCCCACGCCACCCCGGAGCAGATCGAGGCCGCCGCGCGCGCCGCCCACGCCCACGAGTTCATCGTGCGGCTCCCCGAGCGCTACGCGACGCGCATCGGCGAGCGCGGGCAGCGCCTGTCGGGCGGCCAGCGGCAGCGCCTGGCGATCGCCCGCGCGCTGCTGAAAAATCCCCCGATCCTCATCCTGGACGAGGCGACCTCCTCGCTCGATTCCGAATCGGAGCAGCTCGTGCAGGACGCCCTGATGCGCCTCATGCTGAACCGGACCTCGTTCGTCATCGCGCACCGGCTCTCGACCGTGCGCCGCGCCGACGCGATCATCGCCCTCGAGCGCGGGCGCGTCGCCGAGATCGGTCGCCACGACGAGCTGCTCGCGCGGCCCGGCGGCGTCTACCGCAAGCTCTACCAGCTCCAGGCGTTCGAGGCGCCGGCCGAACGGCCGGCGGCGCGCCCGGGCGAGCCCACCCGCGCCGCGGGGCACGACCGCACGCCATGATCAAGTCGATGACCGGCTTCGCGTCCCTCGCCCGCGACACGGGCGCCGCCGCCCTGAGCGTCACGATGCGCGCCGTCAACCACCGCTACCTGGACATCCAGGTGCGCCTGCCCGCGGCGTGGGCCGACCTGGAGCCCCGCATCCGGGCGCGCATCCAGCGGCAGCTCGCCCGGGGACGCATCGAGGTCACCGTCGGGGTCCAGGCGCCCGCGGCGCCCCCCGTCGAGGTCTGGCTCAACGAGCCGCTCCTCGACGCCCTCGAGTCCGCCCTCGACCGCGCTCGGGCGCGGGGCATCGTGCACGGCGCCCTGACCCCGGGCGACCTGTTGCGCGTGCCGCAGGCGATCGTGGTCCGCGAGGCGGGCGGCGACGCCGGCGGCGAGGAGCGGCGCGCGCTGGCGGACGCCATCGAGGCGCTCGTGGGCGAGGCGATCGAGGCCCTCGACGCCATGCGCGTGCGCGAAGGGCGCTACCTCCACGACGACCTCGCGGCCCACCACGCGGCGCTCGCCGAGCTCCTCGCGCGCATCGCCCGGGCCGCCGAAGCCGGCCAGGCGGCCGCCCGGTCCCGCCTCGAGCGCCTCGTCGCGGACCTGGCTGCCGAGGTGCGCCTCGACCCCCAGGCGCTCGCGCAGGAAGTCGTGCGGTACGTCGCGCGCGCGGACATCAGCGAAGAGCTCGCCCGCCTGCGGGGCCACCTGGACCACTGGCAGCGCCTGGTCCAGGCGCCCGAACCGTGCGGGCGGGCCCTCGATTTCCTGGTGCAGGAGATGCACCGCGAGCTCAACACCCTCGCGGCGAAAGCCGAGGGGGTCGACCTCGGCAGCCTCGTGGTCGACGCGAAAGCCGAGCTCGAGCGGCTGCGGGAACAGGTGCAGAATGTCGAGTGAGGCGGCGCCGCCCGATCGCAGCCCCCGGCCGGGACGGCTCTTCATCGTGTCGGCGCCCTCCGGGACGGGCAAGACCACCCTGGTGGACCGGCTCGTCGAGCGCGTCCCGGACCTGGTCAAGTCGCGGTCCTACACGTCGCGGCCGTCGCGGCCGGGCGAGGTCGACGGCGTGGACTATAATTTCGTGACGCGCGAGCGCTTCGAGGAGATGGCGCGCCGCGGCGAGTTCCTCGAATACGCCGACGTGTTCGGGAACCTCTACGGCACCCGGCGCGCCGACACCGAGGCGTGGCTCGCCGCCGGCCGCGACGTCGTGCTCGTGATCGACGTGCAGGGGGCGCGGCAGGTGCGGCGGCGCAGCCCCGACGCCGTCGGGATCTTCGTGCTCCCGCCTTCGTTCGCGGCGCTCGAGGCCCGGCTGCGCGGCCGCAGCCAGGACAGCCCCGAGGCGATCGCGCGGCGGCTCGACACGGCGCGGGCCGAAGTCCTGGCGTTCGCGGAGTACGACTACGTGGTGGTCAACGACGACGTCGAGGCGTGCGTCGACCGGCTGCGGGCGATCGTGCTCGCCGAACGCGCGCGCCTCAACCGGACCCGCGCAGCGATCGCGCCCATCGTCGACAGCTTCCGGCGCCCCGGCGGACCGGCCGCCCGAGGCCCCGACACAGGAGGAGCATGAACCGCGGAACCATCGGGAACGCCTTCGAGTTCGTTGCCGTCGCGAGCGCCCGCGCGCGGCAGTTGCTGCGCGGGTGCCAGCCCCGCCTCGAGGCCGGCGACCGCGCCGAAACGCCGGCCCGGATCGCCCAGCAGGAAGTCCGCGCCGGCCTCGTCCGGCGGGTCGATTCGACGCCGCCGGCGGCGGACAGCGGCGCGGGCGGCTAGGCGGATCGCCATGGCTCTGGTCGCCCTCGGGGTCACCGGCGGGATCGGCGCCTACAAGGCCGTGGAGGTCGTGCGGGGCCTGCAGCAGGCGGGCCACGACGTCACCGCCGTCATGACGCGGGCCGCCCGGCGCTTCGTCGGGCCCCTGACCTTCGAGGCGATCACCCGGCGCCGCGTCGTCACCGACCAGTTCGCGCCGGGGAGCAACGCCGACATCGAACACATCGCCCTCGCGTCGGCGATCGGCGCACTGGTCGTGGCCCCGGCGACGGCGAACATCCTGGGCAAGTTCGCCCGCGGGATCGCCGACGATTTCCTGTCCTGCCTCTACCTCGCCACGCGCGCGCCCGTCATCGTGGCGCCGGCTATGAACACGAACATGTGGGAGCACCCGGCGGTGCGCGAGAACCTCGAGATTCTGGCGCGCCGCGGCGTGCGCATTGTCGAGCCGGGCGAGGGCTACCTCGCGTGCGGCTGGATCGGCAAGGGCCGCCTCGCCGAGCCCGAGGCGATCGTGGCCGCGGTCCTGGACGTGCTCCGGCGCCCCGGGAGCTTGACGGGCGTGGCGATCCTGGTGACCGCTGGGCCGACCTACGAGGACCTCGACCCGGTCCGCTACCTCGGCAACCGCTCGAGCGGGCGCATGGGGTTCGCCGTCGCGGCCGAGGCCGCGCGGCGCGGCGCCCGCGTGGTGCTCGTGACGGGCCCGACCGCCCTGGCCCCGCCGGGCGGCGTCGAGGTCGTCCGCGTGCGGCGTGCAGCCGAAATGCGGCAGGCGGTGCTGGACCGGCTCGGCGGCGTGGACGCTGTCGTGATGGCGGCTGCAGTCGCCGACTACACCCCTCGCGACGGTCCTGCGCGGGAGAAGATCCCCCGCCGCGACGCGCCCGTGACCCTGACCCTCGAGCCGACACCCGACATCCTCGGCGAGGTGGGTCGGGCCCGCCGCGGCACCGGGCGCCCGGTTCTGGTGGGCTTCGCCGCCGAGACCGGCGACGTCGTGCCGCGGGCGCGCCAGAAATTGCACGCCAAGCAGGTCGACCTCATCGTCGCGAACGACGTGACGCGGCCGGACTCGGGCTTCGAGGTCGAGACCAACCAGGCGACCCTGGTGACCGCCGATGGCGCGGAGGCCCTGCCGCCGATGCCGAAGACCCGGCTCGCGGAGATCCTCCTCGACCGCGTGGAGGCCTTGCTCGCGCAGCGGCGGTCGCCCGCGGGCGCCGGCGAAGCCGCCCGATCGTCATGACGCGCCGGCGGCCGGGAGAAGCACCATGACCCTCAAGGACGAGCTCGCCGCCCACCTCGAGTTCTATCGCGAACTGGGAGTCACCGGGGTGAGCCGCGACC
>CAYZKQ010000062.1:0-16159 GCA_964478975.1 uncultured Vicinamibacterales bacterium | reverse complement strand
TACCGCGATCGGACGCTGCTCGTCGCGCACTGGGGGATCCGCGACGGCCGCGTGCTCCCGAGCGCCTGGGAGGTCGGCCGCGTGTATCGCTTGACCGTCGAACCTTTCGCTGCGCATCCCGAGCTCGAGGGCGAGCGGCTGATCATGGACGACGATACGCCCGACCGGCCGCTGTTCTACGACGTCGGTACGCGGTGAGGCGGGCGGCTGCCGCCGTCCGCTTGTATCGGGCGGGGCCGGCCCGCAGGCGCGAGCCGGGCTCCCCCCGAACCCGCGCCGCGGCGTGACGCCGCGGCGCGCGCGGGCGGCGGACGAGCGACGCTGATGGTTTTCAGTTCGTACCTGTTCCTCTTCTATTTCCTCCCGGCGGCCCTCCTGCTCTACTACGCAGCGCCGCGGCGGGCGAAGCATCTCACCCTCACGATCCTCAGCTACGTGTTCTACGGGTGGGCGAACCCGCTGTTCACCCTTCTGCTGCTCGCCTCGACCGCCGTCGACTACGCCGCCGGGCTCGTGATCGCCGGAGGAGGCCGCTCGGGGGCGCCCGCCGGGACGCCGCTCGACCCTGCGTCGCCGCGGACGCCGAGGCAGCGGGCGGCGCTGCTGGCGTCGATCGTGACGAACCTCGGGTTGCTCGGCTTCTTCAAGTACTTCAATTTCGCCGCGGCCAACTACGACGCCCTGGTCGAGGCGCTCGGGCTGTCGGGGTTCAAGCTCGACGTCGCGTTTCGGGTAACGCTGCCGCTCGGCATCAGTTTCTACACCTTCCAGTCCATGAGCTACACGTTCGACGTGTATCTGGGGCGCGCCGCGGCCATCCGCAACTTCGTCGACTTCGCCTGCTACGTCTCGATGTTCCCGCAGCTCGTCGCGGGCCCCATCATCCGCTTCCGCGAGGTCGCCGACCAGCTCCGCGCCCGCACGCACACGGCGGCGAAGTTCGCGCGCGGCGTGGCGTTTTTCTCCCTGGGCCTCGCCAAGAAGGTGCTGCTCGCCAACCCGTGCGGCAAGGTCGCCGACCTGGCGTTCGAGGCGGGGTCGATCGGCGCGTGGGACGCGTGGTTCGGGGTGACGGCCTACGCCTTTCAGATCTACTTCGATTTCAGCGGCTACTCGGACATGGCCATCGGGCTCGGCTTGATGCTCGGCTTCGTGTTTCCCAAGAACTTCGACTCGCCGTACCGCTCGCAGTCGATCACCGAATTCTGGCGCCGGTGGCACATTTCGCTGTCCACGTGGCTCCGCGACTACCTCTATCTCCCCCTCGGGGGCAACCGCAAGGGGCCCGCCCGCACCTACGCGAATCTCTTCATCGTCATGCTGCTCGGCGGGCTGTGGCACGGCGCCGCCTGGAACTTCGTCGTCTGGGGCGGCCTCCACGGCGCGCTGCTGGCGGTCGAGCGAGCCAACGGCAAACGCCCCGTCTATCACCGGCTGCCGGAACCCCTGCGCGTCGCCTTCACGTTCGTGGTCGTGCTGTTCACGTGGGTGTTCTTCCGCGCGCCCGACCTGCCGGCCGCGCTGCGGTATGCCGGGAGCATGCTGGGTTTCGGCGAGGCGCAGCCGGGCGCCGCGTTGCTTCCCGGACTTTTCTACCGGCCGTACTACCTGGCGACCTGGGTGGCGGCGGCGGCCGTGACCTGGTCCGCGCCGCAGACCTGGGACTGGACCAGGACGCTTCCGGCCTGGAAAGCGGCCGTCGTGACGGCGGTCCTGCTGCTCAGCATCGTGGTGCTCACGACGCAGGCCTACAACCCGTTCATCTACTTCATCTTCTAGACCCGATGTTCCAGATCCAGACGAGGCAACGATGGGGGTGAATCCGGCGCACGCGGCCCCGGCGCTCACGCGGGAAGAGATCGCGCGGATCGAAGTCGGTCACACCACGATCTCCGCCCTCACGGCGCGCTGGCTCGTCGCCGTCCTGCTGGTGGCCATCGGGACGGTCCCGGTGATCGAGAACCTCGGCGGCCGGCGGATGGACCCTGCAAACGGGGGGGCGACGGCGTGGTCGCACCTGGCGGAGCTCGGCAGCCGGGTGCGGACGGCGTGGGCGGAGGCCGGGGCGGTTGGCGAACCCGCGTCCTGGTGGCGGCGCGTGGTCGCGGCGAACCGGGCGGCGCTCGACGCGCTCGATCGCTTCCAGGACGCGCTGGACCGCGAGGCGCAGATCGGGCGGCGGCTGCGGCCGCGCGCGCAGCTCGTGCTGAGCGGCTGGCTCGGCGCCGGCAACGAGCGGGTCTACTGCGGGGAAGACGGCTGGCTGTTCTACCGCGCCGACGTCGAGCACCTCACCGCTCCGGGCTTCCTGACGCCGGCGTGGCTCCGGGCACGCGTGGCCGGCGCCGAGGAGTGGACGCGCCCGCCGCAGCCGGATCCGCGCGCGGCCATCCACCGCTTCGCGCGCCAACTCGCCGAGCGCAGCATCGTGCTCGTGGTGGTCCCGACGCCGGTGAAGCCGACGGTGCATCCCGGCCGGCTGGCGGGCGCCGGCGGCGGGCGGGACGGCCCCGTCCAGAATCCGTCCTATCCCGCGTTCGTGGACGCGCTCGAGCGCGACGGCGTGCTCGTCTTCGACGCCGCCCCGCTGCTCGCCGAGCAGTCCCGCACGACGGGGCGCCCGCAGTATCTCGCGACCGACACGCACTGGCGTCCGGAGGCGGTGGAGCTGGTGGCCGAGCGGCTCGCGGCGTTCCTTCGCGCGCACGTGCCGCTGCCGCCGGTGCCCGACCCCGGCTACCGGCGGGTGCCGCGGCCGGTCCGCAACCTCGGCGACACCGCCGCCATGCTCGACCTGCCGGGCACCCAGACGCTCTATCCTCCCGAGACGGTCGTGGTCCACCAGGTCGTCGGGCCGGACGGGTCGCCCTGGCGCCCCTCGCGCTCGGCGGACGTGCTCGTCCTGGGCGACAGCTTCACTAACGTGTACTCGCTCGCGTCGATGGGCTGGGGCGAGGGGGCGGGCCTGGTCGAGCACCTCAGCGACGCGCTCCGCCGTCCGGTGGACCGCATCGTCCAGAACGACAATGGCGCGTTCGCCACGCGGGCGCTGCTGCGGCGCGAGCTGTCGGTCGGGCACGATCGGCTGGCGGGCAAGCGGGTCGTGGTCTATCAATTCGCGACGCGGGAGCTGAGTCAAGGCGACTGGCGGCTCATCGATCTGCCCCCGGGCGCGCCGGCCGGGGCGCGGCCGTAGGGGAACGGCGCAGGCGGCGGTCGGGGCGGCGCCGGCCGCCCACGCGGACTCACGCGCCTGCCGGGACGCCTGCGCGGGGGACCCGGGCGCGCGCGTCAGCCTTCGAGCGGCGCCGGCGTTTCGACCGGCGGCGGGATGACGCGCGTGAACTGGCCGCGTTGCAGCAGCTCCCGGCCTTTGCCGCCGCGGCCGGTCACCTCGTACTTGGCCGTGCTGATCGTCTGTTCGGCGCCGCGGCTCGTCTCGACCGTGAGCAGGTCGCGGTCGCCCCGGGAGGCGATGAAGCCGAGCACGCGGTCTTCCTCTTTGCGGAGCTTGACGAGCAGGACGCCCTTGCCGGGCCCGGACAGGAAATTGATCTCGTCGACCGGGCACAGCATCGCGCGCGCCTGGCGCGTCGCGGCGATCACGATTTCGCCCCCGCGGACCGCGGCCACGCCGACCACCTCGGCGCCCTCGGCGGGCCGCGCGAAGCGCCGGCCGGCGCGCGTCGAGGGCTCGGCGAAGGGCGCCAGGCTGAACCGCAAGGCGTAGCCGTCGGAGGTGACGGCCAGGGCGTGCGTCGGCGGCACGCCGCCGTCCCGCGCGGCCTGAATGGTCCCGATGGCCCGCGGGTCGAGGCTGAGAGCCGCCACGACCCGCTCGCCGTCCTTCAGCTTGAAGAGCCGCTGGATGGGCTCGCCGTAGCCCGTCGACGCCGGGACGTCGGCGAGGCGGCACGTGTAGGCGACGCCGAAGTTCGTGAAGAAGACGCACGTCGCCCGCGTGCTCCCGGCGAAGCAGGCGAGCACGGCGTCGCCCTCGCGCAACCGTGTCGCCTGGAGGTCCTTCACCTCCTTCTGCCGCTTCACCCAGCCGTCGCGCGAAACGATCACCACGTTGTCCTCGTCCACGATGAACTCGTCCGGCGCGATCTCGACCTCCGCCTCCGCCTGGATGACCGTCCGGCGCTTGTCGCGCTTCGGGTCGGCGTACTGCTTCTGGACGGCCTCGATCTCCTGGCGGACGATCTTCCACCGGCTCGCTTCGTGCCGGAGCAGCGCGGCGATCTCTCTGGCGCGCTTCCGCTTCTCCTCGAGCTCGCGGCGGATGACGAGGATTTCCAGGCGGGCGAGCCGGTAGATCTTGAGCTCGAGAATCGCCTCCACCTGCTCAGCGTCGAGCGGAAAGCGCGCCATGAGCTTGGCCGCGGCGTCGGCCTTGCCGTCCGACTTCCGGACGAGGCGCAGGACCTCGTCCAGCGCGTCGAAGACGACCTCGAATCCTTCCAGGATGTGGATGCGGCGCCGGAGGGCGGCGAGCTCGTGCTCGAGCCGGCGCGTCACCACCTCGAGGCGGAACCGGAGAAAGTGCCACAGGATGGACTTCAGGTCGAGTCGCTCCGGCCGCCCGACCTCGGGGTTCTCCGTGGGCACGAGGCAGGTCAGGTTGACGGGGAAGTTGGTCTGGAGCGGCGTGTGCTTGTAGAGGTACGCCATCACCTTCTTCTCGTCGGCGTCCTTCTTGAGCTCGAGGGCGATGCGGACGTCCTCGGTCGACAGGTCTTTGACGTCGACGAGCGCCGGCAGCCGGCGCGAAAGCACGATCTCCCCGATGCGCTCGACGAGCTGGGCCTTGTTGACCGTGTAGGGGATGCTCTCGATGTAGACGGTTTTCGTCGCGCGCGACTCCGGGCCGATGTCCCACGTGCCGCGCAGCCGGAGGGTGCCCGCGCCCGTGCGGTAGATGCGGCGGATCTCCTCCGGCGTGTTCATCACCTGCCCACCCGTCGGAAAGTCCGGCCCCTTGATGTAACGGCAGAGCTGCGCGGTCGTGAGGTCCTCGTTGTCGAGGAGCTTCAGGAGCGCCGTGCACACCTCGCCGAGGTTGTGCGGCGGGATGTTGGTCGCCATCCCGACGGCGATCCCCGTGGCCCCGTTGACGAGCAGGTTCGGGATGCGCGCCGGCAGGACGACCGGCTCGGTCTTCGTGCCGTCGTAGTTCGGGCGGAACGGCACCGTGTCGCGGTCGATCTCCGCGAGCAGCTCGTCGCTCATCCGGGCCAGGCGGCACTCGGTGTAGCGCATCGCCGCCGGCGCGTCGCCGTCGAGGGAGCCGAAGTTGCCCGAACCCTCCACGAGCGGGTAGCGCAGCGAGAAGGGCTGCGCGAGGCGGACCAGCGTCTCGTAGATCGCCGCGTCCCCGTGCGGGTGGTAGCTCCCCATGACGTCGCCCACCACCTTGGCGCACTTGCGCGGCTTGGCGTCCGCCGTCAGGTGCTGCTGCCACATCGTGTAGAGGATGCGGCGCTGCACCGGCTTCAGGCCGTCGCGGACGTCCGGCAGCGCGCGCGCCGTGATGACCGACAACGCGTAGTTGAGGTAGCGCGTCTCGGCCACCTCGTGGAGCGCCACCACCTCGCCGGCCGCCGCGCCCGCGCCGGCAGGCGGCCTGTCGTCCATCGAGTCGAACAAGCCGGGGTTCCCGGACCGCTCATTCCGGCTCTGCGTCTTCCGTGCCACGTCCGTTCCGTCCTTCGTACGAACCGTCCTTCGCCGGCAGGATAGACGATCCACGATCCGCCATCAACGCGCCGAAGAGATCCCTCTCCTCCACCGGGGGGAGAGGGCCAGGGTGAGGGGGGCCGATCCTCCTAGCCCCGCGCCGGCTCGATCTCCACGACGATCTGCCGCCATTTTTCCCGGCGGAACCGCGCCGCGCTGAGGACCGCGCGCGTCGCGTGACCCAGGAGGATGCCGAGCCACATGTGGAGCGGCTCCAGCTCGCCCAGGGCGTCGAACACCGCGCACCAGCCGAGGGGCACGGCGAGCTGGGCGACGAGCGTGATGTAGAACGGCCCTCGGGTGTCGCCCGTCCCCTGGAGCCCGCCCGTGTAGGCGAGCGCCACCGTCACGAGGAGACCCGACACGCTGAGGATGCGCAGCAGGAGCGTGCCGATCGCCAGGACGCGCGGGTCGGTCATGCCGAACAGCCCGAGCAGCCACCCGGGCGCCATCAGGAACGCGGCGCCCACAGCGGCGGCGACCGCGAGGCCGAGGCGCGAGGCGGCGTGCACCGCCTGCACCGTCCGGTCCGGCCGGCCCGCGCCCAGATTCTGCCCCGCCACCGCCGCGGTCGCCCCCATCAGCCCGGAGGCCGTCCAGGTGACCAGCGAGAACAGCTCCGTGTAAGCGATCGCGTACGCCGCCTGCGCGGCCGCGCTCTCGGCGAGCGACCCGACGAACCGCAAGAGGAGCACGCCGCCCACATTCATGGCCACGCCCTGAAACCCCGCCGGCAGGCCGAAGCGGAAAAGCGACCGGACGATGCGCCAGTCCGGCCGCCAGCTCATCGGCCGCGGAAACCGGACGACGAGCTCGCCCCGAACCAGCAACCACACCCCGAGCGCCGACGCCACACCGCTCGCTGCGACGGTCCCCATCGCCGCGCCCAGCGTGCCGAACGCCGGGACGGGTCCGAGCCCGCGGATGAGCACGATGTTGAGCCCGATGTTGAGCACCGTGATCAGGACGCCGAGTCGCAGGGGCGTCCGCGCATCGCCCGCCGACCGCAGCGCGCCGCCGAGCATGAAGAACACGAGCAAGCCACCGCTGAACACGAACATCGTCCGCAGGTACGGCAACGCCTCGGCCTTCACCTCGGGCGCGGCCTTCACCAGATCCAGCAACGCCGGCGCGAAAAGATAGCCGAAGGGGGCCAGGACCGCCGAGGCCAGCAGGATCGAGGTCAAGAACGCCTGATAGACCGTACGGTTCACCTTGTCGGGCTCGCCCGCGCCCGCAAAACGCGCCACGAGCACCGCCATCCCCGTGTAGAGCGAGCTGACGAACACGATCACCACGAGGAAGATCTGCCAGCTCACCCCGATGGCGGCGTTCCCAACGTACCCCACGTAGTGGCCGACCATGACGTGGTCCACGATGCCCTGCACGCCGCCCGCGATGTTCTGGAGCATCGTGGGCCAGGCCAGCTTCCAGACCGCGCGGGTGATCGGGCCTTCGACGATGGAGCGGTCGAAGGGGCGGCGGGACGCGGAAGGCGGAGGCGGTGCCGGCATCGGGCGCGCGTCGCGGTGGCGCTGGGGCGGACGTCCTGCGATTCTAGCCGCCGGGGTCGTCCACTGTCGACCGCCGTGCCCCGACCGCCGCGCGCGCGCCGGTCACGGCAGCGTCCGATCGAGCTGCAAGAGGGTTCGCAGCAGGACGTTCGCGCCGTTCGTGATCGCGCCGGGCGTGGAGTACTCCTTCGCGGTGTGGCTGTAGCCGCCCACGCTGGGAATGAAGATCATGCCGACCGGCGCGAAGCGCGCCAGGCTCTGCGCGTCGTGGCCGGCGCCGCTCGGCATCGACAAGGTCGACAGGCCCAGGCCGCGCGCGGCCGCGTCGATGACGCGCCGGATGCCCTCGTCCGCGAGCGCGGGGTCGTGGCCGTCGATCGGCGCCAGAGCGAACCGCACGCCGGTCTGGGACCCGACCCGCTCCGCCAGGGCCCGGGCCTGCTCGAAGAGGCCGGCGATCTTCGCCCGGTCCAGATCGCGAATCTCCAGGGTCAACTCCACGCGTCCCGGGATGACGTTCGGCGCGCCGGGCTCGACCCGGAGCTGCCCGACGGTCATGACGTGCCGGCCGGGCGTCTCGAGCGCGAGGCGATGGACGCCGTCGACGAACCGCGCCGCCGCCACCAGCGCATCGCGCCGGCGGTTCATCGGGGTCGTCCCCGCATGGTTCGCCTCGCCTTCCACCGTCACGCGCCACCAGCCGATCCCGACGATGCCCTCGACGACCCCGATGTCGAGGCGGCGCTCGTCGAGGATCCCGCCCTGCTCGATGTGCAGCTCCAGGTACGCCGCGACCTCGCCGGGCCGGCGGCGGACCGACGTGAGCTGTGCCGGGTCGCCGCCCAGAAACGCGATGCCCTCGCGGCGCGTGCGGCCGCTCGCGTTCCTGACCTCGAGGTCGGCCTCGGTGAGTTCGCCGCTCAGGGCCCGGCTGCCCACGAGCCCGCCTTCCTCGTTCTGGAAGATGTACACCTCGACCGGATGGCGCGTCTCGATGCCACGGTCCCGGAGCGTCTGCACCACCTCGATGGCCGCCAGCGACCCGACGCAGCCGTCGTACCGGCCGCCTTCGGGCACCGAGTCGATGTGCGACCCCATCACGAGCGGGCGCGCCGAGGGATCGCGGCCGGCGCGGCGCCCGACGAGGTTCGCCGCGGCGTCCACGCGGACGGCGAGCCCTGCCTCGCGCATCAGCTCGAGCACCCACGCGCGCGCCTGGCGGTCCTCCTCGCTGTACGCGACGCGCGTCACCCCGCCCTGGGCGTTCCGGCCGAACCGCGAGAGCGCCTCCAGCCGCTCGTTGAGGCGGGTGCCGTCGACCGTCGGGTCGGCGGCCCCGGCCTGCCCTAACGCCAGCAGCGCGGCCCACACGATCCCCCATCGGCGGCGGCTTTCACCCGCACGCGGCGCACGGGCTCGATTCACGCGTCTTCCCTCCTCCGATCCTCTTTCGCCCCAGCGACCCGGCGTTCCGACCACTCCGTCCTCCGTCCTCGACCGCGCGGGCCGTCAGCCGGCGAGCCCGAGCAGTCGCGCGGCGTTGCCGCCCAGGATCGCCTGCTTGTCGGCCTCCGGGATCGGCAGTGCCCGGATGCTCTCGTGCATCAGGCGCAGACTCCCGATCTGGTGCGGATAGTCGCTGCCCGCCAGCAGGCGATCCGCGCCGGCGAACTCGATCGCCAGGCGCAGCGCGCCCGGGTCGAAGTTCACCGTGTCGTAGTAGCAGCGCTTGAGGTACTCGCTCGGCGGCCGGTCGATGTGCTCCCGGCACTCGCGGAACGCGTGGTAGCCGCGGTCGAGGCGCTCCGCCAGGTACGGGATGGCGCCGCCCAGGTGCGCCAGCACCCACTTGATCCGGGCGAAGCGGGCCAGCACCCCGCTGAAGACCAGCTTGGCCGCCGCGAGCGTCGTGTCCAGCGGGAAGCCGACGAGCGGCATGAGCCAGAAGTCGGTCATGGCCTCGACGCCGACCGGGTGGATCGGGTGGATGTAGAGCACGGCCCCGAGCTCGTCGGCCCGCTCGTACAGGGGCCAGTAGCGCGGGTCCGCCAGGGCGACGCCGTTGACGTTGCTGAACAGCATGGCGCCGCGCAGGCCGAGCGACCGGCACGCGCGCTCGAGCTCGGCCGCCGACGCCTTCGGGTCGTTGAGGGGCAGGGTCGCGAGGGCGGCGAACCGCGTCGGCCGCGCCGAGACAATCGCCGTGAACGCGTCGTTGACCATCCGGGCCCACGCCACGGCCCGGTCCGGCGCCTCCACGTGCACGCCCGGCGAGGTGAGGGTCAGGACCTGCAGGTCCACCCCTTCCTGCTCCAGCACCCGCTCCCGGTACTCGATATCGCGGTGCCCCCGGACCACGACGTTGTAGTCGCCCGGGTAGTGGAGCAGCGGGTTGCCGTGCGCGTCGATCGTGACGCGGACGGCGGTCGGGCCCGCCTGCAGGGCGTCGAGGTAGCTCGGCGGATAGAAGTGGTTGTGAAAGTCGACCACGCGCATCGGCGTGGAAGGCACGATACCACAGTCGCCGGCCCGCGATATAATGGGGCCACCGATCAGACATCAGGGCGCGCGGCCCGGCCGGCGACCGTCGCCGGACGCCGCGGCCGGCGCGTCGAACACGGAGGCTGCCGATCATGTATCCCGACTTTCTCACCGCGCCCATGCGCGAAGAGTTGACCAGGCTGGGCGTCAAGGAACTGCGCACCGCCGAGGCCGTGGACGAAGCGATCACGAAGACGCCGGGCACCGTCATGGTGGTGGTCAATTCCGTGTGCGGCTGCGCCGCGGGCAAGGCGCGGCCGGGGGTCGCCCTCGCGCTCCAGCACCCGGTACGGCCGGACCTGGTCACCACGGTGTTCGCCGGGGCCGACCTCGAAGCGACGGCGCGGGCCCGCAGCTACTTCACCGGCTACCCGCCCTCGTCGCCCTCGATCGCGCTGCTCAGAAACGGCCAGTTGCTGTTCATGCTGGAGCGGCGCGACATCGAAAACCAGACGGCCGAAGCCATCGGCGCCCGACTGATCGAGGCGTTCGAGCGCTACTGCCGGCCCCAGCCGCAGGCGGCCGCGTCGGCCTGAGGACAGCGTCGCAGCCCGCCGCGCGCCGGACCCGGTCGGCTACTTCGCGAGCCCGACGGGCAGCTCGTGGTCGGGGTGCCGGGAGCTGTCCGGCGGATCAGTCCTGCGGGCAGCCAGGAGTACGCGCTCGCCGGCCAGGGCACAGCCGCCGTGTGAGGACGGCATCGTCGAGATCGACACGGCTCAGGAGCCGCCCCGCCCGTACGACCCTCGGTCGCCGGTGGCACTGCCCGCCGCAGACCGCGACAGCGAGTGTGTCTTCACCGCTCCGGTCTTCGACCAGCCGGACCTTGTCCGATTCCGGTACCGGCTCGATGGCGACGACGCGGACTGGAAAGAGGTGCGCGGCCGGCGGGTGGTCAGTTACACGAACTTGCCTGCGGACCGCTACGCGTTCCGCGTGCGAGCCGAGGCGCCCTGAGCGGCCGAGCCGGGGGAGGAAGCGACGTGGGGGTTCGAGATACCTCCGGCTGCAGGAGCAGAGCTTCACGGATCCGCTCACCGGCCTGAAGAACTGGCGGTACTTCACGGACCGCGTCGAGCAGCACTGTGCCCAGGTCATTCGGCTGCGGGAACGAGCCGGGTCGGACGAGCTCTGTGTGGTGTTTCTGATCGTCGACGTGGACCATTTCAAGCTGTCTCTGGGTTTCAGCGTGTTCCCGTTCGGGACGGCGCGGCCGGGGGCGGATGACCGCGAGCCGCGGCCGTGGGAAATCGTGCTCGCGCTGGCCGACCAGGCGCTCTACCGCGTGAAGCAGGGGGGCGTGATGGGTGGGCCGGCATCCTGCCTGGGTCCGCGCCGGGTTCGCCGGCCGAGCTGCGGGAGATCGCCGGCGACGTCGACGCCGGCGTCCGCCGCGGGCGCGTCCGGGTGGTGGGCAACCGGCCGTTCTGAGCGGGGATCCTGTCAGGGCAGGTCGCGCAACTCGTCGTCCAGGCGCGTCGCGTACGCCTCGTCCGGAAGCCCCGGCGGCTCGCCCGCGCCAGGCGAGGGGGGCTCGGTTGCGGGCGCGGTCCGCGCCGCCATGCGCCGGACGAGCGCCGCCAGACCGGCGGCGCTCAAGACGAGCAGGACGACCGGCACTATGTAGAGCGCGCGGCCGAACCCGCGGGCCGGCGGCTCGGACAGGATGCGGGGGCCGTACTCGGCCACGTACTCCTCGAGGATCGCCTGCGGCGTCAGGCCGGCGGCGAGCTTGCGCCGCACGTCGCGCCGGATCTCGTCCGCCGCCGGCGACTGGTGGATGGCGACCGGCTGGGTCCAGCAGCACGGAGCGATGAGCTGCGTCTCGAGGCGGCGCGCCTCGCGCTCGAGGGCAGGGTCCAGCGTGGGCGCCGCCACGGGCTGGAGGCCGAGCGACCAGACGAGGCCGAGCAGGACGAACCCCATGCGCCTCCCTCGATCATAGATGCAACGATGCTTCGAGGCGTGACGGAGCGGCCGCCGCCGCCCGGCGCGGCCCACGGTGCCAGGTTCGAGCCGGGCGGCAGGCCGCGAGTCGACCCTGCCGCCGGCCGCATGGTATATACCCGCCCATGTCGGGGCGAACCGGCGACGGGTGGCGCGCCCCGCGCCGCGCGGTCAGCCTGCCGGAGGTCCACGGGACCATCCCCGTTCCGCACACCGCCTCGTTCTGGCGGAAGCTCTTCGCCTTCGCCGGCCCGGGCTACTTGGTCGCGGTCGGCTACATGGACCCGGGCAACTGGGCCACGGACCTGGCCGGCGGCGCCCGTTACGGGTACACGCTGCTCAGCGTCATCCTGATTTCGAACCTGCTGGCGATCCTGCTGCAATCGCTCGCGGCGCGGTTGGGGATCGCGAGCGGGCGGGATCTGGCGCAGGCGTGCCGGGACAGCTACCCGCGCCCCGTGACCGTGGCGCTCTGGCTGCTGGCCGAGGTGGCGATCGCCGCGACGGACCTCGCCGAGGTCATCGGCGCCGCGATCGCGCTCAACCTGCTCTTCGGGTTGCCGCTCGCCCTCGGGGTGTCGCTCACGGGGCTCGACGTCCTGATCGTCCTGTATCTGCAACAGCTCGGCTTCCGCTGGGTCGAAGCGCTCGTCGTCTCGTTGATTCTGGGGATCGCCGGCTCGTTCGCGGTCGAGCTCTCCCTGGCGCGGCCCTCGGTGAGCGCGATCGCCTGGGGTTTCGTGCCGTCGGCCGAGATCGTGCGGGACCCGGGCCGACTGTACATCGCGATCGGGATCCTGGGGGCAACCGTGATGCCGCACAATCTCTACCTGCACTCGTCCATCGTGCAGACGCGGAAGTACCTGGACACGGTCGAGAGCAAGCGGGACGCCATCCGGTTCGCGACCATCGACTCGACGGTGGCGCTCATGTCGGCGCTCTTCTTGAACGCGGCGATCCTGGTGATGTCGGCGGCGGTCTTCCACGGGACCGGCTACGAGCACGTGGCGGACATTTCGGACGCCTACAAGCTGCTCGCCCCCCTGCTGGGGACGCAGGCGGCGAGCGTGTTGTTCGCGGTGGCCTTGCTGTTTTCGGGGCAGAACGCCACCCTCACGGGGACGCTGGCCGGGCAGATCGTGATGGAAGGGTTCCTCAGCTTCCGGATGCAGCCGTGGCTCCGGCGCCTGGTCACGCGGCTGGTGGCGATCGTGCCGGCGCTCGTGGTGATCCTGGTGTACGGCGAGCGGGGCACGGGCCCGCTCTTGATCTTGAGCCAGGTCATCCTGAGCTTGCAGTTGCCGTTCGCCGTCTTTCCGCTGGTGCGGTTCACCAGCGACCGGCGGCGGATGGGGTCGCTGGTCGCCCCGTGGTGGGTCGCGGCGCTCGCCTGGCCGGCGGCGGTGGCCATCGCCGGGTTGAACGTGTGGCTCCTCGTTCTGGTCGCCCGGGGGGCCTGACGCTGGGGACGCGACCGCGCAGGAGGACGCCATGTACCGGCGCATCCTCATTCCGGTGGAGAATTCGCCGGCCGACCGCACGATTCTCGACCACGTCATCAAGCTGGCGGGCTTCACCCACGCCACCCTGCTGCTCGTGGTCCACGTTGCCGACGGCTGGGCGGCGCGGCACTACGACAACCTCCACTTGCGGGAGTCCGAGGAGATGCGCGAAGACCGCGCCTACCTCGAGCGCCTGACCCGCGAGCTCCGCGAGCGAGGGTTCCACGCCGAGTACCGCCTCGCCATGGGCGACCCGGCGACCGAGATCATCAAGGTGGCGGAAGCCGAGCAGGTGGACCTCATCGCCATGGCCACCCACGGCCACCGGTTCGTGAAGGACCTGCTGCTCGGCAAGACGGCCGACAAGGTGCGGCACCAGGTCAAGGTGCCCGTCCTTCTCGTCCGGGTCCCCGACTGAGGCGCCGGGGGGCACGCCGCTGTGGTAACCTGACGCTCGGTTCCGGGAGGTCGACGCCCATGCGCCGTTCGTCCGTCGTCGCCCTGGTTCTCGTCTGCGGCCTCGCCGCGCCCGCGTGGGCCACCTGGTCGGTCGTGGCCGCCGACCGCCGCACCGGCGAGGTCGTGATCGCCTCCGCGACGTGCGTCCCGCAGGACGCCTTCGCGCGCTTTCCCGCCAAAGGCCTCATGGACATCCAGGCCATCGTTGTGCCCGGCAAAGCCGTGGCGGCGGCGCAGGCCGGCGTCGACCGCACGCGCCAGAACCAGCAGCTCATCTACCGCGAGCTGCTGCGCGGGACGCCGCCCGACGAGATCCTGACGCTGCTCGCCGCCGACCCGGCGATCGAAACCCGCCAGTTCGGCATCGTCGACCTCCTCGGCCGGACCGCCGGGTATTCGGGCCCGCGCAACGGCCGGGTGTCCCTCCACGAAACCGGGCGCCTGGACGACGCGCCGGTCTTCTACGCGATCCAGGGCAACATCCTGGCGAGCGAGCGCGTCGTGGTGGAAGCGGTCCGCGCGTTCCGCCGGGCGAGCGGGTCGCTCACCGACCGCGTGATGGCCGCCATGGAAGCGGCCGACCAGGAGGGCGGCGACCGCCGCTGCTCGTGCGACACGCCGCCCAGAGTCGACGCCCCCTGTCACGCCAAGACGGCGCACGTGGCGTACCTGCTGAAAGCCGTGCCGACCGACACCAACCGCGAGTCCTACAACGACGGCGAGTACGCCCTGTACCTGAGCGTCACGGACAAGGACATCCAGCCCGGGGAAGACGCCAATCCGGTCGTGACCCTCAGGCGCCGCTACGAGGCGTGGAAACGGAGCGCAGGGCGATGAGCTTCGGACGACCCGACCCGACGGAATACGCGCCGTACTTCGAGCGGTATCTCGCCAGGGTGCCCGAGGGCGACGTCGTCGATTTGCTGGCGCAGCAGATCGAAGAGACCGTGCGGTTGCTGTCGGGCCTGAGCGAGGAACGCGCCCGCTACCGGTACGCGCCCGGCAAGTGGAGCGTCAAAGAAGTCGTGGGGCACATGGCCGACACCGAGCGCGTTCTGAGCTATCGGGCGCTCCGGTTCGCCCGGGGCGACGAGACGCCGCTCCCCGGGTTCGACGAAAACGCGCTCGTGGCCAACGCCGGGTTCGATGCGCGCCCGCTCGCCGACTTGCTCGGCGAGTTCGAGGCGGTGCGGCGCGCCACCGTCGCCCTCTTCCGGGGCTTCCCGCCCGAGGCGGCCCGTCGGCGCGGCGTCGCGAACGAGAAGACCGTGAGCGTGCGCGCGCTCGCCTACATCATCGCGGGCCACGAGCGCCACCACCGCGACATCCTGGCCGAGCGCTATCTGGCGCCCTGACCGCCGCGCGCCTCCCGAGATCCGGAGGGCGGACGCTCCAGGTCCGCCGATCGCCGGGCCTCGAAGGCCCCGCCTGCGCACGCCCGGCCTCCGTACGCGCGGCCTCCATGCGCGAGCACGCGACGCCGATCAACCCCGGTCCTTCGAGGGCGCCGACGAGGCCAGCCGCGCGTAGAACGCTTCGAGCGCCTCGGGGTCCGCGTCGCTGAACTCCACGCCGGCCCGGTACTGCGGCGACCGGCCCTTGGGCAGCTCCAGGTTGGACCACGCGACGCCCGCGATGGCGCGGACCACGCGCCCTTCGTGCGCGAGCAACAGGCGGACGCGCTGGTTCGGCTTGAGGGCGCGGGTCGAGACGACCTGGGCCCCGAGCGTCGAGACATCCACGAGGGACGCCGGCGCGCCGTCGACCTGCGCCTCGACCCCCTCCGGGACGCGGACGCGCGCGGCCCGGCGCAACCGCCCGCGGATGGGCTGCGCCAGCGCCACGATCGCCGCCGGCGAGTTCGCCAGCGGCGAGTGCGGCGAGGCGACCGCCGCCGCGTGCTCCGACGGGAGCACCCGCAGCTCGACGCGCGGCAGCTCCGGGTCGTGGCGCAGCCGCTGGAGAAACGCCGCCCCGCGCGCCGTCGACGCAAAGCCCTGCTCCACGATGACGACCTGCGGCCGCCGCCGCGCGATGACCTCGAGGGCGTGGGCCACGTCCCGCTCGGCGAGCGCCAACACTTCCGAGCTCCCGTGCACCCGGGCGCTCCACGCCGCGAGGACCTCCTCTGACGCCAGGAACAGTGTGTGCAGCGTGCTCGACTGCTCGATGCTCACGGCACCCTCCGTCCCCGCCGCGTCCCGTTGCAAGACGCTCGCCGAACCCCCCGGCCCGACCTCCGCTCGATCCCCTGACGAGGCCGGTGCTCGCCGCCCAGGGGCCGGCTCGTCTCTTTTCGGAAGTGACACTTTCTGTCAGGGCTGGAGATTTCTACACAGTCGGGCCGGGCGAACCGCGTCCGGGCTGCCGCACGTCAGCCGGCCGCGGTGCCGCGCGCCCGGCGCGACCGGGCGCGGCGCGACCGGGACCGCGCGCTTCCGCCCGGTGCCTGCGGCT
>CAYZKQ010000061.1:0-16683 GCA_964478975.1 uncultured Vicinamibacterales bacterium | reverse complement strand
GTCGCTGGTGCCGTCACGGTTCAGTTAACTGACCGGTTAGTTGACGTTGACTAACCGGACAGTTAACCATTTACCAGTACCAGGCCCCCGCGTCAAGCCCGGTGCGGCGGCGGGCCGCCCACCGGGCGCCCCCCGGCGGCGCCCGCTCCCCCACCCAGCGGCTCGACGCCTTACCCCGCCCCGCCGAGCGCCGCCCCAGCTTGACAAGCGCTCGAGCCGGGCGTCGAATGACACCCAGCGGGCGCCCGCCCGCGCGAGAGGAGGTCGTATGCCCATCCCCACCTCCATCGAGAAGTTCCTCACCGAGCACGGCGTGCCTTACCAGGTGCTCACCCATCGACGCGCGTACACCGCGCAGGAAGAAGCGGCCGTCACCCACATCCCCGGCCGCGAGTGGGCCAAGACCGTCGTCTGCTTCGCGGACGACGAGCCCATCCTGGCGGTGCTCCCGGCCCTCTACCACGTGGACACCGAGCGACTCCAGCGGCTGGCCGGCGCCAAGAAGGTGCGCCTCGCGACCGAGGCCGAGTTGACGCCGCTCTACCAGGATTGCGAGCCGGGGGCCATGCCGCCGCTCGGCTGTCTGTACGGCCAGCGCGTCTTCGTCGATCGCACGCTGGCGACCGACCCTGAAATCGTCTTCAACGCCGGCACGCACGCCGACGCGATCCGGATGCGGTACGAAGATTTCGCCCGGCTCACGAACCCGATCGTGGGCGACTTCGGCGTCCGGATCCAGCCGGGGCGGGCCTCCACGTCCGGAGGCCGGGCCTCGTAAACGCGGGGAAGGCGATCGCGCCTCGCGAACACCCGCCGGGTCCGCGAGGTCCGGCGGGCGAGCGATTCGGGCCAGCATCGCCGGACCTCGCGCGGGGCCCGACTGACTCGCCTTCCGTGCCGGCGTGCCCCTGGTGAGGTAGAATCCCGCGTTCGTTTCTTCGCGCGGGGGTGTGTCTCATGTCACGAGGTCCCAGGTCACGTCATCGCTGCTTCCGCCCTGCCTGTCGGGGCAAGGCGCACGCCATCGTCCTCATGGTCGCGCTCTCGGCCTTCGCGGCGCTCCACGCGCAGAGTCCGGCGAGCGCCCCCGAGCGGCGGACGGCGCCGCCAGCCCTGAAGGCGCTCAAGTACCGGTCGATCGGGCCGGCCGCCGGCGGTCGCGTGTCGCGCGCGTGCGGCGTGCCCGGCGACCCCAACGTCTATTACGCCGCCACGGCGTCGGGCGGCGTCTGGAAGTCGACCGACGGGGGCCTGAGCTGGACGCCCATCTTCGACGAGCAACCCGTCTCGTCGATCGGCTCGATCGCGGTAGCGCCCTCCGACCCCAACGTCATCTACGTGGGCTCCGGCGAGGCGAACATCCGCGGCAACGTCGCCGCCGGCAACGGCATCTACAAGTCGACCGACGCCGGCAAGACCTGGACGCACGTCTGGAAGCAGGAAGGCCAGATCGGCACGATGGTGGTCCATCCGACCAACCCGGACATTGCGTACGCCGCGGTGCTCGGCCACGCCTTCGGGCCCAATCCCGAACGCGGCGTCTATCGCACGACCGACGGCGGCAAGACGTGGCAACAGGTGCTCAAGCGGAACGCCGACACGGGCGCCTCCGACGTCGCCCTCGACCCGTCGAACCCGCGCATCGTCTTCGCCGGACTCTGGGAGGCACGGCGCTATCCGTGGGACCTCAAGAGCGGGGGGCCGGGCAGCGGGCTGTTCGTCTCGCGCGACGGCGGTGACACCTGGACGGAGCTTCGCGGCAAGGGCCTGCCCGAAGGGATCTGGGGCAAGGTCGGCGTGGCCGTCGCGCCGTCGGACGGGCGGCGCGTCTACGCGCTCATCGAGGCCGAGCAGGGCGGCCTGTTCCGGTCCGACGATGGCGGCGAGACGTGGACGCGGGCCAGCGGCTACCGCGGCTTGCGGCAGCGGGCGTGGTACTACTCGACCCTCACGGTCGACCCGCGCAACCCGGACATCGTCTGGTTTCCGCAGGTTCCCATGCTGAAGACGATCGACGGCGGCAAGACGATCACCTTCGTCAAGGGGATGCAGCACGGCGACCACCACGACCTGTGGATCGACCCGACCAACCCGAAGCGCATGATCGGCGCGAACGACGGCGGCGTGACTATCACGACCGACGGCGGCGAGCACTGGTTCTCGCCGCCGCTGCCCATCAGCCAGTTCTACCACGTCACCGTGGACAGCCACGTGCCGTACCGGGTGGCGGGCGCCATGCAGGACCTGGGCACGGCGCAGGGCCCCTCGAACAGCCTGACCGCGCGCGGCATCGCCCTGAGCGACTGGGTCAACGTCGGGGGCGGCGAGGCGGGCCATGTCGTGTCGGACCCCTCGGACCCGAACATCGTGTACGCGGGCGAATACCTCGGCTATCTGTCGCGGTTCGACCGGCGCACGGGCGTGGTGCGCAACGTGAGTGCCTGGCCGGAGAATCCCTCCGGACACGGTGCGGCGGACATGCGCTACCGGTTCCAGTGGACGGCGCCGGCCGCGGTCTCGCCGCACGACCCGAAGGTGCTCTACCACGGCGCCCAGGTCATCTTCCGGACGGCCGACGGCGGCCAGACCTGGACGGTGATCAGCCCGGACCTCACGCGCAACGACGTGTCCAAGCAGCAGTGGGCGGGCGGCCCGATCACCGGCGACAACACCGGGGTGGAAACCTACGGCACCGCCTTCGCCATCGCCGAGTCGCCCAGAGCCCCCGGGCTCATCTGGGCAGGCAGCGACGACGGCCTCGTGCACGTGACGCGCGACGGCGGCAAGAGCTGGACGAACGTGACGGCGGCGATGCCCGGCTTTCCCGAGTGGGGCACGGTGAGCATGATCGAGCCGTCGCCCTTCGACGCCGCCACGGCCTACGTGGTCGTCGACGCCCACCGCCTCGACGACATGCGCCCCTACCTGTATCGGACGACGGATTACGGGAAGAGCTGGACGCGGCTGGACGGCACGCTACCGCCGGATGTGTACCTGCACGTGGTGCGGGAGGATCCGAAGCGGCGGGGGTTGCTCTATCTGGGGACGGAGCGCGGCGTGATGTTCTCCCCCGATGGCGGAGCGAGCTGGGAGCCGCTCCAACTCAATCTGCCGACGGTGGCGGTCCACGACCTGGTCGTCAAGGACGACAACCTCGTGGTGGGGACGCACGGCCGGTCCATCTGGATTCTGGACGACCTGATTCCGGTCCGCGAGCTCTCGGCGAAGGTCCTCGACGCGCCGCTGCACCTCTTCTCGGTGGCCGACACGATCCGCTGGGAGTACGGCCCCGGGAACTGGGGGCGCGGACCGTACGGCGAGAACCCGCCGCGCGGGGCGGCGATCTACTACTACCTGAAGGAGAAACCGAAGGGCGCGGTGACGATCGAAATCCTGGACGCGCAGGGGCGCCACGTCCGCACCCTGAGCAGTACGCCGCGCGAACCCTCCGGCAGCCGCGACGACGAAGCGCGGGAGGTCGAGGCGCTCAAGAAGGCGGCGATCCCCGCCGACGCCGGCGTGCAGCGCGCCGTCTGGGACCTGCGGTACGACGGCGCGAAGCTGATCAAGGGCGGCAAGCTCGACGCGGGCGACCCCAGCGTGGGCCCGATGGCCGCGCCGGGCCGCTATACCGTGAAGCTCGCGGCCGACGGCCGGTCGGCCTCCACCACCGTGACCGTGCTGCCGGATCCGCGGCTGCATGTCGCGCCGGCCGACCTCGAGGCGCAGGTCGCCTTCGTCTTGCGGATCCGCGACGACATCACGCGCCTGGCCGACATGGTCGAGTCGCTCCGATCGCTCCGGAAGCAGCTCGCCGATCGAAACGCCTTGCTCAAAGACGACGAGCGGGCGAAGCCCCTCGTTTCCGCGTCGGCCGCCCTCATCAAGAAGCTCGACGCGCTCGAAGACCGGGCGCACAATCCCACGGCGGAAGTCGTCTACGACATTCTCGCCATGAAGGGCGGCACGCGCCTCTATTCGCGGCTCGCGCCGCTCATGGACTGGGCGCGCGACGGGACCGGGGCCCCGACCCAGGGCATGCGCGAGGTCCTCGCGGAGCAGGAGAAGGAGCTGAACCAGTACCTCGACGAGTTCCGCACCCTCGTCCAGACAGATCTCGCGAAGATCAACGCGCTGGCGGCGACGCTGGGCGTCGGCTTCGTCGTGGTGCCGAAATGACCCGGCCGTCGTCCGCCCTCACCCCTCGACCTCGTCCGCGTCGAGGTCGGCCGGCGCCGGAATGACGCCGCGCTTGAGAATGTCGGCGAGCCCCTCGAGCAGCCGGTCGACCTCGTCCTCGGTGTTGTAGTGGTGCGTCGAGACGCGGACCGTGTTGAGGTTGAACTCCGTCGAGCGCACCACGACGTTGTGGCGCTGGCGGAGCGTCGTGACGACGTCTTTGTTGCGGTACGGGTCGAAGGCGAACCCCGTGAGACCGCCGCACAGCTCGGGTACGGCCGGCGTGTGGATCCGCACGCCGGGCAGGCGCTCCAGGCCGGCCCGCAGGCGCGCCGCCAGGGCGCGCACGCGCGCTTCGATCCGCGCGCGTCCGATGGTGTGCTGGAACGCCATCGCCGCCTCCACCGCCAGCACCTGCGGCCAGCCGCGCTGGCTGAGCCGGTCGAACCGCCGCGCCCCGGCCTGCTCGTCGTCCCACCCCGTGGTCGCGACGGTCGGCCACAGCCGGTCCTGGACCTCGCGCCTCACATACAGGAGTCCCGTGCCGTCGGGCGCGTCGAGCCACTTGTGCGGGCTCGTCGCGTAGAAGTCGCAGCCCAGGTCGTGGAGGTCGAGGCGCATCATGCCGAGCGGGTGCGCCCCGTCGACGACCACGAGGATGCCGCGCGCATGCGCCAGCTCGCAGAGCGCCTTGACCGGCATGAACGTGCCGGTCGGGTAGGTGGCGTGGCTGACGCTGATGACCCGCGTGCGCGGCGTGATCGCGTCGGCGAACCGGTTGAGCACATCAGCCGCGTCCCGGAGCGGAATCGGGAACGGCACCGCCTTCACCTCGATGCCGACGCGCTTGGCCTTGAGCCGCCAGGGCTGCAACCCGCCAGGGTGCTCGTGGAAGGTCAGGAGCACTTCGTCGCCGGCCTTCAGGTCGAGACCGTTCGCGACAAAGCTCATCCCCTCGGTGGTGTTGCGCGTGAGGGCGATCTCGTCCGGGTCGGCGCCCACGAAGGCCGCGGCCTTCGCCCGGATCTCGTCCGCCCGCGCGGCGTGGGCCTCGCTCGCGCTCGGGTCGCACGCGAGGCGGTAATACGCGTCGACCAGCGTGTAGAAGACCGGCTTCGGGGTGGGCCCGAGGGTACCGTTGTTCATGAAGGCGAGGCCGGGACCGATGAGAAACTCGCCGCGGACCGCTCGCCAGAAGTCCGCCTCGCTCGCCGCGCCGGCGGCGGCTTGCCGGACCGCATCGAACGACGCGCGGGCACGCGCGCCCGCGACCTCCGCGAGCGCTGCCACCGCCGCCGGCGTCGCGGGCAGATGGCGAAGAAACGTACGGCGCGACACGTCCATGGAGCACCTCCTGGTCAGCTCGGCCGGTTCGCGGGACCTCCCCGACCCTTCCGCATATGCCCGCTCGCCCCGGTACCCGGGGTTCTCGACAGGCGCGGCGGGCTCGCGATCGCCAACCCCGTCGGTCGGGGCCGGCCCCGGCGCGTCGCGCGACCGCGCGCCCGCCCGGTCCCTCGCTGCGTCGGTCTCGTCCTGCCCCGCCGACGGACGTCTCCAGAAACGATGCGTGATCGGAAGTACGCTGCCCCGGTGGCAGCGCGGCGAGCCTAAACCAATCGCGGGAGTGGGTCAAGCCCGCCGCGGTCCAGGCGGTGCCATGCGCCGGGGCGCCCGGCGGAAGGCCCCTGGGCCCGCGCAGGAATCCGCATTAGAATAGCCGGGCGTCGAACGACGACGTTTCACATTGATGATGTGGCTCGACTGTCGCACGCGTTCAAGACCCTTGCGACTCGCCGGCGCCCTGGGGCTCGGGAGTGCGCTCGGTCTGGGGATCCCGGCGGTCCCGACCGCCGCCGCTGAGGATCCGGTCGTCGTGGTGGCCGCGCGGATCCCGGACGAGCGGCCGCGCCCGGTGCTCGACGGCGCGGTGACGGAGGATGTCTGGGGGCTGGCGCACCCGGTCTCGCGCTTCACCCAGCAGGATCCCCGCGAGGGCGAACCGGCGACCGAACGCACGGAGGTCCGGGTCCTCTTCGACCGCCGCGCGATCTACATCGGCGTGGTCTGCTTCGATTCCGAGCCCAACAAGATCGTCGTGACCCAGAGCCGCCGCGACGCGGACCTGAACGACACCGATTCCATCCAGATCGTCCTCGACACGTTCAACGACAGCCAGAATGCCTTCGTCTTCGGAACCAACCCCCTCGGCATCGAGTACGACGGCCAGGTCGCCGGCGAGGGGCAGACCGGCGGCACGGCGACGCGGTCGGGCGCGGCCGGGTCCCAGCGCGGGCAGATCAGCGGCTTCAACGCCAACTGGGACGGCGACTGGGAGGTGAAAGCGCAGATCACACCGCGCGGCTGGGAAGCGGAGCTCATGATTCCGCTCCGGACGCTGCGCTACCGGAGCGGCAGCGACCGCGTGTGGGGCTTCAACGTCATGCGGAACATCCGCCGGAAGAACGAGCAGGTCTACCTCGCTCCGATCCCGCGCGGCTACGATCTCTACCGCGTCTCGCTCGCGGCCAAGCTGACGGGCCTCGATTTGCCCGGGCGCCGCGACCTCAAGACGATCCCCTTCGTCTCGGCCAGCCTCGACCGCGACTATCTCCGGGCTGAGGGGGGCATCGACCGCCGCGCCGATGTCGGGCTCGACGTCAAGTGGGGACTCACGCCGACCCTCACGGCCGACTTCACGGTGAACACCGACTTCGCGCAGGTCGAGGCGGACGAGGAACAGATCAACCTGACGCGCTTTCCGCTGTTTTTTCCGGAGAAGCGACCGTTCTTCCTCGAGAACGCGTCAATGTTCCAGTTCGGCACGCCGCAGGAGATCGACCTGTTCTTCTCGCGGCGCATCGGCCTCGCCTCGACGGGGGCCGCGGGCGTCCCGATCGGGATCGTCGGCGGCGCGCGGCTGACCGGCCGCGTGGGGCCGGTGAACGTCGCCCTGCTGAACATTCAGACCGAGCGCACCACCGACGCCCGCACCGGCGCGCTCGTCGCCCCGGCCAATAACTTCGGCGTCGTCCGCCTCCAGCGCCAGGTCGGGCGCTCGAGCTTCGGCGCGATCTTCGTCAACCGGCACGCGACCGGAGAGGCGGCCGGGCGGGCGCGCGACAACCGGGCGTACGGCGTCGATGCGGTCCTGCAGGTCACGCCGAACGGCAAACTGTTCACGTTCCTCGCGCGCACCGACTCGCCCGGGACGCTCGGCTCGGACCTCGCCGGGCGCGCCCTGTATACCTACGCGAATCCGCTCTTCAACGGCTACCTGGGCGTGTCGGCGGTCGGCGACCGCTTCAACCCCGAGGTGGGCTTCCTCCAGCGCCGGGGCTACGTCAAGCCCGAGGGGCGCTTCTTCCTGACCTACCAGCCGAAGCGCTGGGCGTGGATCCGGCGGTTTTCCCCGCACATTTCGCAGAACCAGTACTACAACTTGGACGGCACCCTCCAGAGTTCGCGCGGGCACTACCACTTCTTCGAGATCCAGCCGGCGCAAGGCGGCCGCTTCGGCCTCATCGTCGAACGGCTCCAGGACCGGCCCGAGCGCCCGTTCACCGTGTTCGCCGGCGCCGACGGCCGGCGCGTCGTGATTCCGCCGGACCTGTATACGTGGCACCAGTTCTGGGTGGAGTACGTGGGCGACGCGAGCGCCCCGGTGTACGGAACGTTGCGCTACAAGGTCGGCGGGTTCTACGACGGAAGCTACCAGGGCTTCGAGTCGCTGGTCGCCGTCCGCGCCGGCGCCAAGTTCCTCGTGTCGGTCGGGTGGACGCGGGACGCGGCCGAGCTGGCCTCCGGGCGCTTCGCGACCACCCTCGTCCCCGTGAAAGTGAACCTGTCGCTCACCACCCACGCCAGCGTGCAGGCGCTCGTCCAGTACAACAGCCAGACAGCGCAGCTTTCCTCCAACATCCGCCTCGCCCTGCTCGATCGCGGCGGCACAGGCCTGTTCGTCGTCTACAACGACCGCCGCGACACGGAACGCGTGACCCCCGAGACCGTCCTCGGGCGCTCCTTCATCGTCAAGTACACGAGGCTCATTGACTTCTGACGCGGCGGTTCGCGCTGCGTCACGCGCCGCGGCGGACCCAGAACCCGTACACCGGTGCGCCCAGGAGGACCAGCGCGAGGCCCACGGCGCTGTCGATCGGCTGCGATACGATCCGATTCGCCACGATGAGGGCGGACGCTGCGACGAACACGACGACCACGACCGGCGCGCCCCATACGCGCGCGGCCGGCGCGTAGTCGGCTCGCCGGCGCAACAAGAGCAGACCGGCCGCCATGAGGGCGAAGAAGATCCACTCCGTGAAGATGACACGCGTGAAGATCTCGCGGTAACTCCCGGTCCAGACCAGTCCCGACGCCCAGATCGCCTGGAGCACGATGGCCAGATGCGGCGTGCGATACCGCGGGTGGACGCGCCCGGCCCACCGGAAAAGCAACCCGTCCCGGGCCATCACGTAGTAGACGCGCGGTCCGGTCAGGACGATGCCGTTCAGCGCGCCGAAGGCCGAGAGGATCACGAGGCCGGCGACCACCGCGCCGCCCGCCGGGCCGACGAGCCGCTCGGCCGCGTCCGCGGCGACGCGGGTGGAATGGGCGACCTGGTCGATGGGCAACACGTAGAGATAGACCGCGTTGAGCGCCACGTACGCCGCCGTCACGACCGCGACGCCGATCAGGAGCGCGAGCGGAATGGTCCGCTCCGGGCGCACGGTCTCCTCGGCGGTGTAGGTGACCATATGCCAGCCGCCGAAGGCGAACAGCCCCGCGATCAGCGCCAGGAGGAAGTGGCCGGCGCCGGAGTCCGCTGCGGCCCCGGCCGCGAGGGCAGGTCCCGGGTCCGCCCGATCGGGAAGTCCGGCGCCCAGGGCGAAGCCCGCCGCCACGACGAAGGCGATGGCCGCCACCTTCGCGACCGTGAAGACCGTCTGCACGGCGCCGCCGTAGCGCACCCCGCGGTAGTTCACCGCCGAGAGCAGCACGATGGCGAGCACCGCCACCACACGGATGCCCACATCGCCGATCGGGACGAAAAACCCGACGTAGCGCGCGAACACGACGGCGATGGCCGCGATGATGCCCGAGTGCATGACCCAGAACATCGCCCAGCCCCAGAGAAAGCCGAAGAGGGGCGAGTAGGCCTCGCGGAGAAAGACGTAGACCCCGCCGGTCCGCGGCATCGCCGACGACAGCTCGGCGCACACGAGCGCGCCGAACAGCGTCAGGACGCCCGCCGCGGCCCACGCCAGCAGCACACCCCGCACGCTGGGCACGAGCGCCGTGATCTCCGAAGGCTGGACGAAAATCGCGGCCCCGATGATCGTGCCCGCCACGAGCGCCGTCGCCTGGACGAGGCCGATCGAACGGTGCAAGGGGGCGCCGGGCGTCGTCATGGGAAGGCGCAGGGATGAGCGCCGGGTCCGCCTATCGTACGCGGTGGGACTGCGGTGTCAAGGGCGGCGGCGGAAGTCCGGCGCACCGGCCCTGCCGGAAAGCTGCCACCCTTCCGGGATTCCGGCGGCACACCCGGCCGGCACTCGCACCCGCGCCGGCGGTCCACACGCCGGGGTCACAGGGCTGTCGCCAGGCACCGCTGGCTAGGGAGACCGGCGCTCGAAGACGAGATACCACTGCCGGATGCCCTGGAGGCTGAAGCCCGGCACCTCCAGGACCGGCCGGAACCCGACGCCGGCCATCAAGCGCGCGGCCTCGTCCGGGCTGAGTAGAATGTCCAGCGTGTCGTGGAACTTCAGGGCCGCCGGGTCGTCCTTGGCCCAATCGATGATGGCGATCCGGGCGGTCGGCTTGAGATAAGTGACCAGCGCCCGGAGGAAGCGCTCCTTCTGCTCGATCGCGTGGAACACGTCGTGGAGGAACACCAGGTCGACATCCCGGCCCGGAAGGCGCGGGTCGTCGAAGGCCCCGAGCACGGGCACGATGTTGGCGAGGCCCTCGGCCTGCGCCCGCGAGGCGATGTAGTCGACGAGCCCCTGCTGGATGTCCTCCGCATAGACGCGCCCGGTGGGACCGACCCGTCGGGCGATGGCGCGCGAGAACACTCCGGTTCCGGCCCCGATGTCGGCCACGACATCGCCGGGCTTGAGCTGGAGCGGCGCCAGCCGCTCGTCCACGCGGAGCTGCGCGAGGCGCGCCGGGTCTTCGAGGCTCTTGATCCAGTCCTTCGCGTCGCGCCACTCGAGCTGCCCGGCGCGTGCCGTCACGACGGCCCCGATCACCGCAGCCCCGACCACCAGCCCCCACGCCCGCGATCCGATCCCGCTGCGCATCGACCTGTACCCTCCTTCACCGCCTCCCTGACGAGAACCTACTTGATCTGCAGGCTGCGCAGATACTCCACCAGGTTCCGGATCTTGAGCCGGTAGACCGCGTCGCTCGCCGAGCGCGCGCGGAAGATGCGGCCCCAGTTCGGCATCTGGTCGCGCCCGGGCGGAAGCGAGCGCCCCCGGCCGGCAATGAAATCTTCCACCCAGAACGCTGGAAACGCCCCGTCGTGTTCCAGGGCGATCGTCGTCAGGTCGAGCGGCGCCCGGCTCAGGTAATCGGCCAGGGGGCCGTCCCCCTTCCCCTGTTCGCCGTGGCACGGCGCGCAATAGCCCTGGTAAAGGGTCGCCCCGTCCACCAGGTGCGCCGTCGACACCTGCGGCGTGACCGGATGAACCGGCCGGCCGGTGGAGAGCACGCCCCCGGTCCAGACTCCGACCATCGTCAACATCCCGACGCCCGCCCAGGTCCCGCGAAGCATCGTCCCCTCCCGGGTTCGGCCCGTCCTGCAGAACCGTCCCAGGACAGGGTTTCACAAACCGTGCCACCTGGGGGCGCCGGCGGCCCTGGGGTGTCAGCCCGAGGCGGGGGGATCCGTCCCTCCGCTCCCGCGCCCCTTGAGGACCTCGTCGACGAGAAACAGGTCCGTGAGCATGGCGCGCACGTGGATCGACGCGTTGAGATTGTCGACGAGCTGCGAGGTGATCGACGGCTGTGCCAGCACGAGCTGGACCGCCGCCTGCGCGGCGTCCACGTCCCGCTCGAGCACGTCGGCGAACGACCGGGACACGACCGACCGGACGAGCGCGGGCAGCCCGGTCAGCGCCTCGTCCAGCCGGGACAGGTACTCGCGGGCCCGCCCGCCCGACGCGCTCGCGCGCTCATCGGTCACTCCCTGCGCCGCGTAGGCGAGCAGGTACTCGTAACTCTCCTCGATCGTGTCGATGCGGCGGCTCAGATCGTCTGCGGGCGCCGAGGCGGTGCGCCTCAGGTCTTCCTCGAACATCGGCGCACCAGTCTACGTCGAGTCGCTTGCCCTCGCCTGGAGGGGCGCGTCCGCCCGGACCGCCGGGGCGACCACGACCCACCGCGTCGGGTCGTGGTGTTCCAGGTAGTGTTGTCGATCGATCCACCCGGTGATCATGGACCAGGTGATCCACCGCTTCTCCGGCCGCACCGCGAAGTAGACGTGCGCCAAGACGAGGGTCACGAGTGCCACGCCCGACAACCCGTGCAACACATACACGACGCCCCAGACGGCGTCGGAGAAGAGGTAGGGGTTGCGCGTGAAGAGCGGTGTCGGCACGCGGACCATCATGACCAGGCCGGTCGCGACCACGACGACCGACACGAGCGCCACCACGTTGTGGTAGAGCTTGTTCTCCAGCGGGTATTTGCCCGGCTTGCCGGGAGGCGGAAGCGCGGCGCCCAAGGCCCGGCGCACCCGCACCCGGGCCTCGTGCCGCTCCGCCGGCGTGACCCACATGGCCGCCAGCGTCCCGCGCACGAACACATGGGCGAGGTGGAACACGAGCGCTGCTAGGAGCGCGAGACCGGCGACCCAATGGATCGTGACCCACGCGAACTCGATCCCGACGACCGGCAGGAACCCTGTCAGGAGGAGCGTGAGCATCGCCGCGCTCATGACCCAGTGGAACGCGCGCGCGGCGGCCACGTGGCGGACGATGCGCGCCGGCACGTCGGGGTCGAACAGCGCCGCCACCGTGGCGCCTTCGGCCGACCGGGCAAACCGCCGCCGCACGCGCAGAAAGACAGCGTGGGCGGCCATGAAGAGCACGCCCGCGGCCAGCGCCCACCAGAACAGATTCCAGGAGATGTGCGTGAGGACCGTCTGGCCCCAGGGATTCACGCCCCACTGGAACAACGCCATCGCTACGCCTCCGCGCCGCGGATCGCCCGCCTCACCAGGTTCCGGGCCAGCGCGACTTTGAACGCGTTGTGCTCGAGCGGCCGGGCGCCGCGCACGGCCAGCTCGCCGGCGAGCTGCGCCGTCTCCTCGTTCCGCGGGCGACCCGTCACCGCCGCCTCGACGGCCGTCAGGCGGAGCGGGAACGGGGCCACGCCGCCGAGGACGATCCGGGCGCGGTCGATCCGCCCGTCGCGCTCCACGATGGCCGCGGCCACGCTGGCGAGGGCGAAATCCCACGCCGGCCGGTCGGCCACCTTCTCGAAATAGCAGCGGGCGCCGCGCCAGGTCGGGGGAATCCGGATGCTGGTGACGAGCTCGCCCGGCTCGAGCACCGTCATGCGCCTGAGGTCGACCGCCGGGCGCATGAAAAACTGCTCGGCCGCCACGACGCGCTCGCCGCGGCGGCTGCGCAGCACGATGCTCGCCTCGAGGGCGACGACGGCCGGCGCGGTGTCGGACGGGCTGGCCGCCACGCAGCGATCGGTGCCGAAGACCGCGTGCTCGCGGTTCATGCCGCCAGGCGCGTCCGCGTAGCAGAGATTCCCGCCGGCACGGTAGCAGGACCAGCCGCTCCGGTAATACCAGCAGCGGGCGTCCTGCGCGAGGTTGCCGCCGAGCGTGCCCACGTTGCGAATCTGCGGCACGGCGACGCGCGCCGCCGCCCGAGCGAGCAGGCCATACTGCGCCGCGATGTCCGGGTGCGCCGCGATCTCGGCGAGCGTCGTGAGCGCCCCGATCTCGACCCCGTCGGGTCCGACGCGGATGCCCTTGAGCGCCGCGATCGCCCCGACATCCACGACCACGCGGGGGCGCTTGATCCGATCCTTGAACCAGTCCAGGCTGTCCTGCCCTCCCGCGAGCACCCAGGCGTCGCGGCCGTGCGCCTCGAGCAGGGCGAGCGCCTCGTCCACGCTCGCCGGTTGGAACAGCTCGAACGCCGGCATCATGTCGTGCATCAGCGCCATCGCGATGCCTCCCACGATCGCCCTCGCCCGATCCGCACCGCCCCTGGCGTCGCCGTGCAGGATGAAATCCCGCGGCTCGTCACACGTGCATCGCCAGGGGGCCGTACGGCTGCGGGCGGTTCTCGACGGCCGCCAGGATCATCTCCGCCGTGATGGGTGTCCGGTTGAACCAGTGGCCCACCGCATCGGCGATCGCCGACGCGAGGGCGCTCGCGCCGGCGCCGACCGGCGGCTCGCCGATGCCCTTGGCGCCCACCGGGTTGAACGGGTCCGGCGCCCCCACCGCCTCCCACCTGAACTCGAGCGGCACATCCAGGAAGGAGGGTGGCTTCGAGGTCAAGAGCGTGCGTGTCATGGGCTGCCCCCACCGCGGGTCGTACACCCACCGTGAGCTCCGGGCGATGCCGAAGCCGAGCACCGCACCGCCGTGAAGCTGCCCGCCGAGGCTCCGGGGATTCACCACGGTCCCGCAATCCGGCACCACCACGTACTCGATGAGGTCGACCTGTCCCGTCTCGACGTCGACCTCGACGCGGGCGAACGCCACCGCGAACGAGTAGGTGCTGCCCTTGCGCGGCAAGGTGTCTCTGGCCACGCCCAGCAGGCCCTGCCCCGCGAGCGCCTTCACCGAGCGCGCGGTCATGGCGTTGATGTCGTCGGGCGCTTCGTGGCCGTCGTACTTGCCGCCCAGTTCGATGGCCCGCGCGGCGGCCCTCGCGAACGTCAGGGCCCGCGACGGGTTCCCCTTCCGGTATACCCGCTCGCCGCCGACCTCGTAGTCGTCCGGCGAACCCCCGAGTTCCCGCGCCGCGATCTCCTGCAGCTTGCGCCGCGCGTCCATCGCCGCGACGTAGTTCGCGCGGGTGTGCGCGTGCGTGCTCTGGCTGCCGGCCTGCACCGAACTCCAGGGCAGATGCTTGCTCGTGTCCCCCCAGACAATCTCACACCGCTCCCACGGCACCTTCAGGACATCGGCCACGACGCGCGCCGTATCGGCGAACGACAGCGTGCCCAGATTGCCGAGCCCCTGGTGGATGTACACCTTCCCGTCGGGCTTGATGAGGACGATGCCGTCGTAGCCGATCGACCCGCTGCTGTAAGCGCCCTGCCCGACCCCGATGCCCGTGACCTTCGTTCCGCGGCGGCGGCCGCTCAGGGCTTTTTTCTCTTCCCACCCGAAGAGCGCAGTCGCCTTCTCCCACGCCTCCTTCACGAAACAGCTCGTCACGAACGCCCGGGGCGCGCCAGGTTTCTGCGGGGGCGGTCCGAACGCGGCGTTCATGCCCGGGGCGTTGATGCGCCGGATGGCGACGCGGTCCACCCCGAGCACGCGGGCCGCCTTGTCGAGCAGCGGCTCGATCAGCAGGTTGATCTGCTCGCCTCCGGGCGCCCGCTGCGCCCCCTTGGGCGGCGTGTTCGTGAGCACGCTGATGCCGCGGAACCGCATCGCCTCAGGCTGGTAGACCAGCGAGGCGAGCGACGCCGCCGTCAGGTGATCGCCCTGCCGCCCGTAGGGCCCGTTGTCCTGGACGATGAACAGATCGAGCGCGGTCAGGCGGCCGTCTTTTCGGAAGCCCATCTTGATCCGCGCCCCGCACCCCGGCCGCGCACGCCCGTAATAGTGTTCCTCGGCCCGCGTGACACGCAGCATCACGGGCCGCCCCGTCTTCTTCGCCAGCAGCGCGGGAATCCGCATCTGGAGGCTGCCGCTGATCTTGCTCCCGAAGCCGCCGCCCGTGTACTCGCTCACGAACACGACGTCGGCCGGGTCGATCCCCACCCAGCTGGCGATCGCCGGCACCGTGCGCGCGGTGCTCTGCGTCGACCCGAAGAGATAGAGCTTGCCGTTCTGCCAGTACGCCAGCGTGCTGCGCGGCTCGAGGCAGTGGTGCGAGAGCGACTGGTGCACCACCGTCTCGTCGAGCGTGAGCGCCGCCTCGGCGAACGCGGCGTCGACGTCGCCCACCGTCCACGTGTCCGGCGCCTCGCCCATCGGCAGGCGGCCCTCGCGCGCTTCGGCGAACTGGGCTTCGGTCCACTTGATGGTCGCGAATGTGAAGCCTTTCTCCCCCGGTACGAGCACGTTGCCTTCAGCGCGGGCGTTGGGCCCGCCCGGGCGCAAACTCTCGAGGGGGTCGAGCACGAAGGGCAGCGGCTCGAACTCGATCCGGATCCGCTCGATCGCCTCGGCCGCCGTCGCCTCGTCCGCCGCCGCCACCGCTAGGACCGGCTCGCCCGCGTAGAGCGGCTCGTTCGTCAGGCCGGCTTCGGCGCCGACCTGGGGCGCAGGCAGGTCATCCGCCGTGAGGACGGCCGCCACGCCGGGCATGGCGAGCGCCTCGCGGACATCCAGGTGCTTCACGCGCGCGTGCGGCATCGGACTGAGGAGCAGCTTGGCGAACAGCATCCCCTCGGCGCGGAAGTCCTCGGCGTATTTCGCCCGGCCCGTGATCTTGGCCAGCAAGTCGGGTGGCGTGGAGTTCTGCCCGATCAAGCTCTGGTCACTCACGTCAGCTCCCCTCGCGCGTAGGCCGCGCCCCGCAGCATGCCTCGCAGGATCTTGTCGTAGTCGCCGCACCGGCACAGCACGCCCGACAGCGCCTCGGCCAACTCGGCCCGCGTGGGGTTCGGATGCGCCTGGAGGTACGCGGCTGCCGTGAGGATCATGCCCGGCGCGCAAAACCCGCACTGAAATCCGAGCTCCTCGACGAGGCCGCGTTGCAGCGGGTGGAGGCGGCCGTCAGGACCCGCCAGCCCCTCGATGGTCGTGATCTCGCGACCCCGCACGCGGTGGGTCAGGACGGCGCACGCATACTGCGGCACGCCGTCGACGAGGACCGTGCAGGATCCGCACTCGCCTCGGTCGCAGCCGAGCTTCGTCCCCGTCAGCCCCAGCTTGTAGCGCAGCGTCATGACCAGGGTTTCCTGCGGCACGACGTCGACGTGCCGCACCCGGCCGTTGACGCGCAACGTGACGAGCCGTTCGACGGCGCCGGCCGCCGACGGCCGAGCCCAGAAGCGCCCCGGCCCGCGGAACAGGTAGGCCGCGGACGACACCGTGGCGCCCGCCGCGATGACCCCTTTGATGAACGCCCGCCGCGACAACCCGGACCGCGGGTCGCTGGCCCCTTCCAGACTGGTCATGGCGAATCCGCTCCCTCTCCCCTTCGCCTTCCCGCCCCCCGCGGTCGCCCCGACCGCGGTCATGATAGCGCCAGTCCAGAGAAAGACGGAAGACACCGGCCAACCCCGGCGGCGCCCGCCGCCCTACGCGGCTGCGGCGGCGGGCAGGCCCAGCACCTGGGCGAAGAC
>CAYZKQ010000060.1:0-16757 GCA_964478975.1 uncultured Vicinamibacterales bacterium | reverse complement strand
GCAGCCGCCCGGGCGCCGCCGGCCGCGGCCACTTCGGCGGGGGCGAGGGGGAGGAGCGGCGGGGGCAGGGTGCGGGCGAGGAGGACGCCGAGGGGGAGGCCGGCGGCGAGGCTCGCGGCGGTCAGGGCGAGGAGAGGGCGGAGGACGGTCAGGGCGAGGGTGGGGCGGGGGGCGCCGAGGGCGAGGCGGATGGCCAGCTCGCGGTGGCGCTCGGTGACCGAGGTGTAGACGAAGCCGGCGACGGCGAGCAGGGCGCTCGAGACGGCCAGGGTGGCGAAGGCCAGCAGGGTGACGGCCAGGAAGCGTTCCTGGCGGCGGTGGGCGGCCAGGTGGGCCGACATGGTGGTTGACGTTGACGAGGGCGACACCGGTGGGGTCGACGCGGTCCACGACGGCGCGGAAACGGGCCCAGAGGTCGGTGAGCGGCTCGCGGGGCCGGGCGATCAGCCACACGGTGGCGTGCTCGGGGTGGCTGCCGGCGTAGAGGGTCGGGGGGGCGGGGCTCTGAGGGGTCCACTCGCGCACGTCGCGGACGACCCCGACGACGCGGTACATGGGCCGGCCGGCGACGCCGAAGGTGGCGCCGAGCAGGGCCTGGCCGGGACGCTGGAGCTGGCGGGCCAGCGTCTCGTTGACGACCACGTCGCAGACGCCGGCGGCCAGCACGCACGCCTGGTCATCGATGAGGCGGCCGGCGACCAGGGGAATCCGGAACAGGGCGAAGTAGCTCGGCGTCACCCAGCGGATGACGGGCATCAGGGCCGGGCGGTCGGGGACGCTGAGTGTGCTCAGGCCCATGGCCTCCGGGGGGAAGTGTTCGGTCCAGGCGACCTCCGCCGCCCGCAGTTGCGTGCGCGTTTGTTCGAGCAGTTGGGCGCGCAGGGTGCGGTAGGTGGCCGGGTCGCTGGTGTACAGCCGGGCGAGTGAGAGTTTGGCGCCGACGATGCCGGTGGGGGCGAACCCCAGGTCGAGGCGGACGAGGTGCCACAGGGTGGTGAGGAGCAGCCCGGCCGGCAGCAGCAGGGCGAGGCCCGCGGTGAGCTGGCCGGCGAGCAGTCCCTGGCGGAGCCGGACGGTGCGGCGGGGGGTGCTGCCGGCCGGGTCGAGCAGGGGGCCGGGGTCGGGCCGGGCGGTGAGGCCGGCGGCGAGGGCGCCGCCCCGCTCGACCGGCTGCGCGGTCGGGCTCCCGAAGCTCTGGGCGAGAGGCCGGAGGAGGGCTTCGGCCTGGGCCGGCGTGACGCCCGGGCGGAGGCGCGCGAGCACGTCGAGCTGCCAGACGCGGGGCAGCGCGGGGCGGAGCAGGGGGAGGACGACGTCGTGCTCGCCGAACTGCGCCAGGGTGGCGGCGGCCGGCAGGACGCCGACAATCTCGTGGACGCCCTCGTAGCGGCTGGTCAGCGCCGGGGAGCCCCAGACCTCCGCGAGGCGGACGCGGCGGCCGACGACCTGTGGGTCGGCGCCGAAGGCCTGCCGCCAGAGCCGCTCGGTCAGGACCAGGACGCCGCCGGTGTCGGCATCCGCCGGGGTCAGGAGGCGGCCGAGCAGCGGCCGGGCGCCCAGGGCGGGAAAGAACCGCTCGGTGACGGCGAGGTACCAGATTCTCTCCGGCGGCGCCCCCGGGCGCACCAACCGGGCGCCGTTCCATTCGACGCCGGCGACCTCGGCGAAGACTGCCGCGGCCGGGCTGCGCGGGGGGTCGAGGAGCGTGTCGTGGAGAAACACGGGCCGGGAGTGGGCGCCGCGCGCGCCGACACTGAAGACGCGGACCAGGCGGTCGGGCTCGCGGAACGGCAGCTCGCGCCAGAGCACGGCCCGCAGCAGCGCGACGGCGGCCGTGGCGCTGCCGACGCCCAGGCCCACCGTCAGGACGACCGTGAGCGTAAAGAGCGGGGTGCGCCCGAGGCGCCGGACGGCCGCCGCCAGGTCGGTGCCCATCGCCTGCCCCCTTGCGCGCGTTGAGGACGTCAGTCTAGCACCGCGCCGCCCGCCGGAATCGGTCAGCGGCTCACCCCTCGATGCACTGCTCTCCGCACCACCCGGCTGTGTAGCAGCACTTGGGGAAATTGGTGTTACGCTCTTCACACTCCCCATCACTGTCGCAGCGGTGGTAAGGCTGGGAGTCCAGCACGCAATTGCCGTATCCGTCGTCGACGCCGCAGCATCCCTGCGGGCACGCGTCTGCGACGAGCGTGGCGGTGGCGAAGGCTCCGGTCGCGACCACCAGGATGGCGACGAGCGCCCGGAAGCCGACTGGGGCGAGACGTCGACGTGTGCGCATGCGATTACCCTCCTTCCAGCGCGCGAGGCCGGTGGTCGGCCTCGGCGAACCAGCGCTTGATCAGGGCGGACGCGGGGTCGGAGACGCGCTCGGTGGCGAGCCGGACCCGGAGGTGACGGTCCAGGACCAAGGTTTCGGGGGTCCACGCGAGGCCGGTGGCCTCGGCGAACCCGACGCGGTTGGCGACCTCGGACAGCCGGTACGGGACCCCGCGACGGCGGACGACGGGTTCGATTGCGGCCGGGATGCGCCGACCCTTCAGACTGATCAGGAGGACGACGTCCGCCCGACGAAACGCGAGCCCCCGCAGCAGCTCGGTCCACGCGGGGATCTCGGCCTCGGAGTAGGGGCAGTCGTCCGAGGCCACAAGGACCAGGTAGCGCTCGGCCTCGAGGCCCGGGGCGGAATCCCGCACGAGTGTCGCGAAGGGTGCCAAGCGCAGCGGGAGACCGTTGACGACCGGCGGGCGCGTGGTCGTGCGCAGGGCCTGGGCCCACGCGCGGCCCAGGTACACGGAGGTGGCGTAGCTCGCCCAGAACACCGCCACGCACGCGAGGCCCGCTGTCGGGAGCGCGTCGAAGCGCCTGCGGCTGTTGACACCCGACCCTTGCCGAGCGGCCGCCTGGGCTCGCGTCGGGCTGTTGTGACCGCTCTGACCTGACGGCACGGCGCCACTTTAGGGGGTGCGTCCCCGAGGGGCAACGGGTTTGTGTTCGTTCGACTTGCGCGCGGCGGCCTTTGTGTTCGCGAGGCTTGCGGTTTGCCTTCGGGGCACCATAAGGCACCCCACACCCCCTGGTGTCGCGATGCCGGTGAGCCCCGAGGTCCTGGCCTTTGTCCAGCGGTGTCCGGGGGACGGTCGGGGTGTGGCTGAGCGGCGACGAGGTGGCGCGGCTGGCGGCGACCTGGACGTGCCTTGCCACCACGCCGGCAGCTGCGTGTGAGGCTGACCGCGTAGCGGTGTCCTCGGCGGTCCTGCGGCTGGCGTTGGGTGCGCTGCAGCACGAGGAGCAGGAAGGGCGGCCGATCGCAAGCTCACCCGGCAGCGCGCCGCGCAGGCAGGCTCGCCGGCGGGCCCGCGTCAACGCGCTGCTGCGCGCGCTCGGGCGCCAGTATGCCGAGGAGCACATCAGGTTGGCGCGGCTGGCCGAGGAGCTCGGGTCGTCGCCCTGGTCGCTCTCGCGAGCGCTCCAGGCGGAAACCGGCCATGGGTTCTCGACTCATCTGAACGGGCTGCGCGTCCTGAAAGCGGCGGTGCTCTTGCGAACGACGGCGCTCAGCGTCAAGGAAGTCGCGGCGGCGGTCGGGTACTATCCGACCGGCGAGCTGGACGGCCACTTCCGGCGGTGGCTGCGGATGCGCCCCGGGGAGTTTCCAGCGGCGACCCATGGCCGGCGGGACCTGACGGGTGAGGTCCTGCGGCGGACGGTCTCCGACTACCGGCGCCGGGTGGTGGAGGCGTCGCCGGCGGCGATTGCCGATGCGTGAGCGTCGACCTGGGGGCGGTTGTCGCGGCTCTGGGTGGCTGGGCCGGCCCGGGCGGGACAAGGTCCCCGAGCCTCGCGCCGTGCGACCCGCGCGGAGGCGGTGCCTCCGGCTGTCGGGGCGGGACCCGCTGACGAGGCGCGTTCGAGAATCTCGTAGACTTCGCGAAGGACCTGGGGGCCGAGGAAGTTTGTCACGGCCTCGTCCGGTAGCCCGGCGCCGCGCATCTGATGACCCGTGCCTCGGAGGCGCCACTGACGGAGCCTACCTGCCCACGGCTCGATGCTGATCCTCAAGCCTTTCCGGTTCTCGAGGTGGCCGGCGTGCGGGCGGGCTGAGGTCGGCGCGGGAAGGCGGGCGGCGTCCGCTGGACCGCGTGGTTCGGCGAAGCCGCCCGCGCCCGCGCGGAGTGCAACGTCGCGGGGTCAGCGCCCCGCCGCGGGGGTGTCGGTCGTCCGCTCCGGCGTCCTCAGGTCGTTGTAGTTCAACAGGGCGTTGAAAACCATGTTGAACTCCCCATGGTTCTGCCACCGGTAGATGGGGTTCGTGGCGTAGAGCAGGACCCGCCCTCGCCCCACCGGCACGTCGACGATCGCCGGCCGGTTGCGCAGCTCGTTCGCCCCGCGCATCAGGCCGCTGAGCACAGACTGGTCGCCCCCCGGATACCGCATCAGGACGTACCGCTGCTCGCTCGCCGGCACCTGCAGGAGCGGTCCGTTGGTGTACTTCGTGGGGGCCACCTTGTCGGGGTAGCCATAGAAGATCGGATGCTCGGGTCGCAGGATTTCAGCCTGCACGATGGGCCGCGGCGCGTAGAACTGGCTCGACGGGCGGCTCGCGTTGATCGTCCGGGTGAGGCCGAACTCGGGCGGGAAGTAGCTCGCCACCCCGAGCGTCAACAAGAGTCCGCCCTCCTCGACGAACTTCTGGAGCTCGACAACCCCGGCGAGCCCCATGCCACCCGTGATGTCCTCTGACTCGCCGTACATCCCGAGGTTTTTGAACCGCTCGGTCTTCGTGTAGGCGATGGGTTTGCCGCGCGGCGCGATGTCATAGACGAGGCCTTTGGCGCTTCCCGCCTGGCTGGGAATCACGATGACGTCGTAGGCGGCGCGGAGCTGGCCCTGCTTGACGCGCTCCTTGTAGATGAGGTCGTACGGGATCTCGAACGTGTCGAAGGCGTGGCGTACCCAGCCCGGATCCTGGGTCGATCCCCACGTGCTATAGACCGCCACGCGCGGCAGGTCGAGGTCGTGCGTAGGCACCTCCGGCGCCGCCGCCAATCCCACCGCCGTCAGCCCGAGCGCCTCGACGGCCCGTCGCACCCGTTCGACGTCGGGGCCTGACACCGGGATGAGGAACGATCCGGCGGGCAGATCGACGCCCTCGGCCTGGACGCTCCGCTCGATGGCCTTGATCGGCAGGTCCTTCAGCCGCCACCGCAGGGTAACCATGTTCGTCGAACCATAGTGGGCGACGGCGAGGACCGCGGGGTCGGCCACCCCCGTCACCGAGCCCGCCAGCTTCACCTCGGTGACCGGCTCGACGGGCACATCCAGGACCGCCTTGTCATTGATGGCCTTCACCTCGGTGTGCAGCATCCAGCCCATCGTCCAGCCGCTGTCGTCGTAGGTGCGGAGAGTGGGGTCCGGATACTCCTGCTTCTCGAGCAGGATCTTCGCGAGGCGCCCGTACGGCTGGTCGCGCTTGACGATGAAGGAGCCGGCGGGGAAGGTGCCGTCGGCGAGCTTGACCTCGCTCGTCGCGCGGCCGACCTCGATGCCCTGCACGCGCAGCAGATTGACCAGACGCGCGACGCGGGTCATGTCGCGCTGGCCGGCCGGGATGATGAAGCCGTGGGGCGGGGTGGTCCGGCCGCTCTCGATCGAGTTCCGCGTCTTGACGTAGAAGTTCTCGAGAATCACCTCGGGGAACGACGCGGTGAGCTGGAGGCCGAGCAGGACGCCGGTTTCCATGTAGTTCGTGTTGTTGCGCATCGACCAGACGACGTCGGTGTAGGGCGGGAGCGGCCGGTACCACTCGCGCGAGGTCTGGCCCCCGCGGCCGCCGCCCTCGCCCCCTTCCCCGCCCTCGCCGCCGGGCCCGCCCCGGCCGCCCAACCGGCGCCGCATGGTGGTGGCGCCGCCGTTGCCGAACGTTTCGTACATGCGCATCATGCCGTTGTGGTTGTACGCGATCGAGCCGAGGTAGCCCGGCGACCACGCGTCCATGAAGGCGTGCGTCCAGACGCCCGGCATGCCCCACTTGGTCATCTGGGTCATCTCGAAGTTCGAGAACCAGGGGAGCTCACCGAAGAGGATCGGGTCGTAGTTCGGGTTCTGCGGCGCTTGGCCGCTGTAGGTGTACATGAAGGGGATCGACTCGTGCAGCTCGTGCATGATGGGCGTCCGCCACCGCCCGAGATACCAGTCGAGCAGCGTCTTCATGGTCACCTGCGAGAAGTTGATGTCGCGGTTGTTGTCGTGCAGCACGTACTTGCCCCAGTACGGCGGTCCCGGAACGCGCTCGTTCTCGTTCTCGACGTCGACGTTGTAGCGGTAGTACCAGTCGATGTAGCGGTCGCGGCCGTCCGGTTCCGCGACGGGCGTCAGGCTGACGATCACGCGGTCGCGGATCTGCCGGATGAGGGGCGAATCTTCGACCGCCAGGCGGTAGGCGAGCTCCATGAGCATCTCGGACGGCCCCGTCTCGCCGCTGTGCAGGCCGCCGATGAGGTGGTACATGGGTTTGGCCCTCGCGATGATCTCGCGCGCCTCGGCGTCGGAGAGCCCGCGCGGGTCACTCAGCCGCCAGAGATAGGTGCGGTACTGTTCGAGATTCCGGATCGTGTCCTCCGACGAGATGATGACCACGACGCACTCGCGGCCCTCGTCGGTCTTGCCGATCGATTCCACGACCACCCGCGGCGATTTGGCCGCGAGCGCCCGGTAATACCGGAGGATGTCGGCGTAGTAGGTGAGCTTCTTCGGCGCGCCGATGTGGTAGCCGAGCACGTCTTTCGGCGACGGCACCTCGGCCGACTTCGGCAGGTGGTCGACGAGCGGGCTCAGGAACTCCGGACGCGTCGTCCACTCGCGGACCAGCCGCGCGAATTCTTCGTCGTGCGGCTGGGCCGAAGCCCGCGGCGGGGTCGCGCGCGGCTGCGCCGGAAGCCGCGCGCCGAACGCGGTAGCCGTGAGGACGAGGAGAAGGACGGCAAGACGCCGTCGGGACCGCGGGGAAGTCATGACTGTCAACTCCTTGTAGATAAAGGGCTTTTGGCAGTTCGCCTATACGGGTTGTGCGCGGCGGCGCGACTCAATATATGATCGCGTCGCGAACCATCGAGGTTCGGGGCTCAAAGGGACCCACACCGCCTATGATCAGCGTCGCCGCCATCCGCATGAAGCAATTCGGCGTGCAATTCTATCAGGCTTCGCTCACGGCCAGGGATATCGACCGGTTGGTGCGCTTCGAGGTGTTGAGCTACGGCGAGCCGCACCATCCGCCGGTCCGCGGGGGGCGGAAGCGGAGCCCCTCGCGCATCAACTGGGACCTGCTCGAGCGGCGCATCGCGGCGAGCGAGAAGGCGTACCAGCGCCAGATCATCCGGCGCAAGATCGACGAGCTCGTCCAGTACTACGAGCAGTGCCGGCAGGCGCGCGACCTGCCGTCCATTCCGGGCGCTGTGATCATTTCGTCGGACCAGCCCCTGCGCTTCGAGCCGGTCGAGCCGGACGCGGCGGTGGGCTGGCTCAAGGTGCCCGAGACGGAAGGGATCCTGCGGGCGATCGACGGCCAGCACCGGCTGCTCGCGCTGCACGCGGACATCGAGAAGTTCGGCGAGGAAGAGTTCACGGTGCCCGCGGTCATCTTCGACCGGCTCCCGGAAGACCACATCGTCCAGATGTTCGTGACGATCAACGCGAAGCACACGCGCCTGAACGCGTCGCACCTGGTCTCGCTGTCGGGGCGGCAGCTCTACCGCGACGAGAATCTCGCGACGGCGCACGATGTGGTGCGGTTCCTCAACGACCGGGAGGACTCCCCGCTCTACGGGGACATCAAGCTCCTCGGCGTGGGCCCGGGGAAAGTGGCGCAGGCCCCGCTCGCCCAGGAGCTCAAGAAGCTGTTCAGCAACGAGGCGTTCGGCAGCGGGCGGAAGGCCGAGCAGTTCCGGGAGGAGGCGAAGCAATTCTTCCTCAACTACTTCAAGCAGATCGCGCTCATCTTCGGCGCCGCGTGGAACGGCCGCAAGTACGCCATCAAGTCGAGCACGGCGCTCCGCGCGTTCCTGCGCGTCGCCCCGGACGTGGTCCGGCGGCTGGACCAGGAGCACGCCGACCGCACCGACTTCCGCGCCATCGGCCGGGTCATCGCCCCGTGGGGGCGCCGGATCAGCGACGTGCGCTTCGAGCTGGACGGGGCGTGGAAGGGCACGACCGTGGAACAGCTCGCCAAGGAGCTGCGGCTCGCCCTCCAGTATCCCGAGGGCGCGGCGATCTAGGGCGGGCGGCGCGAAAACTGTAAGCCCGATGACGGCGCTGTAAAGGGACAACGGCGCCAGGGCGGGATTGCAGGCCGGACAGGCGCTGATTCTGGCCGGCACGCGAGTTGCGAATCCTGCGAACGAGCGGCCCGAAGATTTGCGGCAGGGAGCCGTGAGTGGCTGGGGAGCCGGGCCGCCCGTCGAGCCAAGCGGGGCGTCGCCGGAAAGGCGGCGCCCCGTTGTTTTTTGGGGGCGACGGGGGATTTGCCCGGCCTGCGAGGCGCGCTTTCCCTCAAAGAAGCGCGGCGCGCGACCACCCGCCCCACGTCTGACCAGCTATAATCCGCGGCGGCCTTGCTTCGATCACGCCGGGGGATGCCCATGACCCGTTTCCTCGCGCTTGTGTTGTCGGTCGCCGCTCTGGGCCTGTCGGCGTCGGGGCCATCGAGCGCGCCTCCGCCCGCGGGCCCGGATGGGCTCGCGGGTCTGCGCAGCCTCTTCGACCTGACGCGCGGCCTGGTCCGCGACACCAACGGCGACGGGCTCGCCGACGACGTCGCGGCGCGCGTGGTGGTGCCCGCCGAGCCCTCGCGCCACGAGGTGCAAGCCGCGGCCGAGCTGGCGGCGCGCCTGGGGTTCGAGACGACCGCCATGACACTGCCCCTCGTGGTGCGGGACCAGGACGCCGCGCCGAATCCCTCTTCGCCGCCGCTGTTCGTGCTCGTCGGCCGGCGCAACGCGCTCGTCGAGAAGCTCGCCGCCGCGGGCCATCTGGACCTGTCGGGCCTCGGGGAAGGGCAGGGGCTCGTGGCGCTGGCGCCCTCGCCGCTGGGGTCGGGCGAGGCGGTGGTCGTGGTCGGGGCCGATGACGAGGGCACGCTCGGCGCGGCGCGCGTGCTGGCGGCGCGGCTGCCGCGGCTCTGGAGCATGAGCGGCGCGACGCTCGCCGGCGTCGAGGAGCAGACGGTCCGCTATCTGCGGTCGCGGGGTCTCTCGCCCGCCGGCGTCTCGGTGCGCTCGCTCGTGGTCGATCGCGATCGCCGCGGGCTGGCCCGGATCAGCGTGGCGGTCGAGCTGCCGCCGGCGCAGGTCGCGCCGGCGGTGCGGGCGCTCGAGGATCTGGACCGCGCCCACCGCTTCGGCCGCGAGCCGCGGACCTTGAACGTGTCGGCCGCCGCGGAAACCGTCGTCGAGTGCTGGGCGGACGGGCGCGTCGCGGGCCGCGCCACGGTGCGGCGCTCGGGGCTCACGCCCCGCATCCTGACGCCGCCGATCGCACCCGGCGAACTCGCGCCGGACTCGCCCGGCGAGCGCGGCGCCGTGACGGCGGCGCCACCGCCGCCGGCGAAGGCCTTCGACCTCGCCTCCGCGTACACGATCGACGGCTGGTACGGCGACGGCTACCGCGACCTCATCCCCGACCGGACCGACACGACGCTGGTGATCGGCGACGCGGCCGACGCGCTCGGCGCGGCGCACATCGCCGCGCGCATCGGGTTGGAGACGACCGGCATCGGGTTCCCGCTGGCGAAGCGCGACGACGAGGTGCGCGACCCGGCGCGCGAGCCGAGCCCGATTCTGGTGGGCCGCATGAACCGGCTGGTGCAGGACCTGGTCAAGATCGGCAAAGCCCGCCTCGACGACCTCGGGCCCGGCGAGGGGGTCGTCCAGGTCGTGCCGCGGGCGTTCGGGAACGCGACGGCGACGGTGGTGGCGGGTGCGGATCCGGCCGGCACCGAGGCCGCGAGCCTCTATCTCGCGCGGCGGGCCCCCTACCTGTGGGAAGTCGCGCGCGGGGCCTTCACGCTCGACGATCTGAAGACGCAGGTCCAGCGGTTCTTCCAGGCGAGGAGCGGCGCGGGGCAGGCCGGCCAGGCCGTCCGCGCCCTCGACGGGATTCTCGCGGAGCTCCGCGGGAAGCCCGTCGAATCGTTCGAAGCCACGCTCTATCTCGAGGCGGCCGACCCGGCGCTCGACCGCTACCTCGCCGAGCAGGTGCGCCGGGCGCTGGCGGCCCCGGCGGGCGGCGAAGCGAAGGTGACGGTCGCGAGCAGGGGCCTCACCGATCCCGTCACGGTGTTCGAGGAGACGCTGGATCTGCCCTGGGAGGTCGACGACTTCCGGGCGAGGTTCCGGAGCGACGTGCTGCCGAAGGTGAAGGCCGGCTCGCGGGTCGAGCTCGAGGCGAGGCTCAGCGAGTCGCCCGCGGTGCGCCGGCAGATCGCCGACGAGGTGCGGGCGGCGCTCGAGCAGGCGGGCGCCGTGGCGCCGCGCGTCCGCATCCTCTCGGCCTACAAGCAGGGGTTCCTGTGGCTGACCGAGCAGGTCATCCCCGAGCTGAAGGGCAAAGGGGTCCGCAGCGTGCACATCCGCGTCGCCGAGTACAAGCCCGACTTCTCGAAGCAATACAAGTTCTATCAGGTGCCGAGTCGGTGGCTCCACGAGCTGTATCCGGTCGACGAGATCTTCGCCCGCGACCTGGGCGTTCCGGTCGACCGCGTTGCGCTCGAGCTCGTGGACGGGGCGAAGGACATCTACACGCTGGAAGCCGCCGACGCGTCGGGGAAGGTCGTCTATCGCGCGGCGTTCAGCCCGACGTTCGTGGAGCGCGAGTATCTCGACAAGTTCCCGGGCTGGTCCCGCGTCGACGTCACGACCGGCTGGATCCGGGCGGTGGTGGACGGCCAGGTGGCGGTGGACGCGCGGATCCCGACGGACCCGGAGCGTTTCTGGGATCACTATCAGGGGAAGGTCCTGCCGCGCATCTACGACTACGTCATGAAGGTCACCGAGAACCGTCCCATGCCGGACAAGCAGCCGTTCCACCGGGACCTCGACGTCGAGGTATGGATGAGCGAGCCGGACTTCCGGATCGGCGTGGACGAGGAGCTGGTCTCCTCGTTGGAGTCGCTGCACGAGGATCTGTATTTCGTGACGCTGGACTTTTTCGACGCGCTCGGCCGCACGACCGTCCGGCGGCGCCTGGCCGCCCCGGGCAAGATCTACCCCATCATCCACCCCGAGCGGCCGGGGCAAGGCGCGCGGGCGCGCATCCTGTATGCCGGGAACGCGTCGCCGAGAGCGGCGCTGCAGGTGAGCTACCGGGTCAAGGGCGACGCGAAGCCCGTGCGGGTGACGCGCGACCTGACGGCGGCGGACGTGAGCGCACCGGTCGTGACGCGGGTGGTGGCGCGGCGAGACGGCCTGCGCGAGGTCGAGCTCCAGGTGGAGGCGCGCGACGACCAGGCGGCCGCCCGCGCGGCGGACGCGCTGGACGGGCTCCGGCGCCTGCACGCCGCCGGCCTCTCTCGCACCGCCCTCTCCTACGATCATGTGGACCGGATCGCCGTCACGATCCTGCTGCGCGACGCGCGCACCACGCGCGTCCTGCCGCACACGGGCGAGGCGCCGCCGTCGAACGTCCACCGCGCCGCCGAACGGCCGGCGCTCCCGCTGGTCACCTGGGACCACATCATCAGCCCGGACGAGGCCGAAGCGATCGTCAAGCAGCTGGCCGCGTTCCCCGAAGTCCGCGCCTATCGCGCCGGCCGCTCGTACCGCGGCCGGGACATCTCGGTGGCCGAAATCACGCTGCCGGCGCCGAGCGAGCTCGTCTCGATCACGAAGCTCACCGCGTACAAGCCCACGATTCTCATCACCGGGCGCCAGCACGCCAACGAGGTCTCGTCCACGAGTCACATCTTGAAGCTCGGCGAGCGCCTCGTCTCGGACCCGGCGTACCGGGCCATCCTGAAGCGGGTGAACGTCATTCTGCACCCGGTGGAGAACCCCGACGGCGCCCAGATGGCCTACGAGCTGCAGAAGCTGACGCCCACGCACATGCTGCACGCCGGCCGCTACAGCGCCCTCGGGATGGATGTCGCCTCCCAGGTGGGCCGGCCGGACCCGCTGCTGCCCGAGGCGCTCGTGCGCGGGCGGCTGTGGCAGGAATGGCTCCCGGACATCTATCTGAACCCGCACGGGTATCCCTCCCACGAGTGGGTGCAGCAGTTCGCGGGGTACGTCCCGCCCGGGTTCCGGAGCTACTGGTCGTCGCGCGGCTGGTACACGAGTGTCGGGGGCCTGCGCGACCCGCGCTATCCGGAGCACGCCGACGGCGTCGAGGCGCTGCGTGAGGCGATCGTGCGCGAGATCAATCGCGACCCGGACGTCCGGGCGATGAACCTGCGCCATCAGGCGCGCTACCGCCGGTGGGCGTTCGGCTTCGCGCCGTTCGTGTACGGCCAGGAGATTTACAAGGACACGGCGATCTACTACACCGACCCCGAGACGGGCGAGCCGCGCGGGCGGCGGCGCGCGCCGGACGGCGGCGCCCGGATGATGAACAACTGGCCGCAGGTGACGTTCGTCTCGGGAGGGACCGAGGCGCCCGACGAGACGGCGCAGGGCGAGTGGCTGGCGCTCGTGACCAAGCCGGGATTTGCGTTCTTGATGGCGCACCTCACTTATCTGCGGGACGGGCAGTACCGGCTCGAACGCATCGAGGAGGACGGCCAGCAGGATGCCGTGAGCCTGACGGTGCTGCGCGTGCGGCCCGTCCGGCCCGGCGGAGGTGCGGCGGCTGGGCGGGCAGCGGCGCGGTGACGGCGGGACGGCGGCGTCCGGGCTCTTGACGCCCAGGGCGCGGCGTGACAAGCTCTGCCGTACAGCCGGCAGCGGCTCGAGGTCCCACGCGATTGGCCGGACCCCGACACACGGGGTTCCGTCGGTGGTCAAGGAGGCGGTTATGCAGGAGCGGTGGCTCAACGCTCTGGCACTGGCGGGGGTGTGTCTGCTCTGGAGCGCCAGCGCCTACGCGCAGAACGCGCAGATCGTGGGCACGATCAAGGACCAGACCGGCGCCGTGATTCCCGGCGTCACCATGACGGCGCGGAACCAGGACACCGGCCTCGTCCGCACGGACGTCACGGACGCGAACGGGCAGTACCGGCTCCGGGCGCTCCCGCCGGGCACCTACACCGTGACGGCGGAGTTGCAGGGGTTCTCGACGGAGGAGCGGCGCGACATCGTCCTCGTGATCGACCAGACGGCGGGGATCGACTTCGTGCTGCGGCCGCAGGCGGTGGCCGAGACGATCACGGTCACGGGCGAGTCGCCGATCGTCGACACGCGGCGGTCGGAGGTGTCGACGGCCGTGTCAACGGTGCAGATCCAGGACCTGCCGGTGGCGTCGCGGCGGTGGATCGACCTGGCGATGCTGACGCCGGGCACCTCGCAGGATGCGATCCGCGGGTTCTACTATCGGGGCAACGTCAACGTCGGGGCGGGGACGCGCGAGTACTCGAATGCGTTCATCGTCGACGGCGTCAACAACACGTGGGCCGAGATGGGCGAGGCGCGGCAGAACTTCGCGATGGACTCGATCCGCGAGTTCAAGGTCACGACGTCGAACTTCAAGGCCGAGTACGGGCTGGCGACCGGCGGGCTCGTGACGGTGGTGTCGAAGTCGGGGACGAACCAGATGGCGGGTTCCGCCTTCTGGTTTTTCCGCGACAAAGCCATCACGGCGAAGGAGTACTTCCAGACGGAGAAGCCGCCGTTCCGGCGGCACCAGTACGGCGGGTCGGTCGGCGGCCCGATCGTCAAGGACAAGACCCATTACTTCTTCGCCTACGAGCGGACCGACGAGGATATCTACCTGACGGTGTCGACCCGCGGGATCTGGCCGCAGTACGACGGGACCTACCGGAGCGACCAGTTCCGGTGGAATTACACGCTGAAGCTCGACCACCAGGTGTCCTCCGGGCAGTCGCTGTTCCTGCGTCTGGCCCAGGAGGACGAGTACCGGCCGGCGCTCACGACCGGGGGCACGACGGCGCCGACGGGCAGCTTCGATTTCGCGGTGCCCCGGACCTCGGCGGTGGTCGGGCACACGTGGATCATGAGCGACCGGGCCCTCAACGACTTCCGCTTCCAGTACGCGTTCAGCAAGTACGAGGTGTCGCCAAGTTACAGCCACGGGCGGTGGGAACCCGGCGACTTCAGCCAGGAGCGGCTGTCGAAGTGCACGCCGCGCTTCCTGTACCCGACCCTCACGGTGGGGAACTGCAACGACCAGATGGGTCCCGAGACGCGGTGGCAGTTCAAGAACGATTTCTCGTACCTGAAGACCGACTGGGCGGGGACGCACCAGTGGAAGATGGGGGTCGACTACAACTACATCGAGTTCCAGGCCGACAACCTCATCGACTACAGCGGCACCTGGACCTTTCCGCGCGACAAGGAGTACGACCCCAACGACCGGAGCACCTGGCCCACGCGGTACACGCAGACGCAGCCGCGCTACGGTGACGTGCCGGTGCACCACTTCTCGACCTACGTGCAGGACGACTGGGAGCCGACGCCGGGCCTGACCTTCAACCTGGGGCTGCGCTACGACCTGCAGGTGGGGGTGTTCAACGAGAACCTGGACGAGCTCATCGCGAAGGTCGAGAAGCGGCTCGGCCCGGGCAAGGGCTTCCCGCTCCCGATTCCCTGGCACGAAGGCGCCGACCGCCGGGGCGACCGGAACAACTTCGGGCCGCGGGCCGGCTTCGCGTGGGATCCGTTCCGGGACGGGCGGACCAACGTGCACGCCGCCTACGGCATGTTCTACGACAACATCCGGACGCTCACGAACTTCGGCGAGTTCCAGTGGGTGCAGGGCCAGCAGATCGTCATCAACAACCCGAGCTTCCCGGATCCGCTGCAGGGCGTGCCGCGGGAGCGGTTCATCTCGACGGCGCCGCCGAACATCAGCGTGATGGACAACGACTCGGTCAACGCGTACGCGCACCACGTCAACGTGGGCGTGACGCAGATGATCGGGCGCGACCTGGCGGTGAGCGCGGACGTGACCTCGGTGTGGCGCTACTCGGACCGGGACACGATCGACATCAACCTGCCCGACCAGGTTACCCGCGTCCGGCCGTACCCGCAGTTCCGGCAGGTGAGCTACTGGCAGAGTACCGCGGACAACACCTACCGCGCGCTCCTGCTCAAGGTCGAGAAGCGGTTCAGCCGCAACTACCAGTACCTGGTGTCGTACACGCTCAGCAAGGCCGAGGACATCAACGACACCCGGGAGCGCAGCGAGCATTACGGCTACGAGAAAGTCAGGATGCCGGCGACCGCCGACCGGCGGCACCGGCTCGTCGTGAGCGGCATCGTGCAGTTGCCGTACGGCGTGCAGGTCTCGGCCGTCGGCGACTTCCGCTCGAGCCTGCCGTTCAACACGACCGCCCCGGTCGACCTCGATAACGACACCTACACCGGGGATCTCCCGCCGGGTGTCATGCCGCGCACGGGCTGCCGGGGTCTGAACCTGGACGCGATCAATACGTACCGCGCGTCCCGGGGGCTGGCGCCGGTCTCCGAGGTCGCGTGTCCCAAGTTCGCGAACGTGGACCTGCGGCTGACCAAGTCGTTCCGGCTGCGCGACACGCAGCAGCTCCAGTTCATCGCGCAGCTCCTGAACGTCGCCAACCGCGCGAACTTCGGGACGCCGGTCGGCAACGTGCACTCGACGCTGTTCGGCCAGGTCACCTCGCTCGCGCCGAACATCAACGCGCCGTCCAGGCAGGTGGAGTTCGCCGTCCGCTTCCTCTTCTGAGATCGGACGGCGCTCGGCGCCAGGCCGACGCGCAACAGTGCTGTGGGGCGGACCTCGGAGGTCCGCCCCATGTGCGTAGGCCGGCCCCGACGGCCGGCGTGGCCGTCTCGCGGTAGGCCCGGCCTCTTGGCCCGACACTCCGGCCCGCGCGATGGCCCACCAGGAGGGAGCAATGTTCCAGCACCGGCGACCTCTCGCCAGCGGCATCGTCGCAGCGGCGCTCGCCCTGGGACTCGGCCTCCGGCCGTCGGCGCGCCAGGCGGAGGCAGTCGCGGCGGATCTCCGGACGCTGTGGACACTCGGCACGCTCGTCCAGGACCGCAACGGCGATGGCGTGGCCGATTCCGTGAACGCGTCGCTCGTGCTCGGCGAGGCGCCGAGCGAGGACGAGGTCGCGGCGGCGGCGGACCTCGCGGCCCGCCTGGGGTTCGAAACGACGGCCATGAACCTGCCGGTCGCCCGCACCGCGGAGACCGGCGTGCCGATCGTGATCGGGGAGGCCGGTCTGGCGCGCGCCGGCCTCCGCGCCGCCGACGTCGGGCTCGCCCCGCTCGGGCCCGGCGAGGGCGTGGTCGCCTTCGTCACGACGAACCGCGCCGCGCCGCCGGCGGCGGTGGTCGTGGCGGGCCGTGACGGCGCCGGGACGCGCGCCGCCGCCGCGCTGGTCGCCGGACGCCTGCCGCACGTCTGGGACCCCAAGGGGCCGACGGTGGACGAGGTGGCGCGCGACGCGCGCGCGTTCTTCGAGCGCGAACGCCTCCGGCCGGTGTCCGTCGAGGTGCCGGCCGCCTACGTGCGGAGCGGCGCCGACCGCCTCGAACGCCTCGTCGTTCAGGTGAGGCTGCCGGCCCGCACCGATCTCCCGGCGGCGGAAGCCGCGGTGCGCCGGCTCG
>CAYZKQ010000059.1:0-16845 GCA_964478975.1 uncultured Vicinamibacterales bacterium | reverse complement strand
GCCCGTCCGCGCCCCGCCGCCGCCCGCCGCGGCCGCGGTGGCGCCCGTCGACCCGCCGGCGCTGATGCTGCTGACGGAGCTGCCGCCGCCGACGAGCTGGACGCGCTCGAGATCGACGAGCGACTTGCGGTAGTCGAGGATCGCGCGCAGCTCGGCGTTCTGCGCGTCCGCCAGGTCGCGCTGGGCCTGGACGACGAGGAAGTTGGTCGACAGCCCGACCTCGAACTTGCTCTGCTCGGCCTCGAGGCGCTTCTGCGCCAGCTCGCGCGCCGCGGTGGCCGCCTGCACGCGCTGGGCGTTGCTGCGGACCTGCAGGACGATGTTGGTGACTTCCGTGGCGATCTGCAGGGTGAGCGCTTTCAGTTGCGCCTGGGTCTGCTCGAGCTGCAGCTTCGCCCGCGCGAGGTTGGCCTGCGCCGCGCTGATGCCGATCGGATAGGAGAAGTTGAGCTGCAGGTTCCACGTCGGCGCGTCGAAGCGCCGGATGTTCGCGAGCGCATCCAGATAGCCGCTCGGATAGACGGCCGAAATCGTGCCCCCGAGGCCCTTCCGCTCGAACTGCGTGCCCCCGAGGCCGGCGAGTGAGTAGCGCGCCGTCAGGTCCAGCGCCGGGAGCGTCTGGTTCGTCAGGTTCCGCAGCGAGATGTTGTTGCTCTCGAGCTGCCGGCGCGCCTGCTGGAGGTCGAGCCGCTTGTCGAGCGCGTTGCGGACGAGCGCCTCGACGTCGATCTCCACGGGCGAGAAGCCCGGCCGGTCGACCGGATTGATCGTGGCCTGCCAGAGCGGATCGTCCGTGCCGCTGACGATGAGCCGCTTCAGGGCGAGCTCCGCGGTGCGGGCCGCCTGCTCCGCCTGCACGAGGGCCTGCCGCCGGGTGGCCTCCTCGGCCTGCGCCTGGATGACGTCGATCGGCGCGAGGGTGCCGATCTCGACCCGCTGCTTGTTGTCCGCCACGAGCTTCGACGCCAGCGCCAGCGACTGGCGCGCCACCTCGACCGCCTCGCGCGCCGCGATGAGATCGAAGTAGGCATTCCGCACGCTCGCGAGCGTACGGGTGACCGTCGCTTGCAACTGGAGCTCGGAGAGGTCCTGGCTGATGCGCGTCGTCTCGAGTTGCGCGCGCGTGCCGTCGATGCGGAAGTTCCGGAGGAGGGGCTGCACGTAGGTCGCCGACAGGCTCGTCTGGAAGGACGGATTGCGCGTGGCGAAGGCGTTCGAGGAATCGGTCCGCGAATTGTCGAACGTGATCGACAGGCTGCCGCCGCTCCACCGGAAGTTCTGCGTCATCCCCCCCGACCAGCTCTGCCGGTTGGTCACCAGCTTGTCGGTCACCCCGGTGAGCTGGCTGTTGGGCAGCGAGACCTGGTTGAGATTGCCGAACGACGAGGTGATCGTGGGACGATAGACCGCGTAGATCGCGGCCAACGAGTGGTCGTAGGTACGCGGATTCAAGCGCTCGACCGCGATGTCCAGGTTGCGGTCGAGGGCCCGCTGCACCGCGTCCTCGAGCGAGAGGTCCACGGTCGCGGCCGGCGGCGTCTGGACCTCGGCCGCCACGGATTGCATCTCCTGCGCTTTCGCCTGGGCGATCGCGGCGCGCTTGAGGGCCTCGAAGTCGACCGCGGTCTGCGCCCGGCCCGGGACCGCCAGCCCGAGCCCCAGCACGCCCAGGGCCAGAGACAACACCACTTGCTTCACGGCACGACCTCCATCATCCGAAAACCCGCGACCCGTTCGCCTCGGCGTCACGCCGGGCCCCTCGAACGATCCTGACGGTGCGATTCCCCGCCGCGCCGGCGGGCGCGCTCGCGGTCGTGGATCGCGTTCAACTTTTCGTGCTGCTCCGGCGTGAGCAGCCGGTGGATGCGGTAGAGCATCAGGGTCCGCGTCTTGTTGAGCTCGGCGCGGACCTGCTCGACCTCGTCGATCTTCGCGGCGATCGCGCTCTCGTCCGCCTTGCGCTCCCGGATCATCGCCGACAGCTCCGCCTCGCGCTGGTCGAGCGTCTTCCACAGCTCCCGGAGCCGCGGCACCGTCGCCTGAAAAATCTCCTCGGCCCGGCTCGTCTGCTCCTGGGTCAGCCCCAGCTCCCGCTGCGTCGGTTCGTGGGCCCACCACTTGAAGGGCCGTTCCTGCGGGGCCGGCGTCCGTTCCCGCGGCGACTGCCGCCGATCCTGGCCGGCGCCCAGCGACGCCAGCACCGCCGCCACCAACGCCCACGCGCCGAGGATCCTGGCCATACCTCCACTCACTCCTCGTTCGCCACTTCCCGGATTACGTTGCCCCTCCTCAAAGCGTTTACGGCCAGGCGTCGTCCCCGGCCAGACGAGCCAGCACGGCGATCACCTCGCCCACGATGTTGTTCGGCGTCGACGCGCCGGCAGTGAGGCCGATCGCCACCGGTCCGCCGCGCGGCAGCCAGCCCTCGGTCACCACCTCGACCGGACCCGCCGTCTGCGGCAGCCCCGCAGGGCGGTGGCGAATGGTCAGCGGGGAGAGCAGCCCCGTGTGGTCGGCGATGTGGTAGGTCGGCACGCGCTCGGCGCAGATCCGCGCCAGGTTGCACGTATTGCTGCTGTTGTAGCCCCCGACCACGACCATCAGGTCGAGGGGGGCCGTCTCAAGCAGGGTGAGCACGGCGTCCTGCCGCTCCTGCGTCGCCGTGCAGATCGTGTCGAAGGCCCGAAACCGCGTCTCGAGCGCCGCCTCGCCGTAACGGTCCGCCACGGCCTGCCGCAGCATGCGTTCGATGGCCAGGCTCTCCGACATCAGCATGGTCGTCTGGTTGGCACACCCGATGCGCTCGAGGTCGCGGTCCGGGTCGAAGCCGGGCGAACAGGCATCGCCGAACCGCTCGAGAAAGGCCCGGGCGTTACCCCCGTGCCGGATGTAGTCGCAGACGACTTCGGCCTCCGCCCGATCGAGCACGATCACGTAGCGGCCGCCAGGATACTTCAGCGCCTGGGACGCGGTCGCTTGCGTCTCCTCGTGGTGCACCTTCCCGTGGATGACGGCGGTGAAGCCGTCGCGGACGAACCGGGAGACGTGCTTCCAGACGTTGAGGACCGAGCCGCAGGTGGTGTCCACGATGGTGCAGCCCAGCCGCTCGTAGCGGGCCAGTTCGCTCACGCTCACCCCGAACGCCGGCACGATCACGACATCGTCAGGACCGAGCGGCGGGTCCGGTTCGCCCGGGTCGCTGAGAAACCGGACCCCCGCCGCCCGGAGGCGTCCGTTCACGTGGGGATTGTGGATGATCTCGCCCGTGAGGAAGACCCGGCGGTCGGGGAACCGGCGACGCGCCTGATAGGCGTAGTCGACCGCCCGGTCCACGCCGTAGCAAAACCCGAACTCCCGGGCGAGATAGACGGTCAGGCGGCCCGAAACGAAGCGGTAGTCGTTCGCGCGGACCTCGTCGACTAGAAGGCTGTGGTAATCGCGGGCCAGGTCGTCCGCGACGACGTGCTTGAGATCCAGACCTTTCCGGAAGACGACCGGCGGCACGCGAGGGCCCGTCTCTACCGCACCAGGCTGGCGCGAACTTCGCGGACGTGCGGGGTCAGGGCGTCGAGCGCCTGCAGCGCCTCGACGTGCGGCCGGAGCGCCGCGGCTTCCAGTTCGCGCAGGAACAGCTCGTCGCTCAGCGCCCCGGGGTCTTCCAGCCGGCGCCCCACCGGCTCGAAGACCGCGTCGGCGACCTCGGCCTCGGGTGCGGCGTCCGCCGAGACCCGCGCCACCCGCTTCGGGTGCAGGTCCACCGCCAGCCCCGCCACCAGGCCGACGAGCATGGCCGCCGCGACGGCCGCCCCGACCCATCGGCGCGTCCGTGCCCGCCTCGTCTGGACCGCGCGCGCCACACCCGGGAAGGCGATCACCCGGGCGGGATGGGCCAGCTTCTCGAGCCGGCGGAGCAGGCGGGCCTGCTGGTCCGCCAGCCGATCAGGGGGGAAGGCCGCGTCCGCCTCGAGGACCGCCGCGGCCGCGACTTCGTCCACCAGCGAGGCGAGCGCCGCCGCCCGCGTGCGGCACCGCTCGCAGTGCTCGAGGTGCTCCGGTGCGAGACCGCTCCCCCTGGCCGCCAGCAGATCGGCGTCCGTCAGGTGATCGGCGCCCGCCAGCCGCATCAGGACCCGAGGCAATCGCATGAACATCCCGTCGTCACCACGCAACCGGCCGGCCGTTGCCGTCGCCCAGCCACCGCCGCAGCTTGTGCACCGCCCGGAAGAGGTGGACCCGCACGGTCGACTCGCTCAACCCCGTGAGCGCTCCGACTTCCTTCGACGAGTACCCCTCCACCTGACTGAGGACGAACACCAGCCGCTGCCGCGCGGGCAGGCGGCGCAGCGCCGCTGCGATACGCCGCCGCCGCTCGATGCCGATCAACACGTCTTCGGGCGACGGCCCGTTGCCCGGCGCCACATCGACCAGTCCGACCCCGCCGGCGTCGGACCCGTTGCCCGAGACGACCCAGCGTTCGCGGCGCGCCCGAGCCTTGAGGCGGTCGACGCACGCGTTCACCAGGATGCGCGTGAACCAGAACTCGAACGGCAGGTCCTCCCGGAAGCCGTCGAAGTGCGTAAACGCGCGGATAAACGCATCCTGGACCGCCTCGTCGGCCTCGGCGGCCTCGCGGAGGTAGTGGTACGCGATGCGCGACGCGCGGCGCTGGTGGCGCGCGACCAGCTCCGCGAACGCCTCTCGCGCTTCGTCGATCCGCCCCGCCGCGAGCGAGCTCTTGATCGCCGACGCCACCTGCGCGTCGCGCGCCTGACTCGCCTGGCCGGCCGGTGCCGGTTGCGCCACTCCCTGCATTCCTTACGTTTCAGCCCTGGGTTCGTTTACCGCGCCCGCGCGCGCCCGCCTGGCTTCGTGAAGTCAAGCCATCATTATATACGTAAGCGCGGGAACGGGCGGCTTCGGCGGCGCGCGGGCGGCCCGGCGGCGTGGCGCGTGTCGGGAGCCCGACAGCTCGCGCGCCGGTGCGGTGGCGGTCCCTGGCGGCGGCGCCACGGCCGGCGCAACCTCGACGGCTCAGCCGCGCCAGAGGCGGTCAGGGGAGCGGGAGTCGAGGGGGGAGAACCATCCGTGACGCGGCGCCGTCCCCGCGGCGCGCGGCCAGCAGCCGGGTCCCGGGGAAGTAGGTTTCTAACACCACGGCTGGCCGCCGGCCGGCGCCGATCCACGCTTCGGCGCCCACCTGGCAGAGGCCGACGCCGTGGCCGAAGCCGCGGCCATCGAACACGAGCCGGTCTCCCCGATCCCGCACCCTGAACCAGGTGCTGCGGATCGCGCGCGGGCCCAAGGTCCGGGCGACGGCCGCGCGGAAGTCTTCACCGCGGGCCTGGATGCGGCGGCTCGCACGCAGCTCGATCTCCAGCACTCGTCCCACTTTGTCCTGGCGGACGACTCTCAGGCCGGGCCGACCGGGTCCGAGCGCGGTTCTGGGGTCGCGGTCGAGGATCGTGCGGAGGTCGCTCCAGCGAACTTCGAAGTGCCAGGTGCCGTGCGAGGGGCGTCCGGGGGCGTCGTCCCGCTGGGCGCGCAGGTACGGGTGCGGCGGCCCGCCCCAGATATCCTCGGCGGCACTCGTGTGCCCGCCGCAGTCGGCGTGGAACACCGTCTCCGCCGGGCGTCCCTGATAGACGAGGATGAGCCCGGCCGTGCGGGTCACGGCTCGTTCGGCGACGGCGCGCCACCGGGACGAGGTGACGCGGGCGAAGTCCGCGACCTGGCAGTGCGTCGTGGTACAAAGGTCGAACCCCTCGGCGGCGTGCCGGCCGAGGTTGGCGACGGCGTAGGTTCGCGCGACAATAGCCTGAACCTCGAACAGGCGCTCGGCGGCGTCGGGTTCGAGCGCGGCCGGCGCGAGTTCGGCGAGGGTGGTCGCCAGGACGTACTGCTCGAGGGGCACCCGGCGGGCGCTCGACGGTCCGCGGCCGGGTTCGCCGATACGGATCGTCGCGGGGAGCGAGGGCGCGGGCTCGGCGGGCAAGCGGACCGGGCGCGGGGCGCAGGCGCCGGCGAGCGTCAGGAGGGCCGAAGCGGCGAGGGCGCGGGCCCAGGGCCCGGCGCGTCGTGGGATGGGCGGCACACCGGGGCTATCGGCGCCAGAGCCGGGCGGCTTCAGCGGGCGATCGTGTAGCGACGGATCATCATGGCGCGGGTGCTCTTGATCGACGACGACCCGGGTGTCCGGAATATCCTCTCCGCGATGTTGCGGCAGGCGGGCTATGCCGTCGAGGCGGCGGAGTCCGGCGAGCGCGGCCTGGAGCTGGCCCTGAGCGGGCTCTTCGACGTGATCGTGTCGGACATGCGCCTGCCGGGGATGTCCGGGCTCGAGGTGCTCCGCCAGTTGCGGGACCGGCGGATCGACACCGCGCTCATCATGATGAGCGGCTACGGCACGATCGAAGCGGCTGTGGAGGCCATGAAGCTCGGGGCCGCGGATTTCGTGCAGAAGCCGGTCTACCAGGACGAGCTGTTGCTGAGGGTGGCGGCCGCGGCCGAGCGGCGCCAGCTCGCCCGGCAGATGCGCCTGCTCGAGCGCCGCCTGCAGGGCACGGAGCCGCTGCGGGCGCTCGTCGGCGACAGCGAGCCGATCGCCCGGATTCGAGAGCTCATTCCGCGCATCGCCCAGGCGCCGGGCACGGTGCTCATCACGGGCGAGACCGGCACGGGCAAGGAGCTGGTGGCGCGGGCCATCCACGCGGCCGGCCCACGGGCGGGCGGCCCGTTCGTCACCTGCAGTTGCGCGCCGGTCAGCGAGGTCCAGCTCGAACACGAGCTGTTCGGATACGTGCGCGGGGCCTTCGCCGGCGCCACGACGGCGCGCAAAGGGCTCATCGAATACGCGGACGGGGGCACCCTCGTGCTCGACGAGGTCGGGTTGCTACCGCTCGACCTGCAGGTGCGCCTGGACCGGGTGCTCGATGCGGGGGAGGTGCGCCGCGTGGGCGCCCACGAGGGCCGGGCGGTCGACGTCCGGTTCATCGCTATCACCAACGCGAACCTCGCGGAGGCCGTGGCGGCCGGGACGTTCCGGCGCGACCTCTGGCACCGCTTGAACGTGCACCACATCCACCTGCCGCCGCTGCGCGAGCGGCCCGGCGACGTGGAGCGGCTCGTCGAGCATTTCCTGAACGTGTACAGCGTCGGGGCGCCGTTCGAGCTGACGGCCGGCGCCTGGCGCGTGCTCCTCTTGTACGACTATCCGGGCAACGTGCGCGAGCTGGAGCACATCATTCAGCGGGCCGTCGCCGTCGCCCGGGACCGGACCGTCGACCTGGCGGACCTCCCGGAACACGTGGTGACCGCCGCGGGCACGGCGGCGCGGGACCGCGAGGGCGGGGTGGCCGCGGCCCGGGACCGCGCCGAGCGCGCCGAGATCCTTACGGCCCTCGCCCGCCACCACGGCGACCTGGTCGCGGTGGCCGCCGACCTGCAGGTGAGCCGCACCACGCTCTGGCGCTTGATGCGCAAGCACCGGATCCGTCCCGTCGGAACCGAGTGACGCCCGCGCGCCAGCCCGGCCGCCGGACGCTCGAGGGTGTTGACGGCGGTCGCGACCGCCGACTAGCATGAGCCGCTTTCGCTGCGAGAGAGCGAGTCGGAGGGGACTGCGCGCATGGGTGACGGCGTGTCGGCATCGGAGTGGGGGGCGGTGGGGTTGAAGAACCTGGCCGCCGTGCACCGCAACCTCACCGTCCCGGCGTTGTACGAGGAGGCGGTTCGGCGGCGGGAGGGCCTGATCGCCGGCTCGGGCGCCCTCGTGTGCCGGACCGTGCCGCACACCGGGCGGTCGCCGAACGACAAGTTTCTCGTCCGCGAACCCGGCAGCGCCGAGCACGTCTGGTGGGGGCGCGTCAACCGGCCCATGGATCAGACGCACTTCGACCTCTTGCACGACCACGTTGTCGAGTACCTCGAGGGCCGCGAGGTCTTCGTGCAGGAGCTGTGGGCCGGCGCCGACCCAGCCTACCGGCTGCCCATCCGCGTCGTGACGGAGTACGCGTGGCACAGTCTGTTCGCGCGCCTCCTGTTCATCACGGACGCGGCCCCGAACCCGTCGGCGGCGCTCGGCGGGCCCTTCACCGTCATCGACGTGCCGGGGTGCCAGGCCGACCCGGCGCGGCACGGGACCCGCTCAGGCGTGTTCATCGTGGTGAACTTCGCGAAGCGGCTCGTGCTCATCGGCGGCACGAGCTACGCGGGCGAGATCAAGAAGTCGATCTTCACCGTGATGAACTACCTCCTCCCGCTCCACGGCGTCTTGCCGATGCACTGCTCGGCCAACGTCGGCGCCGGCGGCGACGTGGCGCTGTTTTTCGGCCTCTCGGGCACCGGCAAGACCACGCTGTCGAGCGACCCCGAGCGGCGGCTCGTCGGCGACGACGAGCACGGGTGGAGCGACCGCGGCGTCTTCAACTTCGAGGGCGGGTGCTACGCGAAAATGATCCGGCTGTCGCCGGAGGCCGAGCCCCAGATCTGGGCGGCAACCCACCGCTTCGGCACGGTCCTCGAGAACGTGGTCCTCGACCCGGTGACGCGGGAACTGGACCTGGACGACGACGCGTGGACCGAGAACACGCGGGGCGCGTACCCGCTGGCGTTCATCGACCGGGCCGTACCCGGGGGCACGGCGGACCACCCGCGGCACATCGTGATGCTGGCGGCCGACGCCTTCGGCGTCCTCCCGCCGATCGCCCGCCTCACCCCGGCCGCGGCGATGTACCATTTCCTCTCGGGCTACACGGCGAAGGTGGCTGGCACCGAGAAGGGCGTGACCGAGCCGAAGGCAACCTTCAGCACCTGTTTCGGGGCGCCGTTCATGGTCTGGCACCCGAGCGTTTACGCGACGCTGCTGGGCGAGCGCATCGCGGCGCACCGCGTCCAGGTGTGGCTCGTGAACACGGGGTGGACCGGCGGGCCCTACGGCGTCGGCCGGCGGATGCCGATCGCCCACACGCGCGCCATGATTCGGGCGGCCCTTTCCGGGGCGCTGGACGAGGTCCCGTACCGGCGGGACCCGGTCTTCCGGGTCGACGTCCCGAGGACGTGTCCGGGCGTGCCGGAGGGCGTCCTGGAGCCGCGGGCCACGTGGGCCGACCCGGCGGCCTACGACGCGCGGGCGGCGGAACTGGCGGCCATGTTCGCCGAGAACTTCCGCGCCTATCGGGAGTTCGTCACGGCGGAGGTCGCGGAAGCGGGTCCGGGCTCGCCGTGAGCGATCCGACGGCTGGCGGCGCAGCGGACGCTGGGACGCAGGCGGGGGGCGAGCGTCCCGGCACGACGGGCATGGCGACGTTCGAGCCGGTCATCGGCCTGGAGATCCACGCGCAGCTCGCGACGGCGTCGAAAATCTTCTGCGCGTGCAGCACGCGGTTCGGAGACCCGCCGAACACCAACGTGTGCCCGGTCTGCCTCGGCCTGCCCGGGGCGCTACCAGTGCTCAACGCCCGCGCCGTGGAATACGCCGTCCGCGCGGCGCTCGCGCTCAACTGCACGGTGAACCTGCGCTCGCTGTTCGCGCGCAAGAATTACTTCTATCCGGACCTGCCGAAGGGCTACCAGATCTCGCAGTACGACACGCCCCTCGCCCGCGATGGCTGGCTGGAGGGCGTCTTCGCCGGCGTCCCGCGCCGCGTGGGCATCGCCCGCCTGCACCTCGAGGAAGACGCGGGCAAGTCGCTGCACCAGGGCGACGAAGAGGGCGACGGCGGCACCTGGCTGGACTTCAACCGGAGCGGGGTTCCGCTCATCGAGATCGTGACGCGGCCCGACCTGCGGTCCGGCGCCGAGGCCGCCGCGTGCTTCAGCCGGCTGCGCGAGATCCTGATGGCCATCGGCGTCAACGACGGCAACATGGAGGCGGGCAGCCTCCGGTGCGACGCGAACGTGTCGGTCCGCCCCACGGGGGAGGCGCGGCTGGGCGTGAAGACCGAAGTCAAGAACCTGAATTCGTTCCGCTTCCTGCAGCGCGCCCTCGACTACGAGGTGGCGCGGCAGATCGCGGTGCTCGAGGCCGGCGGCACCGTCGAACAGGAGACCCGGCTCTGGGACCAAGCCTCGGGGCGGACCGTCCCCATGCGGACGAAGGAGGAAGCCCACGATTACCGGTACTTTCCGGAGCCCGACCTGCCACCCCTCGTGCTCGACGCCGCGTGGGTCGAAGCGATTCGCGGGTCCCTCCCGGAACTGCCCGACGCGCTCGAGGCCCGCCTGCAGGCGCAGTACGGGCTGTCGGCCTACGAGGCGGAGGTGCTGGTGCGGGCGTTCCGGGGCGGCGCGGCGTACTTCGAAGAGGTCGTCGCGGCGGGGGCGTCGCCCCCGGCGGCCGCGCACTGGATCCTGGGCGAGGTCCGGCGCGTGCTCAACGAGCTGGGGACGGACGAGGTCGCCGCCATCCGATCCACCCTGCCTCCGGCGCGGCTGGCGGAGCTGCTGCACCTGATCGAGGCGGGCGCGGTGGGCGGGCCGGCCGCCAAGCAGGTTTTCGACGAGATGCGCCAGACGGGACGGCCGGCCGCGGAGGTGGTCGCGGCGCTGGGGTTGGGCCGGATCGATGACGAGAGCGTGCTCGCCGACGTCGTGCGGCGCGTGCTGGCGGCTCAGGAGCACGCGGTCGCGGAGTACCGCAGCGGCAAGCGCCGGGCCTTCGAGTTTCTCGTCGGACAGGTCATGAAGGCCACCCGCGGCCGGGCGAACCCGGCCGTCGTCACCCGCCTGCTCCGCGAGGCGCTCGGCGGCGGGCCGCCGTGACCCGCCGGTGTGCTATCCTGACGGCGCGTGATCGAGGCGTTTCACGTTTCGAAACTCTACAGCCGGGGCATCTACGCGCTGCGCGACCTGTCGCTTCGGGTGGACAAAGGCGAGTTCGTGTTTGTCACCGGCCCGAGCGGCGCGGGCAAGTCGACGCTGTTGCGCCTGCTGCTCCGCCAGGAGCTTCCCTCGGAAGGCCAGTTGCTCGTCGGCGGGCGGAACCTCGCCGAGCTCCGCCCGCGGGAAGTCCAGGCCTACCGGCGCAGCCTCGGCTTCGTGTTCCAGGACTTCAAGCTCATCCCGCGCAAGACGGTGTTCGAGAACGTGGCCTTCGTCCCCCGGGTGCTGGGCGTCCCCGACGCGCAGCAACGGCGGCGCGCCTATCAGGTGCTCAAGTGGGTCGGCCTCCAGCACCGGATGAACGCCTATCCCCTCGAACTCTCCGGCGGCGAGCAGCAACGCATCGCCATCGCCCGGGCTTTGGTCAACGACCCGATGCTCGTGCTGGCCGACGAGCCGACCGGCAACCTCGACCCGGACCTCTCGCTGGAAATCATGAACCTGTTCCGGGAAATCAACGCGCGGGGCACCACGGTTGTGGTCGCGACCCACGACCGCGAGCTCATCCGGCAGGTGGGCCGGCGCACCCTGACCCTCTCCCACGGGCATCTCGTGGAGACCTCCTGAGTCGATGCAGGCACTGCGGTATTTTCTGAGCGAAGCCGCCGCGAGCCTCTGGCGCGGACGGCGGGCCGCGGCCCTCGCGATCGTGACGATCGCCGCCGGCCTCTTCCTCCTGGGGTTCTTCCTCGTCATCGACACCAACGTCGCCCGCCTGATGGCGCGGTGGACGGAGGCGGCGGAACTCTCGGTGTACCTGCGCGACGACGTGGGGCCCGGCCAGCGCGCGGCGCTCGAGACGCTGTTGGCCGAGAGTCCGGTCGTCCGGCGGTACGAATACGTATCGAAGGACCAGGCGTTGGCCCGCTTTCGTCGGGATTTCGCCGACCTCGCCGGTCTGATAGGTGCGCTCGAGGACAACCCGCTGCCGGCGTCCTACGAGGTGCGGTTGCGGTCGGATGCGGCCGGCCACGACGCGGTCGCGGCGCTCGCGGGCCGCCTCGCGCAGCTCGATGGGGTGGCCGACGTGCGGTTCGACCGCGTGTGGTTGTCGCGGCTGGCGCTCGCGATCAGGCTTCTGCAGGCGACCAGCCTGGCCGTGATCGTCATCGTGGGGGTCGCCGCGGCGCTCACGGTGGCCAACGTGGTCCGGCTGGCGGCCTACGCCCGGCGCGACGAACTGGAAATCATGGAGCTGGTGGGCGCGCCGCTGGCGTACGTGCGGGGGCCGTTCGTCACCGAGGGCGTGTTGCAGGGCGGGTTGGGCGCGCTCGTGGGGCTGGGATCGCTCTGGGCGGTCTACACGGTGGCGGCCGGCCGCTACGGCCCCTGGGTCGCCGGGGCGTTCGGTCTCGAGGGGCTCAGCTTCCTGCCGGGCCCGACGATGGCGGGGATCGTCCTGGGCGGGATGGCGGTCGGGTGCGCGGGCGGCATCGTGGCGGCGCGCGGGGTTCGATAGCGGGCGCGGCCCTCGGGTGGAGGGCTCCGGGGAGCGGGCGGCGGCGCGCGGTCGTTGACAGAGCGACCGGGACGAGCTTAGACTGCAGATAACGCTGACATGGCGGACCCGAAACGCTCGTCAGGGTTCATCATTCAGCCGCAGCCGGCGGCCGGTCCTCTCTACCGAGTCTCCCGCACCGAGTTTTACCGCGAAGAGTTCGTCAAGCATTGCCAGTGTCTGCAGCGGCAGCGGGAGTACTTTTCGGAAGGCGCGATCACCAACGTCGAGGCCGCGCTGGCGCGCCTGATGGCGCGGCTCGAGCAACTGACCGCCCAGGAGAACGCCGAGGAGCTCGTCAGTCGCCTCCTGCGCAAGCTCGACGCGGTGACCGGCCTGTCGTACTGGACCGACCCCACGACGCTCCACTAGGCTGGCGGCCCCGCTCGTCTCCCGGCCGTCGCGGGTGCTCGTGACGGACACCCGGGGTTTGTCTTTGCCGCACGCGCTCCAGGCGCTACGGGCCGACCTCCTGGCGATCGTCCGCGCCGGGTTGGCCGGCGTGGACGCCGGCCGCCTCGTCCACCGCGCCCTGGAGGCGCGCCGCGCCACCCTGGTTTGCGACCGTGGGTTCGCGGTTGTGGCGGCCGGCAAGGCCGCGGGCCCGATGGCCGCGGCGTTCGCCGCCGCCTGCGGCGACCGGGTGCGAGCGGGCCTCGTGATCGCCCCGGAGGGTTCGCGGTCGGCGCCGCCCGGCTTTGTCGTCTGCCCGGCGAGCCACCCGGTGCCGGACCGGCGCAGCGAGGCCGCCGCGCAACGGGCGCTGGCGCTCGCGCGCGAGGTGCAGCGCGAACACGAGCGGCTCGTGGTGCTGCTCTCCGGCGGCGCCTCGGCGCTCATGGCGTGGCCCGCGCCCGGCCTCGCCATCGAGGAGAAGGCGCAGGCCACGGCGATGCTCCTGGCGGCGGGCGTGCCGATCGAGCAATTGAACTGCGTGCGCAAGCATCTGTCGCGGATCAAGGGCGGACGCCTCGCAGCGGCGGCGCGGTCGTCCCTGACCCTGGCCCTCTCCGATGTCATGGGCCCGCCGCCGGACGACCCGAGCGTCATCGGGTCGGGGCCGACCGTGGCGGACCCGACGACCTTCGCTGACGCGCTCGACGTCGTCGCGCGCGCCGGGGTGCTCGAACGGTGGCCGGCCGCGGCCCGGCGAGTCCTCGAACGGGGCGTCCGGGGCGAGCTGGAGGAGACGGTCAAGCCGGGCGATCCCCGGCTGGCCCGGGCCGAATGGCATCTGATCGGGAGCCGCCGCGACGCCCTCGAGGCGGCCCGCGAGGCGGCGGAGGGCTTCGGGTATGCCGTCCTCGTCCTCGACGCGCCGATCGTGGGGGAAGCCCGCGCGGCGGGCGCGCACCTGATAAACGTGGCGGCGCGGTGGCTGCCGGAGGTGCGGCGCCCCTTCTGCCTGCTGGCCGCCGGCGAGACGACTGTCCACGTCCGCGGGCCGGGGCGCGGCGGGCGCAACCAGGAGCTGGTGCTCGCGGCGGCGCTGCGCGGACTCGCCGGCGAGCGCTTCGCGTTCGCCAGCGTCGGGACCGACGGGATCGACGGCCCCACCGACGCCGCCGGGGCGGTCGTCGACTCGACCACGCTCCAGCGCGTCGCCGACCGGCAGCTCGGGGATCCGCGGGCATATCTGGATGCCAACGATACCTATGCTCTGTTCGATCGCCTCGGGGACCTGGTCAAGACGGGGCCGACGGAGACGAACGTCGGCGACCTGCATGTGCTGCTGGTAGCCTGAGCTGCGGGAGGGACATTGTGACGAGTCGGGCGCGGACGGTGGCGTGGGTGGCCCTGCTGTGGGGCCTGACGGGGGTCGCCGCGTGGGTGTGGGGCGCGGCGGGACGGTTCCAGGCGGAGCGCGCCGCGCGCGACGCCGAGCAGGCGCTCCGCCTCGCCGACGCGCGCGGGGCGATTCTGGAGGCCGAGCTCGCCCTGCAGGCCACGAACTTCGGCGAGGCCCGGGCGGCGCTCGACCGGGCGCGAGACCGGCTGGAGCGGGCGCGCCCTCGGTTCGGGGATCTGCGGGACGCGGAGGCGTCCGCCGCCCTCGAGCGCGCCATCGACCTGGTGGGCAAGGCCCGGGAGGCGGCGGACGCTTTGAGCCGGACGGCGCAGGACCTCGCCCGGGCCGCGCGGCTCGCGCTGGACGAGATTCCGCGGCGCCGTCCCGGGTAGCGAGGTCCCGGCGTCACCGGGCCGGGCGCATATGACGTCTCAAGTAGACTGAAGGAGATTTGATGTCTCCTGACCAACTCTTGTCGGCGATTCGAGAACGGGTCCACCACCCGGCGACCGTGCGCGAGCTGCTGCAGCTCTTGCGGCTCCCCAAGCACGAACGGGCCGGGCTCCGACGGACGCTGCGTGCGCTCGTGGCCGACGGCCGTCTTGTGGAGATTCGCGGGCACCGCTACGGGGTGCCGGACCGCATGAATCTCGTGGTCGGCCGTGTCGAGATCCACCCGCGGGGATTCGGGTTTGTCGTGCCCGAGCAGCCGCGCGAGGAGTTCGCCGGCCACGTGTTCATCGCGGGGGCGAACCTCAACCAGGCGATGCACGGCGACCGGGTGGTGGCGCGCGTCGAGCGCGTGCGGTCCGGCGACCGCGCGGAGGGGCGCATCGTCCGGATTCTGGAGCGCGGTGCGCCGCGGATGGTCGGGCGGTACGAGCTCGATGCGAGCGGCCTGGGCTTCGTCGTCCCGTTCGACCGGCGGCTCGTGATGGACGTCCACGTTCCCCGCGGCGAGGACGCGGGGGCGAGCCCGGGCCAGATGGTGACGGTCGAGATCACGCGGTGGCCCACCCCCAGCCGGAACCCGGTCGGCCGCGTGGTGGAGGTCCTCGGCTCGCTCGAGGAGCCCGGGGTCGACACCGAGGTCATCATCCGCAAGTACGGCATCGTCGATGCCCACAGCGAGGCGGCCGTGGCCGAGGCGCGGCGGCTCGGGACGGAGGTGCGCCCGCGCGACCTGGAAGGCCGCACGGACTTCCGGGGGTGGCCGACCGTGACGATCGACGGCGAGCACGCCCGGGACTTCGACGACGCGGTGTCGATCGAGAAGCTGCCGGGCGGGCACTACCGGCTGGGCGTGCACATCGCCGACGTGTCCCACTACGTGGAGGAGGGGAGTGTACTCGACCTGGAGGCCTACGAGCGCGGGACGTCGGTGTATTTCCCCGACCGGGCCGTGCACATGTTCCCGCCGGAGCTGGCGACCGGGTTGTGCAGCCTCAAGCCGCACGTCGATCGGCTCGTGCAGTCGTGCGTGATGGAGGTGGATCGCCACGGCACGGTGGTGCGCTACGAGTTCCACGACGGCGTCATCCGGAGCGCGGCGCGGATGACCTACACGGAGGTCAACGCCATCCTGACGGACCGGGACCCGGCCGTGATCGCGCGCTACCGCGACCTGGTGCCGGTGTTCGAGTGCATGGCGGAGCTCTACGAGATTCTGCGGGAGCGCCGGCGCCGGCGCGGCTCGATCGACTTCGACCTCAAGGAGCCGGAGTTCATTCTGGACGACCAGGGGCTCGTCGAAGAGATCGTGGCCCTGGAGCGGAACGTAGCCCACCGGATCATCGAGGAGTTCATGCTGCTGGCGAACGAGACCGTGGCCCGGCACCTCGAGGAGGCCGGCGTGCCGGCGCTGTACCGGGTGCACGAGGAGCCCGATCCCCTCAAGGTCGCGGAATTCGAGGAGTTCATCGGGTCGCTCGGCTACAGCCTGGCGGCCCCCGCCGGCGCGCTGCAGCCGCGGCACTTCCAGCGGCTGGTCGAGCGCATCCGGGGCAAGCCGGAGGAGAAACCGATCGCCTTCCTGATGCTGCGGACGATGCAGAAGGCCCGGTACGACGCGGCGAATCTCGGGCACTTCGGGCTGGCGGCCGCCGCCTACACCCACTTCACGTCGCCGATCCGCCGCTACCCCGACCTGGTGGTGCACCGCATCCTCCGGGACACCCGCCGCGGCATGAGCCCGGAGCGCCGGGCGGAGCTGACCGAGGATCTGGCCGAGATCGCCCGGCACACCTCGGAGCGCGAACGCCGCGCGGACGAAGCCGAGTGGGAGCTCGCGCAGTGGAAGAAAGTGCGCTTCATGGCCGACAAAGTCGGCGACGTCTTCGAGGGCTACATCACGGGCGTCACGGCGTTCGGCCTGTTCGTCGAGCTGGTCGAGCCCTTCGTCGAGGGCCTCGTCCACGTCTCGACGATGGCGGACGACTATTACCGGTTCGTCGAGCGCCAGCACATCCTGCGGGGGGAGAACACCGGCAAGGTGTACCGGCTGGGCGACCGCGTCCGCGTCCAGGTCATCCGCGTCGACCTCGAAGCGCGGCAGGTGTCGCTCGGGCTGGTCGACATTCTCGAGGCCGCGCGGGACGCCGAGGTCCGGCGCCGCGCCCGCCGCAGCCGGGTCCGGCCGAAACGGGAGCTGCGACGCGCGCGGCGCGGTGGCCGCCGGGCC
>CAYZKQ010000058.1:0-16869 GCA_964478975.1 uncultured Vicinamibacterales bacterium | reverse complement strand
GCCTCGCCGGGCTCGGGCCCGGCGCGGCGGACCGCCCGGCCGTCGGCCGCGAGCGCGGCCGCCAGGTCGAGCCATGACTGGCCGCGGCGCCCGCGCCGGAGCTCCGCCTCGTGCAAGAACCCCGCCGCGAGGAGCGCATCGTGCAACTCGTCGGCGTCCTGGACGTCGGGCCAGGCCTCGTCCTGCACCCGCGCGATGGCCCCGGCATCGAGGGTACCGAGGTCTGCCGCCGACGAGGGGTCGAACGCTCGCCGGACGGCGACCGCCTGGGTGCGCCGCTCCTCGAGCGGCGTGTCGTCCAGAAACGCCGACGGCCGGGCGCGCAGCACTTCGGCCGCGAGCGGGGACGGCTCGGGCAGGTCGCGCGCGACGCATTCGAGGCGGCCCTCGTGGATGCCGCGCAGGATCTCCGCGAGGCGCTCGAGATCCATCGCCTCGTGGAGGCAGTCGCGCAGCGTCTGCTGGACCAGCGGGTGTTCCGGCACCTCGCGCGCGCCCTCGAGGGGCTCGGCACACGCGGCCGCGTCGGGAAAGACCGCGGCCAGCAGGTCGTCGGCCTCCAGCCGCTGGAGCTGCGGCGGCACGCGCCGCCCGCCGCGGCTGCGCGGCACCGCGAGCGCGACGGCGGCGTTCCACCGCCAGCGCGCCCGGAACACGGGGGCGTCGAGCACGGCCTGGACCAGCACGTCCCGGACCGTCTCCGGATGGAGAGCGCGGAACACGCCGGCGAGCGGAAACGCGGGCTGCGGGCCGAGCGAGAGCACCAGCGCGTCGTCGGTCGCCGCCGCCTGGAGCTCGGCGTTGAAGTGCCGGCAGAAGCGCTGGCGGAGCGCGAGGCCCCACGCACGCATCACCCGGCTGCCGAGCGGCGCGTGCAGCACGAGTTGGACGCCGCCGGCCGCGTCGAAAAACCGTTCAGCCACCAGCGTCGCTTCGGTCGGGAGCGTCCCGAGCAGGCGCCGCGCCTCCGCGAGGTATCGCACGAGCTGGAATGCCGCAGCGCGCGTCAAGCCCGTCTCCTCGGCGAGCCACGCGATGGCGGCGTCCTCGTCGTCCAGCCGCGCTCCCAGCTCGCGCCGGAGCTCGCTCACGGCGTGCGACAGCTCACGCGTGCGGCCCGGGGCTTCGCCGAGCCAGAACGGGATCGTGGGCGGCGCGCCCCGCGCGTCGGCGACCCGCACCGTGCCCCGCTCGATCCGGAGGATGCGCCACGAGGTGTTGCCAAGCTGGAACACGTCTCCGGCCAGGCTCTCGACGGCGAAGTCTTCCGTGACCGTGCCGATGAAGACGCCGTCGGGGTCGACCACCACGCGGTAGTCGGCCGTGTCCGGGATCGCGCCGCCCGAGGTGAGGGCCGCCAGGCGGGCGCCGCGCCGCCCCCGCAAGCGCCGGTGCACGCCGTCCCGATACACCAGCGCCCCGCGCCGCCCGCGCGGCGTGGCGAACCCCGTGGCCACCATGTCGACGACGGCGTCGAACACGCGCCGCGCCAGGTCGCGGTAGGGGTAGGCCCGCCGGTAGAGGGTGAAGAGCGCTGCTTCGTCCCAGGGCTCGGCGGCCGTTTCCGCGACGATCTGCTGCGCCAGCACGTCGAGGGGCCCCTCGGGGACCACGAGCCGATCGAGCTCGCCTCGCCGGATCGCGCGGACCAGGGCCGTACACTCGACCAGCTCGTCGCGCGAGGTGGGAAACAGTCGGCCCTTCGGCGTGCCGCCCAGCGTGTGGCCGGAGCGTCCCACCCGCTGCAGGCAGGTTGCGATCGACCGCGGCGAGCCGACCTGACAGACCAGGTCGACGTGGCCGAGGTCGACGCCGAGCTCGAGAGACGCGGTCGCGACGAGGACCTTCAACCTGCCGTCCTTGAGCCGGGCCTCGGCGTCCCGCCGCGCCTCCGCCGCCAGGCTGCCGTGGTGCGCCGCCACCAGGGTGTCGCCCAGCCGGTCGCTGAGGTGCCGCGCGAGGCGTTCGACCAGCCGGCGCGTGTTCGCGAAGACGATCGTGGTGCGGTGCTCGGCCGCGAGCGCGGCCAGCCGGTCGTAGTACTCCTCCCACACCTCGTTGGCGAGCACCGCGTCGAGCGGCGACCGAGGAATCTCGATCGTCAGGTCGATCGCCCGCCGATGGCCCTCGTCCACGATGGCGCAGTCCGGCGCCCCGTCCGGCCCGACCGCCGCCGCGCCGACCAGGAAGCGCGCAACCTCCTCGACCGGACGCTGCGTGGCGGACAGGCCGATGCGCTGGATCGGGTTCCGCGCGACGTGGGCGAGCCGTTCGAGGGACAACGCGAGGTGCGCCCCGCGGCGTGTCCCGACGACGGCGTGGATCTCGTCCACGATGACGCTCCGGACCGTCGCGAGCATCCGCCGGCTGCGTTCCGCCGTCAGGAGCAGATAGAGCGACTCCGGCGTCGTCACCAGAAGGTGCGGCGGCCGCCGCAGCATCGCCGCGCGTTCCGCCTGGGGCGTATCCCCGGTTCGGACCGCGGCGGTCAGCTTGGGGGCGTGCAGCCCCATCGCGCGGGCGAGGTCGCGGATCCCTGCCCGCGGCCGCGCCAGGTTGCGGTGGATATCGGCGCTCAGCGCCTTCAGGGGCGATACGTACACGATGCGCACCTCGTCCGGGAGGCCGCCCCGGGCCAGGCCTTCGACGAGGAGCGTGTCGAGCGCGGTCAGGAACGCGGCGAGCGTCTTGCCCGAGCCGGTGGGTGCCGCGATGAGCGTGTGGCGGCCCTCGCGGATGGCCGCCCAGCCGAGCGCCTGGGCGCGCGTGGGTTCCCCGAGCGTCTCGCGGAACCAGCGCGCGACGGCCGGATGGAACGGCGCGAGCGCCATCGCCCTCTCCCGCGCGAGGGCCCCGTTCACCGCGACGTGTCGGGAGCCGAGCGCGCGCGGCCCCGCGGATACTCCCCGCGCGCCACGAGCTCGGCCAGGTGCCGGCGGACCGCCTCGCGGTCGTCCCGCGAGGTCAGGCCGCACCACGCGCTCGCGGCCGGGAGCACGGCGACGCGCGCGTGTCCCCCGGCGATCGCGTGCGTGACGGCGTCGGGGAGCAGAAACTCGGCTGCACGGTCGCCCGCGTGGGCCTGCAGAAACGCTGCGAACGCCTGCTCGAGCACCGGGAAAATCGCGGGCGTGAATCCCCAGATGCTCATCGACACGAGCTCGTCGCCGCCCAGCACCACGCGCGCACCCTGCGGCGTCAGGCCCTCGAAACCGCCGTCGAGCGGGCGGATCTGCAGCACTTCCGACACGGCCGTGGCCAGCCCGTCCGGCCCGACGTGGCACACCGCGCGCGAGACACCGCCGGTCGGCGGCACGGTGTCCCGCAGGCGGTAGCCGACCAGCGCGAAACAGGGCGGGTGCTCGCCGGCGCGGCGGCGCAAGTGCTCCGCCAGCATCCGGTAGGCCGCGGCGCCGTAGAAGTCGTCGGCGTTGACCACGATGAAGGGGCTGTTCACCACGCCCCGCGCGGCGAGCACCGCGTGACCGGTGCCCCAGGGCTTCCGCCGGCCCGGGGGTAGCTCGACACCGGCGGGGACGTCCGCGAGCGACTGCACGACCGACACGCCCCGAACGCCAGCCGGCAGGCGGCCGATCCGCTCGTGGAACGCCGGCTCGATCTCAGGCCGGATGACGAACACGACGCGGCGGACGCCCGCCCGCAGGGCGTCGTACACGGCGTAATCGACGAGCGCTTCGCCGCACGGTCCGACGCCGTCGACCTGCTTGAGTCCCTCGCCGTAGCGTGTCGACAGCCCGGCAGCGAGCACGACGAGCGCGATCTCCATCACCGCGTCGCGACGATCACCCTCCCATGCTACACCACGGCCTACGCGGGACCGGCGATCCCGCCGGCGGTGCTCGAGGCCCGCCCTGCGCATGCGGGAGTCCGGGGCCGGACCTTCTCGTTCATGTCCAGCGGTCCACGCCCGCCCCTCGGCGTGGACTCGTAGCGCCGGCGGGTAACGTCCGTCCGTAGGCCGGGCCTTTGAGGCCCGGCGGGTTGTCTCGCGCACGGTTTCGATAGACTTGGGGTACCTGCGGGGACGCGGCCCATGGCTGGCTTCGAGAAGGCGGCGGTGCTCGAACACGAGGTCGAGGCGCGGCTGGTCGCCGCCGAACTCGAGGCCCGCGGGATCCCGCACGTGCTGCAGAGCTACCACGACCAGGCCTACGACGGCGTCTTCCAGCTCCAGCGGGGCTGGGGCACCGTCTTGGCGCCCCGGGAGTTTCATTCGGAAATCCGCGCGATCCTCCGCGACCTCCGGTCGGCGGCGCGTAAGGTAGAATGAGGGTCCTCGCCACAGGAGGACAGCATCATGACCATCGCGATTGTGGCGCTCTGGGCGCTCGTCCAGACACCGCCGGCCGCTCCGCAGCCGCGCTACCCGGTCGACCCCGAAACGGGCCGGGCGATCGGCGCACGGGAGATGGCGCCGGACCTGGTCAAGCAGGCGCTCGACCAGGGCCAGAAGATCGTCATCATCGACGTGCGGCCGCCGGAGGCGTTCGAGAAGGAAACGATCCCCGGGGCGATCAACATTCCGCTCGCCGAGCTCGAGAAGCGGCTGCCGGAGTTCTCCAAGGACACGACACTGGTCTTCACGTGAACCACCGGGCGATCGTCTTCGCAGGCTGCGAAGATCGCCGAAGCGGCGGGCTACAAGACGGCGGCGTTCTGTCCGGTGAATACGTGGAAGGCGAAGGGGCTTCCGACCGCGCCCGGCGCGCGCCGCTAACCCGCGGATTGGGGCGCGGTGATCGCCGGCGCCGAGGGCCGCGCGCGGCCGGACGTATAATGGCGCCGGGAGGTCATCGTATGCCCCGGATCGAGCTGGCGGACGAGGACGTTCCCATCTTGCGCGAGTTTTTCGAGGCGGAGCTGCACGACCTCTACCGGGAGATCCGGCACACCGATTCGCGCAAGTTCAAGGAGCAGCTCAAGGCGAAGCAGGCTGTCATCGAGCGGGTGCTCGGGCAGCTCGCCGAGACCCCCACCTCGCGCTGAGACTGCCGGGCCGCCGGGCCCCGCGCCTGTCAGCAGATGCGCGGGAGCTGCTCGCCGCTCAGCATGTCGACGACCCGTGTGGTGCCCAGGGTCGTCCGCAGGCTCGCGGTGGCGGGTGGTGACGGGGTCACGACGCCGGCGACACACGCCTCGGCCGTCAGGGGGTCGGCCCGCAGGATCTCGACGGCGCGCGCCGCGTCGGCCGGCGCGACGATCGCCACGAACCGGCCCTCGTTGGCGACATACAGCGGGTCGAACCCCAGGATCTCGCACGCGCCCCGGACCTCGTCGCGCACCGGAATGGCCGCCTCGTCGAGCTGGAGGTGGACCCGGGCGGCCTGAGCGATCTCCACGGTCGCGCTCGCCAGGCCGCCGCGCGTGAGGTCGCGCAGGCAGTGGACCTCGATGCCGGCCTCGAGCAGGGCCAGCACCGGCCGGGCGAGCGGCGCGCAGTCGCTGACGATCGGCGTGTCGAACGCGAGCCCCTCGCGGGCGGCCATGATGGCGATCCCGTGCCGGCCGAGGTCGCCCGAGAGGATCAGGACATCGCCCGGCCGGACCCGCGCCGGTGCGATGTCGAGGTCGCCCACGATGGCCCCGATCCCGGCCGTATTGATGAACATGCCGTCGCCCTTGCCGCGGTCCACCACCTTGGTATCGCCCGTCACGACGGCCACGCCCGCTTCGTCCGCGGCGCGTTTGATCGAGGTCACGATGCGCCAGAGCGTGTCCATCGGCAGGCCTTCTTCGAGGATGAACCCGACGCTCAGATAGAGCGGTCGAGCCCCGCACATTGCGAGGTCGTTGACCGTCCCGTTGACCGCGAGGGTGCCGATGTCTCCGCCGGGGAACACGAGCGGCCGGACGACGTAGGAGTCGGTGGTGAAGGCGAGGCGGGCGCCGTCGACGGCGAGCCGGGCGCCGTCGTGGCGGAGCTCCAGCGGCGCGCTGGCGAACGCGGGGAGGAACATCCGCTCGATGAGCTGGTGCATCAGGGTCCCGCCGCCGCCGTGCGCCAGCAGCACGTGCGGATACTGGGCGATCGGGATGGGGCAAGTCGGCACGAAATCCGCGGCGACCTTGGGATCGGACGTCATGGCATGTCCCTCTGGGCCGGCGGAGCCTCGGTCCGGCGGTACCGATAGTACGCGGCGCACGCGCCCTCGGCGGACACCATCGTCGCCCCGAGCGGGTGTTCGGGGGTGCACCGCGTGGCGAACGCCGGGCACTCCGGCGGTTTCTTCAGGCCCTGGAGCACGAGGCCGCTGAGGCACTCGCCCGGCTCGTCCTCGGAGCGCCCGGCCAGGCCGAACCGGACCTCGGCGTCGTACCGGCGGTACGGGGCCCGGAGCGCCAGGCCGCTCCGGGGAATCTCACCGACCCCCCGCCACTTGCGGGGCACCACCTCGAAGACTTCGCGGATGAGCGCCTGCGCGGCGGTGTTGCCCTCGCGGCGCACGGCGCGGGCGTACTGGTTTTCTACCTCGGCGCGCCCTTCTTCGAGTTGACGCACGCACATGTAGATGCCCTGGAGGATGTCCAGCGGCTCGAAGCCGGTCACGACGATCGGGACCCGGTAGCGGCGGGCGATGGGTTCGTACTCCGTGTAGCCCATGACCGTGCAGACGTGTCCCGCGGCCAGAAACCCCTGCACGCGGGTGCTCGGGGACGAGAGAATCGCTTCCATCGCCGGCGGCACGAGCACGTGCGAGACGAGGAGGGAGAAGTTCTCGATGCCCTGGGTCGCCGCCTGGTAGACCGCCATCGCGTTGGCCGGGGCGGTCGTTTCGAACCCGACCGCGAAAAACACGACCTCGCGGTCCGGGTGCGCCCGGGCGATCGCGAGCGCGTCGAGCGGCGAATACACCATCCGGACGTCGCCGCCGTCCGCTTTGACCGACAGCAGGTCCTTGGTGCGGCCCGGCACGCGGAGCATGTCGCCGAACGAGCAGAAGATCACGTTCGGCCGCGACGCGATGTCGATCGCTTTCTCGATGAGCTCGAGCGGCGTGACGCACACCGGACAACCCGGCCCGTGCACCAGGGTCACCTCGGGGGGGAGCAGGCCGTCGAGGCCGAACTTGATGATCGTGTGGGTCTGCCCGCCGCAGATCTCCATCAGGGTCCACGGGCGGGTCGTCCGGCGGCGGAGCAGGGCGGCGTAGCGCCTGGCCGCCGCGGCGTCGCGGTACTCGTCGATGAACTTCATGGCCCCTGGGTCTCGCCCGGCGGCGCCGCGCGCTCGGCCGCGCCGGAAGCCGGCGCGGCCGCCGAGGCATCCAGCTCCGCGAGCTCGTCCATCTGGCGCAGGTACTCGAAGACCTGGCGCGCCTCGGCCTCGTCGATCGTCTGGATCGCGAAGCCCACGTGCACGAGCACCCAGTCGCCGACCGCCGCGGCGGGCACGTAGGCGAGGCTCACCTCCTTCACCGTGCCCGCGAAGTCCACCTTGCCGCGGCGCAACAGCGCGTCGCCCTCGTCGATGCTCAGGATCTTGCCGGGAATTGCGAGACACATGGCCGCCCGCTCCGGTGCTAGGCGCCGCCCGCGGCGGCGAAGACGGCCTGGCCGACCGCGATGCCGCCGTCGTTGGGCGGCACGCGCTGGTGCCAGTACGGTTTGAACCCGCGCTCGGCGAGCGCGTCGATGGTCCGCTCGGTCAAGTAACGATTCTGGAAGCACCCGCCGCTCAACACCACGCGCGGCAGCCCGACCCGGCCGGCCACGTCGGCCACGATCGCGGCGAGCGTGTGGTGGAACCGGGCCGCCACCACGCCGACAGGCCGGGCGCGGCGCACGTCCTCGACGATCGCCTCGAGGGTCGGGCGCCAGTCCACGACCGCCACCGCCGAATCGCCGCCTCCCGGCGCCCCGTCGCCGACCGGATCCACGCGGAACGGATAGCGCCTGTGCGGCGCTTCGCTTTCGTCGACGGCGAACTCCACGGCCATCGCCGCCTGGCCCTCGAAGCTCGTGCGCTGGGACAGCCCGAGCACGGCGGCGACGGCGTCGAAGAGCCGGCCGGCGCTCGTGGTCACGGGCGCATTGATCCCGCGCTGGAGCATCTGGACGAGCACGGCCCGCTCCCGCGGGGTGAACGCCGCCACGGGGGGCAGGTCGGCCTGTCCGGCGGCGTCCGGCCCCCACAGCTCGTACAGCACGCCGAACGCCGTGCGCCTCGGCTCGCGGATGGCCCGCTCGCCGCCCGGGAGGCGGAAGGGTCGGAACGTCGCGACGCGGCGAACCGACGAGCCGTCGACCACCAGAAACTCGCCGCCCCAGACGGTGCCGTCGAGACCGTAGCCCGTGCCGTCCCACGCCGCGCCGAGCACCGGGCCCTCCAGGTCGTTGTCGGCCATGCAGGCGAGCACGTGCGCGACGTGGTGCTGCACCCCGACCACGGGCGGCCCCAACTCCCGGGCGAACTGCGTCGAGACGTAATCGGGGTGGAGGTCGGCCGCGACACGCGCGGGCCGCACGCCGTACAGGTCCGCGAGGTTCGCGACGACGCGGTAAAACGCCTCGACCGCCTGGACCGTGTCGAGGTCGCCGACGTGCTGGCTGACGAAGACGTGGCGGTCGATGGCCAGCGCCACCGCGTTCTTCAGGTGGGCGCCCACGGCCAGCACCGGCGGGCCCGCCCGCCGGAGGGGCAGCGGCAGCGGGGCGTAGCCGCGCGCGCGCCGCAGCACGAGCTCCCGCCCGCGGACGACGCGGACGATCGAATCGTCCACGGGCCGGACGATGGGCCGGTCGTGCACGAGCCAGAGGTCCGCGATGCCGCGCAGGCGGCCGAGCGCCTCGCGTTCATCCGTGCAGATCGGCTCGTCCGAGACGTTCCCGCTCGTCGCCACCACGGGGCGGTCCAGGTCGCGGGCGAGCAGGTGGTGGAGGGGGGAGTAGGGCAGCATGGCGCCCAGGTACGGATTGCGCGGCGCGACGGCCTCGGCGATCCGGGACCGACCAGGCCGGCGCCGCAGCAGCACGATGGGCGCCTCGGCGGAGCTCAGGACCCGGGCTTCGAGCGCCGAAACCTCGCAGTCGGCGCGGACGGCGTCGAGCGACGGGTACATGAGCGCGAAGGGTTTTTCTTCCCGCCGCTTGCGCTCCCGGAGGCGCGCCACGGCGTCCGCGCGGCCGGCGTCCGCGAGGAGGAGGAAGCCGCCGATGCCCTTGACCGCCACGATCCGGCCCGCCGCGACGGCGTCGACGGCGCCGGCGAGCGCCGCGTCGCCTGTCGCGAGGCACCGGCCGTCCTGGTCCCACAGCTCGAGATGCGGGCCGCACGCCGGGCACGCGTTCGGTTGGGCGTGAAAGCGGCGGTCGCCCGGGTCGGTGTACTCCCGCTGGCACGCCGGGCACATCGTGAAGGCTTTCATCGAGGTGTGCGGCCGATCGTACGGGAGCGCCTCGATGATCGAGTAGCGCGGCCCGCAGTTGGTGCAGTTGGTGAACGGATAGCGGTAGCGGCGATTCGCCGGGTCGCACACCTCGCGGAGGCACTCGGCGCAGGTGGCGATATCGGGCAGCACGAGGGCCGTCAGGGGGCCGCCAGCCTCGCTCGCCTCGATGACGAAACCGCGATAGCCGGCCGGGTCGAGGAAGGTGACCTCGAGGCTCGCGATGGCCGCGCGGGGGGGCTTGTCGCGGCCGAGCCGGTCGATGAACGCGTTGAGGGCGGCGCGGTCGCCCTCGACCTCGATGAAGACGCCGAGGCCCGTGTTGCGGACCCAGCCGCCGAGGCCCAGGTCGCGGGCCAGCCGGTAGACGAACGGCCGAAATCCGACCCCCTGCACGGCGCCCCGCACAACGAGGCGCGCCCGCTCGGTCACCGGGGCTGCCGCATCTGCGACACCATCCATGCGCACCACTCCGGAATGCCCGCGCCGGTCCGGCACGAGGTCTCGAAGACGCGCAGCGAGGGGTTGATCTGCAGCGCGCGGTCCCGCAGCGCCGACAGGTCGCAGTCGACGTACGGCAGCAGGTCGATCTTGTTGATGACGAGGACGGCGGCCTGGCGGAACATGCCGGGGTACTTCAGCGGTTTGTCGTCGCCCTCGGCCGTGCTCACGACCACCACCTTCATCGTCTCGCCCAGGTCGTAGTTGGCCGGACACACCAGGTTGCCGACGTTCTCGATGATCAGCCCGTCGAGCTGGTCCAGGGCGAGGTGGGCCAGCGCCCCTTGCACGAGCGCGGCGTCGAGGTGGCAGCCGCCGTGGGTCACGATCTGGACCGAGGGCACCCCGTAGCGGGCGACGCGCTGGGCATCGAGGTCGGTCTGGACGTCGCCTTCGATCACGGCGAGCCGGAGCGCCCCGGCGAGGCGGTCGAAGGTCCGCTCGAGCAGGCTCGTCTTCCCGGCGCCCGGCGCGCTCACCAGGTTCAGCACGACGAGGCCGTGGCGCGCGAAGCGGGCGCGGTTGTCCCGGGCGATCTCGTCGTTGCGGGCGAGGATCTTGCGCTCGATCGTGATCACCGGCATGGCAGGCGCTCCTCGTCCGCGAGCTCGACCGCGGTGAGCTCGAGCTCGTGTCCGGACACCACCTCGGCGCGCGGGCTGCCGCACGCCCGGCAGAGAAACACCAGGTCCGCCGGCGCGAACTCGGCGCCGCAGTCGCGGCACCGGCACACCGCGGGGACGCGCTCGATCGCCAGCCGGGCCCCGGAAAACGGGGTCTCGGCCGCGAGCGTGTCGAAACAGAACGCGAGGGAGTCGGCCACGACGCCCGCGAGGGTCCCGAGGCGCACCCGGACCGCCGTCACCCGCGGCGCGTCCCGTGGCCCGACGTGCTCGGCGAGCAGGTCAAGGAGATCCCGGGCGACCGATAGCTCGTGCATCGCGCCCCGCGCCGGCCGTCACCCCCCGGCCGCCCCGAGTGTCTGCCTATACGGTAGCACGTCTCGCCGACCCGGACCGCCGGCTTCGGCGCCGGCGGCCTGTACGCGCGCGCCCCCGGGCGGGGCTTGAGTTTGCGCGCAGGCCCCGCTATGTTGTGCCCGTTCGCCGCGCGACACGACTGGATCGAGGAGGTGGCTCATGCGACGCGCAGGAACGGCCGTGGGGGTGGTGCTGGCGTTGCTCGCCGGCGCGGTGGGGGTCGCCGGGGTGCAAGACCCGCCGCCCGGGGCGCAGGAGCGACCCGCCGAGCGGCGGGGCCAGCCGCCCGAGCCGCGGCCCTACGAGCAGGTGATTACGAAGGACGCACGGTCCGACGCCGGCGTCTTCACGGTCCACCGGATCCGAGACCGGGTGTACTACGAGATTCCGACGAGCGAGCTCAACCGGGAATTCCTGTGGGTCAGCCAGATCGCCAAGACGACGCTCGGCGTCGGCTACGGCGGCCAGGCGCTGGGCAATCGCGTGGTCCGCTGGGAGCGGGTGAACAACCGCGTGCTGCTGCGCAGCGTGTCGTACGAGATCGTCGCCGACCGCCGCGAGCCGATCGCGCGGGCGGTGGAGGCCGCGAACAACGACGCGATCATCATGGCGTTCGACGTCGAGGCCGTCGGAAAAGACGACGCGGTCGTGATCGACGTCACGCGGTTGTTCACGACCGACGTGCCCGAATTCTCGGCGCGGGCGCGACTCCGCGCGCGGGGAATGGACCCCCAGCGCTCGTTCGTCGAGCGCGTGGTGTCGTTCCCCGAGAACATCGAGGTCGAGGCGACGCACACGTACACGAGTCCCATCGAGCCGCCCGCCGGCCGGGGCGAGGCGCCCCCGACCGGCCCGCCAGCCCAGGGCATGCGCCCGGGCAGCGCGTCGGTCGTGATGCACTACAGCATGGTCAAGCTCCCGGCGCAGCCCATGATGCCGCGGCTGTTCGACGAGCGCGTCGGTTACTTCTCGGTCCGCCAGATGGACTTCACCCGCGACGAGCACCGCGCCCCTCAGCGCCGCTACATCACCCGGTACCGGCTCGAGAAGCGCGACCCGTCGGCGGAACTCTCCGAGCCGATCAAGCCCATCGTCTACTGGATCGACCCGGCGACGCCGGTGAAGTGGCGGCCGTACATCAAGAAGGGCATCGAGGCGTGGCAGGCGGCGTTCGAGGCGGCGGGATTCCGCCACGCGATCGTCGCCCGGCAGGGCCCCACGCCGGAGGAGGACCCGGAGTGGAGCCCCGAAGATGCGCGCTACTCGGTCATCCGCTGGCTGCCGTCGACGGTCGAGAACGCCTCGGGCCCACACATCCACGACCCGCGCACGGGCGAGATCCTCGAAGCGGACATCCAGTTCCACCACAACGTCATGAACCTGGTCCGCGACTGGTACGTCGTCCAGGTCGGCCCGCTCGACCCGCGCACCCGGCGCCTGCCGCTGCCCGACGATCTGATGGGTGAGCTGCTCGCCTACGTGACGGCGCACGAAGTCGGGCACACGTTGGGCTTCCAGCACAACATGAAGGCCAGCTCCACCTACCCCGCCGAGAAGGTGCGCGACCGCGAGTGGGTCCGGACCATGGGCCACACGCCGACCTTGATGGATTACTCGCGCTTCAACTACGTCGCGCAGCCCGAAGACGGCCTCGACCCGGCCGACCTCATCCCGCGCATCGGCCCCTACGACAAGTGGGCGACGATGTGGGGTTACAAACCCATCCCCGGCGCGAGGACCCCGGACGAGGAGAAGCCGGTGCTCGACGAGTGGGCGCGGCAGCAGGATCAGACGCCGTGGCTGCGCTTCTCGACCGAGGGGGCGGCCGGCGCCGACCCCGGCGACCTGACTGAGGCCGTGGGCGACGCCGACGCGGTCTGGGCGAGCGGGCTCGGCATGAAGAACCTGGCGCGCGTGGGCGAAATGCTGCTGCCCGCGACGACCCGTCCGGGCGAGCCGTACGACGAGCTGGAAGAGCTCTACGGCCGGCTTCTGGGCCAGTGGGTTCTCGAGATGAACCACGTGGCGGCCCTCGTGGGCGGCTTCTACTCGCAGCAAAAACACGGGGGCCAGCCCGGGGTGCGCTTCACGCCAGTCCCGCGCGACCGCCAGGCGGCGGCTGTGACGTTCCTCGCCGAGCACGCGTTCCGCGCGCCGGCGTTCGCCACGAATCCCGAGATTCTCCGGCGCATCGAGCCGGCCGGGGTGCTGGCGCGCGTCCGGACGTCGCAGCAGCGCGTGCTTACCACGCTCCTGAGCCCGGCGCGTCTCCAGCGCCTGGTCGAACAGGAAGCCATCGACGGCGCCGCCGCCTACCGGCCCACGGAGTTCCTCGCGGACGTGCGCCGGCACCTCTGGAGCGAGCTCGACGCGCCGTCGGTGCGGATCGACGCCTACCGCCGCAACCTGCAGCGGGCGTACCTCGAACTGGTGAACGAGCGGCTCAACGGGCGGCAGCCGGTCACCGACGACCAGCGCGCGCTGTTCCGCGGCGAGCTCCGGGCGCTGAACGCCCGCGTCGTGGCCGCGCTCCCGCGGGCGGCCGACCGGGCCACCCGCCTCCACCTGGAAGACGCCCGCGACCAGATCGCCCGCACGCTGGACCCGAAAGTACTGCCGCCCGCGCCGGCTGCCCCGGGCCAGGCTGGACCGGGCGGCCCGCCGGGAGAAGACGACCCGGCGGTCGCCGGCTGCTGGCCGGATTACGCCATCCGCCGCCAGGGATGAACGGCCCGCGGGCGGCGCGCGTCATGCCGACGGGAGGGTTCGATGCGGCGCACATGTGCACGAGGTGACGGCGGACGGCGGGCGCGGCGGCGAGCGGGACTCGTACTGGTCTCCCTCCTGGCGCTCTCCTGCGGGGGGCGCCCGGAAGCGCCGAGCCCGCCGCCAGCCGAACCGGACCCGCTCGCACCGGCGCGCGTGCGGGCGCGGGTCGAGCGCGAGTGGCAGGTGAAGGCGGAGAAGATGGCGCAGTTTCTCCAGCCGATCATGCGGCGGCACGGCGTCGACATGTGGATCATCATGAGCCGCGAAAACGTCGTCGACCCCGTGCTCGAGCTGTTCGGCGGGTTGGGGATCACCGGGTGGTACGGCCACCGCAACGCCTATGTCTTCTACGACCCCGGCGGTGACCGCCCGCTCGAACGCCTCGCCCTCGGGACCCACCTGAGCCAGCACCTGAAGCGCTTCTACGACGCGCTGGTGCCCTACGGGCAGGAGGGGTTGAAGCCGCACCTGCGGAAGGCCGTCGTTTCCCGCAACCCGAGGCGCATCGCGATCAATCAGTCGCGGACGGTGAGCATGGGGGACGGCCTGACCGTATCCATGAAGGAGTACCTGGTCGATGCCATCGGGGCGCCGTACCGGGACCGCCTCGTGTCGTCGGAGCCGTTGCTGGTCGAGTACGCCTCCACGCACACGCCGGCAGAGCACGAGATCGCGCGCGAAGCGAGCCGGGCGACCTACGACATCATCCGGCGCGCGCTCTCGAACGAGGTCATCACGCCGGGCCGGACGACCCTGATGGACGTCCACTACTGGATCACCGCCGAGTGGAAGCGCCAGGGGTTCGAGTTCGACTTCCCGGCGAGCGTCGACCTGCACCGCCAGGGGGGCATCGAGCGGTCGGACGACGAGACGGTGATCGAGCCGGGCGACGTGTTGCACGTGGACTTCGGGGTGCGGCTGTCGGGCATCGTGACCGACCAGCAGAAGATGGCTTACGTGCTCAAGCCGGGGGAGGCGGCACCGCCGGCCGGGCTGGTGAAGGCGTTCGCCGATTCGGCGCGCATGGCGGCCATCCTGATCGAGGAGATGCAGGTCGGCCGGACGGGCGAGGCGATCAAGCAGGCCGCCGAAGCCCGGGCGGCGCGCGAGGGGCTGGAGGCGAGCGTGTACTCGCACGTGCAGGACTACTGGGTCCACGGCGCGGGCGTGTGGATCAACCCGTACTGGCCAGAGCGCTACGGCGAGCGGCCGCGGTTCGTGCTGCGTGGCGGCGAGTGGGTGTCGCTCGAGTTTTCGACGGCCACGCCCGTGCCCGAGTGGGGCGGCGAGAAGGTCCGGATGCGCCGCGAGGAGGATCTGCTCGTGCACCCCGACGGGCGCATCGAGTATCTGTCGGGCCCGCAGCCCGAGCTGTGGGTGATTCGGTGAAGGCGCCCGGACGCTCCGGGTGAGGAGGAGGTATGCGAGTGCGCATGCGAGTGATGGTGGCCGCGGCCGCCGCGTGCCTGGCCGCCGCGGCCGTGTCCCTTCGGACGGCCGGGGCGTCGGCTGCGTCGGCTCAACCGCCGCCCTCGGCGGCCCGCTTCGGCGGACTCGCCGCCGGACCGTACAACCGGCTGGTCATCCGGAACGCGATGGTGATTCCCGGCCACGGCGGACCCCCGAGCGGCCCCTACGACATCGTGATCGAGAACAACGTCATCACGGACATGGTCGGGTTCGGGGCGGTCGAGGCGGCCGCGCGCGGGACCGCGGCGCGGGCCACCGGCGACCGGGTGATCGACGCGACCGGGCTCTACGTGATGCCGGGCCTGATCGACCTGCACATGCACCTGCGCGAGGAACCGATGGAGCTCGAGTACGTCTACTACCTCAAGCTCGCGCACGGGGTCACGACGCTGGTGCCGGCGCCGGACCGCGGGCTGCAGGCGGCGATGGCGCAGGCGCGGGCGAGCGCGCGCAACGAGATCCTGGCGCCGCGCATGTTCCCCATCTGGAGCTGGGGGGCGGAGACCGGTGCCACGCGGGCCGAGCGCGAGGACCCCGCGCAGGCGCCGCGGCTGGCACAGATCATGCGCGAGAAGGGCATGCACGTCGTGAGCGTCGGGGACCTCGGGTGGAACCCGGCGCTCTTCGGAGCCGTCTGCAAAGCGGTGTGGGCGGCCGGGGGGATCACGACCGTGCACCTGCCGCCGTCGACCAACGCGGTCGTCAACGCCGTGGACGCGGCGCGGCTCGGGGTCACGATGATCGAGCACCACTACGGGTACGCCGAGGCGTCGCTCGACCGGCGCACCCAGTCCTTCCCGCGCGACTACGACTACAACAACGAGAACCACCGGTTCCGCGAGGCCGGCCGCGTGTGGGAAGAAGCCAACCGCGCCAGGCTCCTCGGCGACGTGGCCCAGGCGCTGGTCGACGCCGGGGTCACGATGCTGCCCACGCGCGTGGTCTACGAGGCCAACCGGGACATCGTGCGGGCCGAGAGCCTGCCGTGGCACGAGAAGTACACGCACGAGGCGCTCATCGGGTGGAACGTCCCGAACCCCGCCCACCACGGCGCCTTCCACTACGACTGGACCTCGGACGACGAGTACACGTGGACCTACGCGTTCCGCCTGTGGGGCGACCTGATTTTCGAGTTCAACAAGCGCGGGGGCCGCGTCGCTTACGGGACCGACGACAATTACATCTGGGCCACCCCGGGCTTCTCGAACGTGCGCGAGCTCCAGCTCTTGCGCGAGACCGGCCTGCACCCCCTCGAGGTGCTCAAGGCGGCCACCTTCAACAGCGCGCAGACGTTGCGGCAGCCGCGGCTCGGCCTGGTGCGCCCCGGCTACCTTGCGGACCTGATCCTCGTCGACGGGAACCCGGCCGAGAATCTTCGCTACCTCTACGCCTTCGGCGCGGTCCGGATGAACCCGAAGGGCCAGATGTACCGCACGCGCGGCATCGTCCACACGATCAAGGACGGGATCGTGATCGACAACGCGCGACTGATGGAGGAAGTGGCGAGGATGGTCGCGCGCTCGAAGCGCAACGCGAAGCCGAACATCACGAACGCCCCGTTTCTCCCGTACCCGCCCGCAGTGACCACCTCCGGCGCGGCGCCGGGGGGCGGGCGGCCGTGACGCGCGCGGGCACGAGCGCGGTGCCGGGCTCCTCGACCTTGACCTCGCCCAGGCGGTAGCGCACGGCGACGTCGAGGTCGGTGCCGACGAGCTCGAGCACGTCGTCGCTCGCGACGAGGT
>CAYZKQ010000057.1:0-17374 GCA_964478975.1 uncultured Vicinamibacterales bacterium | reverse complement strand
CGCCCGGAGGGGGCCCGCGGGCAGGCGGCGTCGGACGCGCGGGGCGCGCAGAGCGGGCAGGCGGCACAACAGGGGCGGCCGGAAGGGCAGCCGGGTCGGGCCGGAGCACAGGCCCAGGGTGGACGGACCGAGGGCGGTCGGGCGAGCGGCGACCCGCGCGCCTGGGGCGGACAGCAGACCCTGCCGCCCGAGCGCGGCGGGGCGTGGGGATCGGTGCGGCCCGGGCCCCTCGGGCCGGACGAGGTGCGCCAGTTCCGGCGCGAGCTGCGGGAGCGGGTCGGCGATGCCGAGGCGTTGCGGCGGGAGCTGCAGGCGCTCGGCGTGGACGTGCGCGACCTCGACCGTCTCATCCGCGACCTGCGGCTGTTCGACCAGCGCATCGAGGCGAACCCGCTCGGGCTGGCGGAGCTGCAGGCGGCGCTCGTCGAGCGGGCGCGCCGATTCGAGTTCGCCTTGCGGCGCGAGTTGAACGCACCCGGCGCCGACGAGTTGACGCTGGCCGGCCTGGACGACGTCCCGCCCGGGTACCGCAAGCTCGTCGAGGAGTATTACCGGCAGCTGGCCCGGGAGCGCAAGAAGTAGGGCGGGCCGCTTGCGGCCCGCCACCCCCTCGGGGCATTCCCCGAGGCCGCGTCCAGAATCAGGATCATTCCCGATGGATCGACCGGCGGGAGCCGGCGTACGCTTCGTTCGGGGCGGCCTGGATCGCGCGTATGGAGTCTCTCTTCATGCAGCGGATCCGGTGCGCAGCCGTCACGTTCGGGTTCGTGCTCCTCTGTGGAGCTCTCGCGAGTGCGCAGACCCGTGACCGAACGCCGGCGGGAGGGCCGGCGGACCAGGAACGACCGGCGGGGCCGGCCTTTCGGATCACCGGCTACATGTTCGGGGACGTCTACTGGGTGGCGAGCCACCACGATCCCCGGCTCGAGGGCCAGAACGGTTTCTGGTTCCGGCGCATCTACTTCACCTACGACCACACCCTCGGCGCGAACCTCTCGACGCGCTTCCGCGTCGAGATGAACAGCGCCGGCGACTTCAAGTCCAACACGAAGCTCACCCCGTACATCAAGGACGCCTATCTCCGCTGGACGCGCGGGGCGCACAGCGTGTTTCTCGGCATCTCCCCGACGCCGACGTGGGAGTACATCGAGGCGTTCTGGGGGTACCGCTCCGTCGAGAAGACGCCGCTGGATCTGCAGCGCTTCGATGGGTCCCGCGATTTCGGTGTGGCGCTGCTGGGTGGCTTCGGGCCGGGCGGGAAGCTTCGGTATCACGTCATGGTGGGCAACGGCAGCGACACCGGGGCGGAGACCGACAAGAGCAAGGCCGTGCGCGGCTCGCTCGGCTACCGCGGGGCGACCGGGTTCGTCGTCGAGGGGTACGCCGCCTGGCAGGACGCGCCGGGTCGAGCGGACCGCGCCACGCTGCAGCTTTTTGTCGGACGCCAGCGGAGCGACTGGCGCGCCGCGGTGCATTTCGCGCAGCAAGCCAGACGGTCGGCGGCGGGGGGTGCGACCGAACGGCTCGAGATCCTGTCGGGGCTGGCGGCGGTGAAGCTGTCCGAGCGGGCGTGGGTGCTCGGCCGGGTCGACCGCATGTTCGACGCGAATCCCGAGGGCGAGAAGATTCCGTACCTGCCCTTCGACCCTCGGGCGGCGTCGCTGCTGGTCGTTGCGGGCCTCGATGTCGTGCCCGACCGGAGCGTGCACCTGATTCCGAACGTCGAGGTCGTTCGGTACGGCGAGTCGGGCGGCGTGAGGCCCAAGACGGACGTCGTGCCGCGTCTGACGTTCTACTGGCTCTGGTGACGGGCCGATCGGGGCTAGCCGGAGGGGCCGCGCGGCGGGCGGAAGCCGCGGACGCAGGGAGCGGGCCATGAAGAGGCGGGGGTGGTGGCTGGTTGTCGGGTTCGTGGTCTGGATGGTGGGGCTGTCTGCCCAGGTCGCGCGGGTGGGCGGCGGGGACATTCGGTTCGAGGTGGCCGAGGCGCCCGCGGTCGTCTTCAGCCACGAACGGCACGTGGCCGGAGCGAAGTTGCGGTGTCCGTCGTGCCACGACCGGCTGTTCGTCACGCGCGCCAAGCACAAGCCGGTGACGATGGACCAGATGGTCGAGAAGGGGCTCTCGTGCGGCGCGTGCCACAACGGCAAGGCGGCGTTCGCCATCGAGGACCACTGCGAGCGCTGTCACGTGTCCTAGTGCGGCCCCGGGGGGCGTTCATGGAGCGCGTGGACATTCTGGTGCGGATGCACGAAGACCTGGCGCGGGCCCTGACGCGGCCGGCTGCGGCGCGCCGCTGGGTCATGCTCATTGACACCCGCAAGTGCGTCGGGTGTCACGCCTGCACGGTGGGGTGTGTGGCGGAGAACGCGCTGCCGCCGGGCGTCATGTACCGGCCGGTGTTCGAGCAGGTCGAGGGGACTTTTCCGAAGCTCAAGCGGACGTTCGTGCCGCGGCCGTGCCAGCACTGCGACGATCCGCCCTGCGTCGCGGCGTGTCCGAATGCGGGCAAGGCGACGTGGAAGAGCACTGAGGGCGTGTCGGCGGGCCTCGTGCTCATCGACTACGAGCAGTGCATCGGGTGCGGCAAGTGCGTCCCGGCGTGCCCGTACAAAGCGAGGACCCTGGACGAGGGGCGCTTCTATTCGGAGCGCGCCCCGCGGGTGCCGGCCTACGAGAAGCGGCCGTCGGAGGAGTACGGGCGGGCGTGGGCGCGGGAGCCGTACCACCTGCCCATCGGGACGGCGCGCAAGTGTCACTTCTGCCTGCACCGCCTCGAGCGGGGTCAGCTTCCGATGTGTACGACGACGTGCGTCGGGCGCGCCACCTACTTCGGCGACGAGAACGATCCCGAAAGCCTCGTCGCTGAGGTGAAGCGGGCCGCTCGCGTCGTGACGTTGAGGGCGGTGACCGATCCGCAGCCGCTCACCGACCCGCCGCCGGGCGAGCGCCGGGTGACGTTCGGCGAGTCGGCGACGCGGCCGCGGGTCTACTACATCGTGTGAAGACGCTCAGAAGGCGACCGGCCATGCGCGAGATCTCCAAGACCGACCTGGTGGTGGAACGATCGGAGCCAGCCTGCGGCGCGCCGTCGCGCCGCGCGTTTCTGCGGGCGTCGGGCGCGCTGCTCGGGGGCGCGGCGCTGGCGTCGCGGCTCGACTGGGCCCTCGACCTCATCGCCCGCGCCGAAGCCGGCACCTTGACGCCCCGCGAGGCCGCCGAGCTCCACGCGGCGCGCAACATCTTGTACACGGTGTGCCTGCAGTGCAACACGGGGTGCGGGATCAAGGTCAAGATCCTGGACGGCGTCGCCGTCAAGATCGACGGCAACCCGTACCATCCCTTCACCCTCGTGCCGCACCTGTCCATGACGCGGCCTCCCGCCGAGGTCGCCAGGCTCGATGCCCCCGTCTGTCCGAAGGGTCAGGCGGGCGTGCAGACGGTCTACGACCCGTACCGCATCACGAAGGTGCTCAAACGGGCCGGGCGGCGCGGCGAGAACAAGTGGATCACGATCCCGTTCGACCAGGCGATCACCGAGATCGTCGAAGGGGGGCGGCTGTTCAGGCACGTCCCCGGCGAGGAAACCCGCGAGGTCACGGGCCTCAGGGCCCTGTACGCGCTCCGCGACCCGGCGCTGGCGAAGGCGATGGCCGCCGACGTGGCCGAGATCGCCCGCCGCGCGGACAAGGCCCAGGCGGTGGCCGACTTCAAGACGAAGTACGCCGCCCACCTCGACGTGCTCATCGACCCGAACCATCCCGACCTGGGGCCGAAGAACAACCAGGTCGTCTACGCCTGGGGTCGCAAGAAAGCGGGCCGCGCGGAGTTCGCCGCGCGGTTCTTCGGCGACGTCTTCGGGACGGTCAACACCCACGGCCACACGACGGTCTGCCAGGGGTCGCTCTATTTCGCCTGCAAGGCGATGAGCGAGCAGTACGATGGGCACAAGTTCACCGGCGGCAAGAAGTTCTACTGGCAGCCCGACTACGAGCACGCCGCCTACATCCTGTCGGTTGGAACGAGCACGCTGGAGGCGAATTACGGGCCGCCGAGCCAGGCCAGCCGGTTGACCCAGAACCTGGTCGACGGGCGCACGCGGATCACGGTGGTCAACCCGCGCTTCACGAAGCTCGCGGCGAAGGCCCACCGGTACGTGCCGATCAAACCGGGCGAGGATGCGGCGTTCTTCATGGCGATCATCCGGTGGATCATCGAGCACCGGCGGTACGACGCCACGTACCTCGCCAGCGCCAACCGCGCCGCGGCGAAGGCCGCGGGCGAGCCCACGTGGACCAACGCCGTCCTGCTCGTCAAGGTCGGCGCCGACGGGGTGCCCGGGCCGTTCCTGCGCGCCTCCGAGATCGGCGTCGCCCCCGCCAGCCCGCGTGTCGATGCCCAGGGCCGGCCCGTGGAAATGGAGTACCTGGTCGCCATGCACGACGGCCGGCCCGTGGCCGTGGATCCGAACGACGACCGGACGCCCGTGGTGGGCGACTTGATGGTGGGCACCGAACTCCCCGGCGCGGGCGGCGCGCCGATCCGCGTCAAGAGTGCGTTCAGGATCCTGGCCGACGCCGCCGCGGCCCGGTCGATGGAGGAGTGGTCGCGGATCTGCGGCATTCCGGTCGCGGACATCGAGGCGGTGGCGCGGGAGCTCACGAGCCACGGCAAGCGGGCCGTCGTGGACCTCCACCGGGGCGTGGCGCAGCACACCAACGGGTTCTCGAACGTGACCTGCGCCATGACGATCAACCTGCTCCTCGGCAATTTCGACTGGAAGGGCGGCATGATCGCCGCCTCGACCTACGACGTCCTGGGCGGCAAGCCCGGCCAGCCGTTTCCGCTCGGCCAGCTCAACCCGGGCAAGACGACGCGGTTCGGGATTAGCATCATCCGCCACGAGGTCAACTACGAGGACACGACGCTCTTCGAGGGCTACCCGGCGCGGCGCAACTGGTGGCCGCTGTCGTCGGACATCTACGAGGAGATCATCCCGTCGATCGGCGACGCCTATCCGTATCCCATCAAGGCGCTCTTCTTCTACATGGGCGCACCCACCTACGCCCTGCCGGCCGGGCACACCAACATCGAGATCCTCACCGACCTCGACAAGGTTCCGCTCTTCGTGTGCAGCGACATCGTGATCGGCCCCACCTCGATGTATGCGGACTACATCTTTCCGGACCTGTCGTACCTCGAGCGGTGGGAGTTCCACGGGTCGCACCCGAACATGCCGGCGAGGATCCAGCCGGTCCGTCAACCGGTGATCGCCCCCCTCACCGAGACAGTCCGCGTCTTCGGCGAAGAGATGCCGTGCTCGTTCGAGGCCCTGCTCCTGGGGCTGGCCGAGCGGCTGGGGGTGAACGGGTTCGGCCCAGACGCGCTCGGACCCGGGCAACCCCTGGCGCGGCCGGACGACTTCTATATCCGGATGGTCGCGAACCTCGCCACCGACGGCACGCCGGTGCCCGAGGCAGATGACGACGAGGTGCGGCTGTTTCTGGAGAGCCGGCGGCACCTGCCCCGCACGGTTTTCGACCCGGTGCGGTGGGAGCGCATCGCGGGGCCGCAGTGGCGCCGGGTCGTCTACCTGCTGAACCGGGGCGGGCGATTCCAGGAGTACGCCGACGCCTACAAGGGCGAGCTCGTGGCGAACCCGTATGGCGCCGCGATCAATCTCTATCAGGAAAAGACGGCGCTCACCAGGAACGCCTTCACGGGACGACCGCATCCGGCCTATGCCACCTACCTCCCGATCACGAACGCCCGCGGATCGCGGCCGGACGAGCTGGGGTTGACCGACGGCTATCCATTCCACCTCGTCACGCAGCGCGACATCACTCAGACGAAGTCGCGGACCGTGTCCAACTACTGGCTGCTCGCCGTGCGGCCCGAGAACGAGATCCTGATGAATCCGCTCGACGCCGCGCGGATCGGGGTGCGGGACGGCGACCGCGTGCGCGTGGTGTCGGCCACGAACCGGGAGGGCGTCTGGGACCTGCGCAACGGCACGCGGCGTCCCATGGTCGGGCGCCTCCGCGTGACCGAGACGATCATGCCCGGGGTCGTGAGCTTCACGCTGGGCCACGGCCAGTGGGCGACGGGCGCGGCGGACGTGGTGATCGACGGCGAGCTGATCAAGGGCGACCCGGCGCGGGCCGCCGGGGTGCACGCCAACGCGGCCATGTGGGTGGATCCGTTCCTGAAGAACACCTGTTTCCTCGATCCCGTCGGGGGGAGCGTGGCGTTCTACGACACGCGCGTCGCGATCGTGAAGGCGTAGGGTCGTCCGACTGGCGCTCGCATTGATTCGCGCGGGCGGCGATGGCAGACTGAAAAGGCTCCGGAACCACTGGAGGTCCCGGTTCCGGCCGTCCTGCCGTGTGCCGACCCTGGATGCACCGCGCGCTGCCCGCCGCCGTCGCGCTCGCGCTTTTCGGTCTCGCGTGCGGCACTCCCGCCGCGCGGCGCGTTTCGCTCGCCGAGCCGCCCGCCTCTGAGACTGGCCCCGACGCGGGCGCGCGCCCGCTGCGCGTGGCCGTGGCCGCGATGGCGTCGCCCTCGGCGACCATCGACGGCTACACCCCGCTCTTCGATTACCTCGCAGCCCACCTCGACCAGCACGTGCGGCTCGTCCAGCGTCCGACCTACGCCGAGGTGAACGAGCTGCTGCGGCTGGGCGCGGTCGACCTGGCGTTCGTCTGTACGGGCGCCTATGTCGAAGGCGAACGCCAGGGGGCGATGGAGCTGCTGGTCGCGCCGGTGGTTGCGGGTGCCCCCGAGTACTACGCGCTGATCGTCGTGCCCGCCGGGTCGCGCGCGACCACCCTGGACGACCTCCGCGACCGGGTCTTCGCGTTCACGGACCCGTTGTCGAACTCGGGCCACCTGGCGGTGCACGCGCTGCTCCGGGCGCGCGGGGTCGAGCCCGAGGATTTCTTCCGCAGTACGTTCTTCACCTACTCGCACGATAACTCGATCCGCGCGGTCGCGGACGGCGTGGCTGACGGGGCCAGCGTCGACAGTCTGGTCTATGCCTTCGCGACCGCCAGGCACCCCGAGCTCGCGGCGAAGACCCGCGTCATCCTCCGACTCGGTCCCTATGGCATGCCGCCGGTCGTGGTTCCGGCCGGCCTCGCCCCGGCGCGCAAGGCCCACCTCCGGCAGGTCTTCCTCGGCATGCGCGAGGATCCCGCCGCGCAGCCCGCGCTGCGCGCGCTCGGGATCGAGGGGTTCGTGGTTCCGGACCGCGCCGCGTACGACGCGGTCCGTGCCATGGCCGCCTCGGTCAGGAGGTGGCGGTGAACCGCGGGCGCCGGCTGTGGGAGACGCTCGTCTGGCGCCTCACGAGCGTGCGCATCCGCACGAAGATCCTCGGCATGGCGGTCCTGCTCGTGGTGGCCATGGGGGGCGCGGCGAGTTGGCTCGTGCGGGCGGAGCTGCGCGGGCGGCTCGAGCGGGAGCTGGAACTCCGCGCCGTCGCCATCGCCCGCGAGCTGGCGGGGCGGTCGGAAGGCGCGATCCTGACCGAGCGCCGCTTCGAGCTCTACGAGCTCATCAGGGCCGCGGCCGCGGCGAATCCCGACATCCGCTACGTGTTCGTCACGGACGCCCGCGGGCGGGTGCTCGTGCACTCGTTCGAGTCCGCGGTGCCCCCCGATCTGCTCCGGATTCGGCGCGACCCGCCGGGAGACGCCGGCGGGCCGCTGTTACTCGCGAGCGAGGAGGGGGTCCTGACCGACGTCGCGGTGCCGATTCTCGATGGGCGGGCGGGGGTCGTGCGCCTGGGTCTTTCTCACCGCCGCCTCCACGCGCTCGTGGAGGACGCGACGTGGCGCGTCGCGGGCGTGACGGCGCTGGTGCTCGCCGCGGCCCTGGGCGTGGCCCTGTTCCTCACGTCGCGCTTGACCCAGCCGATTCTGGCCCTGGTCGAGGTCACGCGCGCCGTGAGCCGGGGCGACCTCAGCCTCCGGGCGGCGCCCCGGAGCGAGGACGAGGTCGGGGAGCTAACCGTTGCGGTGAATGCGATGGTCGAGAGCCTGGCGCGCTCGCGCCAGGAGCTGGTGCGCCGGGTGCGCGAGCTGAGCGCCCTGACGGCCACAGCGGTGGCCGCGGCGGCCGGCCGGAGTGCGGGCGAGGTCGTGCGGGAGGCGCTCGACCGCGTGTTGCGCGCGATGGACGCACGCGCCGGTTGGGTGTTTCTCGCCGCCGACGGAGACGACCGGCTGGAGCTGCTGACGTGGGCCGGCGTGCCGCCGGGCTTTGTCGAGGCCGAGCAGGCCTGCGAGCGGGGCAGGTGTGTGTGCCGGGAGGTGATGCGCTCGGGCCGCACCGTCATCGCGCCCGATCTGGCGACACGCTGCGGCCGCGCGAGCGCGCGCCTCTTGGGGGCCGCCGGGGTGGGCTGTCACGCCAGCGTGCCCGTGGTGGCCCGCGAGCGCGTGCTGGGCGTGCTGAACATCGCGTGCGAACCGTCGCGGCGCTTCTCGCCCGAAGAGGTGACGCTGCTCGAGTCCGTGGGGCGCCAGGTGGGCCTCGCCGTGGAGAACCTGCGCCTGTGGGAGGACCTGCGGCGCAAGGAAGCCCGGCGCGGCGAGTTCCTCTCGCAGGTGCTCGCGGCGCAGGAAGCGGAGCGCAAACGCGTGGCCCGGGAGCTCCACGACGAGGTGGGCCAGCTCCTGACGGTGGTGCTCGTGCGGTTGCGCCGGCTGCAGGACCTGCCCGCGCTGCCGCCCGAGATCGCCCCGCTTCTCGCCGAACTCAGGGACCTCGTCCAGCGGCTCTTCGACGAGATCCACCGCATCGCGGTCGAGCTCCGCCCGGACGTGCTGGACCACCTCGGGCTGGTGGGGGCGATCGAGAGTGTCCTGGCGGACTTCGGCCGGCGGACCGGGCTCAAGACGGACTTCGAGATCTCGGGTCTCGACGGGGCGGCGATCTCGAGCGACGTGGAAATCGCCGTGTACCGCATCGTCCAGGAGGCGCTGTCCAACGTCGCCCGCCACGCGCGCGCGACGCGGGTGGCGGTCGCGCTCGAGCGTCGCGGCGAGACGCTCGTGGCGCTCGTGGAAGACGACGGGTGCGGGTTCGTGGTCGACGAGCCGCCGAGCGAGGGCACCGCCGTCCCGTCACGGCTGGGGATCTTCGGGATGCGGGAGCGCGTCGCCCTCGTCCACGGGCGCCTGGCCATCGAGTCCCAACCGGGACAGGGGACCACCGTGTTCGTCGAAGTGCCGCTCGGAGCCCAGGCGTGATCCGCCTCGTTCTCGCTGACGACCACGCCGTCGTGCGCGCGGGGCTGCGGGCCCTGCTGGACGCCGAAGCCGACCTGACCATCGTGGGGGAAGCCGGCACCGGCCAGGAGACGCTGGCCATCTGTGCGGCGGCCCGGCCCGATGTCGTGCTGCTGGACGTCACGATGCCGGGCAACGAGCACCTCGACGTGGTGCGATCGCTGGCCGCGTGCGCGCCCGAAACCCGAGTCCTGCTCCTGACGATGCACCAGGACGTCAGGCTGTTGCGGGAAGCCATGAAGCTGGGCGCCGCAGGCTATGTGCTGAAGAAATCGGCCGAGAGCCAGCTCCTGGCGGCCATCCGGGCCGTCGCCGCCGGCGGACGCTACGTCGACCCCGCGATGGGCGCGGCCCTCCTCGAGCCCCCGCACGCGACCGCGCCGCAGGCGCCGCGCGCAGGGCTCCGGGGCCTGACCAGCCGCGAGGTCGAAGTCTTGAAACTGGCGGCGCAGGGGTATGCCAACAAGGAAATCGCCGCCAAGCTGTTCATCAGCGTCAAGACGGTCGAAACCCACCGCTCCCACATCAACGAGAAGTTGGGGATCCGCAGCCGGGTGGAGCTCATTCGCGTCGCCCGCCAGGCGGGCTTGCTCGATGAGCCCTGACGGGTGTTCGCCGAGGCGCGGTTACCCGTCGGCCCACGGCGGGAGCTTCAGCCAGCAGACGCACCGGCGGCACGTGGGGTCGCGAGCGACGTCCAGCCGGCGGCGGAACTCGATGGCCTCCGGGGCGTTGAGCACGTCGGCGAGCGCGCGGCCGTCGTCAGTCCGCCCGTACGCGCGGTGGAAAAAGCAGGGACGTACCGTCCCGTCGGCTTCCAGGACTGCGGAGACCCACGGCGCGTTGCAGCGCGGCGGGGGGCACTCGCCCAGGCCGGCGAGGGCCCGGTAGTAGGCGACGATCCGGCGCAGCGACGCGCGAGTGTTCGCGACGAAGCCCGACCGGATCTCGGTCGCGCACGTCGCGATCAGGTCCTCCACCGCCCGCTCCAGCTCGGCGATCTCGCCGGGGCCCACGGCCACCTCGGCGCGCCGGCGTGCGTCCCACGGGGCCGTCCGCCCGAAGGCGGTCGAGGTCACGTCGGCCGCCAGAAACGACACGCGGTCGACGCCGGCTTCGCGCGCGGCGCGGACGATCCGCACGAGCGCCCGGAAATTGCGCCGCTGCACGACGCTCCGCGCCGCGACCGGCACGTGCGGCGCGTGGGCGCGCAGCGCGGCGACGCCCCTGACGATCCGGTCGTACGCCCCGGGGACCCGTCGGATCGCGTCATGCAGCGCCCGGTCGCCGTCGAGCGAGACGACGACGTCGTCGATGCAGGAGGCGAGGTCGGGGGCGCAGCGGGCGAGCAACAGGCCCGTCGTCACGAGCGTTACGCGGATCCGGTGCGCCTTCAGGCGTTCGCAGAGGGACCGCAGGCCGGCGTGGAGGAGCGGTTCGCCGCCGGTCAGCATGACGCGGCGAACCCGCAGGCGACGGATGGACGCCAGGTGGCGCTCGAGGTCGTCCGGCGAGATCGCGCGCCGGCTCGCGTTCGCCTTCCAGATGTCGCACATCACGCACCGGCAGTCGCACGCGCTGTGGGCCTCCAGGGCGAGGATGGGGAGGCTGAGCAGCCGGTGCGACCGCCGGGTCCGCAGCCGCCGGGCGACCTCGAACGGGCTCGTCACGGCTCGACCTCGAAGCCGGGCTCGGGGACGCTCGACCCGCGGGCGCGCGCGGCGAGCGGGGCCGCGACGAGCTTCGCCACCCCGTCGAGGCGTGCGGCGACAGGCTCGACCCCGGTCGCCTCGAAGACGTCGGCCAGGTCCGGGTCCGCGACGGCGGGCCGCCCGCCGACGAGGACAAGCCGGACGTCGGTGCGGCGGGACGAGACGAGGCTCTCGAACGGGTCGGCGGCGCGCGGGGCGAGCACCACCACGTCGGCCGGCGCGCCGGGCGCGAGGGCGCCAGCGTGGCGGAGGCGGAGAAGCGCCGCCGCGTCGGCCGTGACGGCCCGGACCAGGTCGCGTGGCCCGAGCAGCCGGGTGGCCGCAGCGGCCCGAAGTTCGTCCAGCAGGTCGCCCTCGCCGCTCAGGCGCGAGTCGGTCCCGAGGGCGAGCCGGCCGCCGGCCGAGAAGGGACGCACCTCGGCTGTCGTGCCGAAGAGAAACAGGTTGGAGGACGGGCACCAGACGAGCCCGCAACCGGCAGCGAGCGCGCGCCGCCGGTCGGCCGGCCTGAGGCCCACGCCGTGGACGAGCACGGTGTTCGGGCCCACGCAGCCGAGGGCGTCGAGGGCCCCGAACTCGGCCGCGGCCTCCTCGTCGACGCCCTCGGCCGCGTGCACGATCCACGGCCAGCGCCGCGGCGTCCGGCGATGCGCCGCCGCGACCGCCGGACCGTCGACGCCGAGCGAGTGGCTCCACCCGATGCGGCGCACCACGCGCACGGGGGTGCCGTTGCGCAGCGCGGGATAGCACGGGTTGTGGTGGCACACCGTGGTGGCCCCGCCGAGCAGGTTCTTCAGCAGGCCCGCGAAGAGCCGGTCGTCGAGCGTGTCGGGCCGGTTCGCCCGCAACGCCGGGTCGGTCGCGAACGCCGGCTGAAAGTCGGCGATCCACTCGCGCACGTTGTCGTAGCGCGGGCGCCACTTCAATTGGCCGAAGCTGTTGAGCTCGAGGTGGTCGTGCGCGTTCACGAAGCCGGGCACCACGATCGCGCCGCGGCAGTCGACCACGAGGTCGCGCCGGCCCGGCGCGCCGTCGAGGGCGGCGACGCGGCGCCCCGCGACACGGAGGCGCGACCCGAGCGTCCCGTCGGGTCGCAGGACGGTCGCGCCGACGAAGGCCAGCCCCCGCCGCGCCCGCCCCAGCACCGTCCACACCGGCATCGCCGCGCGCGTCGCGCTCCAGCGCATGGGATCACCGCCGCCTGGCCCGGATCACCAGGGCCGCCGGACGCCCCCGGTCGGGGTGGTCGACGTCGATGGCCGGCTCGGCGATCCGCTCGATCTCCAGGCCGGCGCGCCGGCACGCGGCGACATGGTCGCGGAGGGTATGGACGTGGTGGCGCACGAACCATCGCCGTCCCGCTGCGTCCTGGAACCCGCGGCGCCACCCGAGGGCCCGGCCGACCGGGTGCAGGTCCGAGTACACCGCCCAACCGCCGGGTGCGAGCACGCGGGCGATTTCGGCGAGCACCACCTCCAGCTCCGCGACGTCCCCTAGCATCAGGGCGCAGACCACGAGGTCCACGGCCCGGGACGCGAGGGGGAGCGCCCGGGCGTCGCCGCGGATCAGCCGCCGCGCGCCGCCGCAGGCGCGGCCGAGCATCTCCGCCGAGCGGTCGAGGCCCACGACGCGAGCCCCGCGGGCCTCGAGCAGGCAGGTGTATCGGCCGGTCCCGCAGCCGAGGTCGAGCACCCGGCGCCCCGCGACGTCCGGGAGGAGCGCGAGCACGGCGCGCTCTTCGATCGCCATCAAGGGCGTGTGCGCGTGCGGCGGATAAGCCGGTGCCCACAGGGCATACGCGGCGGCGGCCTCCAGCGGTTTGCCACGCCGCCGCCATCGCCGCCACCATCCCCGGAACGGGCGCCACCGCGCCTCCCCGCCGCCCGCCGCGCGCGGCGCTCGCCGGTCGTCGTCGTGCGCCGGGCGCTCCCACATCGCGACCCTCCTCAGAATCCCGTGGTCTCCGGGCGCTGGTAGTGGAACAGGCGGTGGCAGAGACGCAGCTCGAAGGGCCACCCGTACCGCTCGAACCGGTACCGCCAGCTCGACAGCACCCGCAGCAGCGCCCGCTTGGCCCGCGTCAGGCGGGGGTCCGTGACCGTCGGGTAGTAGGCGTGCAGCACGCTTTCGAAGTTCCGCACCTTGGTGCGCCACCCGCGGTCGAGCCACGGGGTCCTGGGGTCGCGCCGGAGCGCGAAGGCCCGCCACGGCGGGCTCAGCCACTCCTCGAGAGTTTCGGGGAAGCGGAACCCGTGGGCGTAGGCGTCGCGGGCGAGCGGACCGTCGGCGGGCACCGGCGCGTAGGTGTAGAGCACGATCTCGGTGGCGGGGTTCACCGCTTTGACCCGCCGTACGAACGCCAGCGTCCGCTCGGCATCCTCCGCCGGGTCCGGAGGGTTGCCCAGCACGAACGAAAACTCGGGGACGATTCCGTACTCGCGCAGGCGCCGGGTGAGCTCGAGCGTGAGGGCCGCGCTGGCGTGTCCGCCCTTGTTCATCCGGGCCAGGACCTCGTCCGACCCCGACTCGGCGCCGCAGAAGACCATCTTGAGCCCGCTCGCCTTGAGGGCGCGCCAGGTCGCGTCGCGGTACCGGACGAGCTCGTCGACGCGGCCGAGGGCCCACCACGCGAGGCCGAGGGGGGTGAGGCGTTCGGCGATCTCGGCGGCGCGCGGCTCCGAGATGAAGAAGTCCATGTCGTGGAACTGCACGGCGTCGACGCCGTAGGCGGCCTGTTGCCGCGCCAGGATCGCGGCGACGCGGGCCGGCGACTGCGCCACCCAGCGGCGGTTCGACATGGGCACGGCGGCGCAAAACGCGCAGGCGAAGGGGCAGCCGAACGACGAGTGATGCGCCGTGACGCGCTCGCCGAGGTAGTGGCGGTGCAGGTAGCGCGCCATGGGGACGCGGTGGTACGGCCAGTCGGGCAGGGCGTCGAGCGGGGTCAGGGGCCGCGGCGCGGTCCGGCGCACCCGCTGGCCGTCCCGATACGCCAGGCCGGCGATGCCCTCCAGCGATCCCCCACGGTCGAGCGCGGCCGCCAGCTCGCGGAAGGTCGCTTCGCCCTGGCCCAGCACGCAGACATCGACGCTCGGGTCCCGCAGGCAGGCGTCGGCGTGCTGGGTGGGGAAGTAGCCGCCCCAGATGACCGGCACGTCCGGCCGCGCCGCCTTGAGCCGCCGGGTCGCCGAGACCGCGTGGGCGAGCTGGGGCCCGGGCATGACGGTGACGGCGATCGCCGTGAGGCGCCGGCCGCGCGCGTGGTCGAGGATGGCGGCGGCCGGGTCCGCCACCACGTTGCCGTCGACGATCGTGTAGTCGGCTTCCCCCTCGAGCACCGACGCGAGGGCGAGCAGCGACATGGGCAGCGGCGTCTTCTTCGACGGCGTGCTCCACGGGTTGAGCAGGACGATCATGCCTCTCGCTCGTGCCGCGTGAGGGCCATGCCCAGGCGGCCTGCGGTCGCGCCCACGGCCGACCGGACCGCGCGCAGGTAGCGCCCCTCGCGCCAGTACCGAGCGCGTGAGACCTCGCTCGTCATCCAGCGGCGCGCGAACCGGTAGTAGCGGCGGCTGTGCCGGCCTGCGACGCCCAGGTCGCGGTCGGTCGTCTCCGCCCAGGACCCGCGCGGGACGAGGCGGCCCTCGACCTGGGCGTAGTACGGCGTGCCCTTGATCGGGTAGGCCACCGTCGTGAGGAAGACGTCCGGCGCCACGCGCTTGAGGTGGTCGACCGTCGCGTCGAGGTCGGCTTCGTCTTCGCCCTCGTAGCCCAGCATGACGAACAGCCCGACCGCGATGCCCCGTTCGCGCAGCAGGCGGGCGGCGTGCTGTACTTGCGCGGCCGTGACGCCGCGGTCCATCGCCGCGAGCACCCGGTCGGAACCGCTCTCGGACCCGAGCCACACCCGGACACACCCCATGCGCGCGAGGGCGTCGGCCACCGGTTCGTTGAGGCGGTCGGCCCGCGAGATGCACTCGAACGGCACCGCGAGGCCGCGCCGGGCCAGCTCGTCGGCGTACTTCGCGATGAAGCCGTGGTGGATCGTGAACACATCGTCGGCGTACCAGAGCAGGTCCGGCCGGTAGCGGTCGACGAGGAGCTGGACCTCGTCGGCCACGCGCGCGGGCGACCGCCGCCGGTGGGTTTCGCCGAAGACGGATCGGCTGCACCAGGCGCAGGTGTACGGGCATCCGCGGGCCGTCACGAGCGACAGGGCGCCCTGCCCGTGGCGCCCGCGCCAGGCGTTCAAGTAGGCGTGCAGGTCGATCGCGTCGCGGTCGGGCGGCGGCTGCGCGTCGAGGTCGGCGATGAGCGGGCGGGGCGGCGTGCGGACGATTCGCCCGAACTCGTCCCGGTAGACGAGCCCCGCCACGTCGGCGAGGTCCCGCTTCGCCGGCGCGGCCAGCAGCCGGGGGACGAGTGCCTCGAGCGTGTGTTCGCCTTCCCCGACGACCACCACGTCCGCGCCGTGGTCCAGATACGCCTCGGCATACGCCGGCGGGTCGGGCCCGCCCACGACGACCGGCGCGCCCAGCCGGCGGCACTCCGGCATCAGCTCGAGGGCGGTCCGTTTCGTCGTGAGGTTGCAGTAGAACCCCACGACCGACGGCCGCTCGCGCGCGAGCGTCGCCCGCCAGTCCGCGCGCGTTCGGAACGTGCCGTCGAACACGCCGACGGCGAACCCGCGCTGCTTGAGGTGCGAGGACAGATACAGCAGGCCGAGCGGCGCGTACGGCTTCATCACCGCCTGCTCCGGCGGATCCTCCGCGAGGAAATACGGGTGCACCAGCAACAGGTCCATGCGGTCCTCGTGGGCGGGGCCGACCGCCTCGCCGATCGCTGCGCGCGCCGGGCTGCTCGCCGCTCTCCTCCCCGGCCTCACGACCGCCGCGCGGGCGGGCGGAGCCACTCGACGATCCGTTTCTCGATCGGAAACGCGTAGACGTCGCGTGCGCAGCGCCACCGGGCGACCGCCGCGAGCGGCCGGCGCCAGAACTCCGTGCGCCCCGCGTGCCGCGCGTAGAACACCAGGCGCTCGACCCGCTCTCGCTGGGCCGGGGTCAGCCAGGGGCTGCCGCCGTCGACGTAATCGAACGCCGCCCACCCGTCGAGCCCGCGGGGCAGCGCGTAGCCCGCCGCGCGCGCCCGTTCGGCGATCGCGCTCCCGGGATAGGGGCGGTAGAAGAAGACGGGCGTCTCGAACGCCGGGTGCATGGCCCGCAGGCGCTTGACGAGCGCGAGCGTCGCCTCGAGCGAGTCCGCGGGTTCGTCGGGCAGGCCGACGATGAAGTTGAAGATGGCGGCGAGGCCGTGGCGGGTGCAGCGCTCGGCCGCGACGAGCACCTGCTCGACGGTCTGATCTTTCGTCATCCAGTCGAGGGTGCGCTGGGAGCCGGACTCGACGCCCACCATGACGCGCCGCAAGCCGGCGGCCGCGGCCTTGGCGAACCCCGCGTCGTCCAGGCGGCAGGCCTGGTCGGCGCGGAGCGTCGCCGTCCAGGTGAAGCGCACGCCGCGCGCGAGGAAGCCTTCGCAGATCGCGTCGACGCGGCGGGCGCTCGTGAAAAACGTCTCGTCCTGGAACGCGACCTCCTCGATGCCGTAGCGCGCCTCGAGCCCGGCGAGCTCGTCGACGACGCGCGCGGGCTCGAGCCCGGTCCAGGCACGGCCGTACACGAACGGGTCGGCGCAGAACCCGCACCGGAAGCGGCAGCCCTGGGACGAGACGTAGTCGAGTTGCCGCCGCCCCTTCATCGCGAAATACCGCTCGACGTCGATGAGCGCGTAGTCGTGGGGTGGCAGCCGGTTCAGGTCCGCCATCGCCCGCGGCGGGTTGACCCGGACCGCGCCGGCGTGTCGATACGCGGTGCCGGCGCAGCCCGCGAGGTCGCCGCCCGCCTCCAGCCGGTCGAGCAGCTCCCGGAACGTCTGTTCGCCCTGGCCGGCGACCACCGCGTCCACCGCAGGCTCTTCGAGGCAGTCCGCGGCGAACAACGACGGGTGCCAGCCGCCCCAGACGATGGGCAGGTCCGGGCGGGCCGCCTTCACCGCGCGCGAGACGCGGAGGGCGTCGCGAATCGGTGCGCCGGTCAGGACCGTCACGCCCAGGCAGTCGGCGTCGGCGGCCTCGGCCACGACGCGCGCGGCCGGGTCGCGCTCGAGGCGGCCGTCGACGAGGACGACGCGGTGGCGCGCGCGGTCGACCGCCGAGCCGACCGCCACGAGGGCGAGGGGCATGGTGAAGAACACGGCGCGCGGGTTGTAGAGGACGACCTTCATCGCGCACGATCCTCCAGTCGCTGCAGGCGGTTCACGCGCGCCCGCGCGGCCGCGAGCGCGAGCGCCATCGGTAGCAAGCGCGCT
>CAYZKQ010000056.1:0-17508 GCA_964478975.1 uncultured Vicinamibacterales bacterium | reverse complement strand
ATCGAGCGCGCCCTCGCGGCGCTCGCCGACGCGGCGCAGCCGCCGCGCAGCCGCGTGGCGCGCACGTGGGTCGGGCTGGCCCGGGGCGAGGGCGGGCGCACGCAGGTGCAGTTCGTCTGGGAGCCGATTCCGCCGCGCCCGGGCGAGCCCCGCGACGCCACACGGGATCCCGCGCGCGTATGGGTGGTGGCGAGCGGCGAGGCGGCCGAGCCGTACTTCCACGGAGCGGTGCAGGCCTTGCCGTCCGCGGGCGCGGCCCCACCCGTACCGCGCGGGGCCGCCGTCACGTTCGAAGTTCCACCCGGGCCGCTCCAGTTGCGCCTCTCGGTCGAGAACGCCGCGGGCCACGTCCTCGACAGCGAGCGGCGCGAGCTCGTGGTGCCGGACTTCACCGGCCCCGACGTCCAGTTGAGCACGCCGCGCGTCCTGCGCGCCCTGACGCCGCGGGAGCTCCAGGCGATGCGGCGCGACCCCGGCGCCGTCCCGACCGTCGCCCGGGCATTCAGCCGCCGCGAGCGGGTGCTCGTCCGCTTCGATGCCTACGGGCCCGGGGAGACGACGCCCGCAGTCGCGGCGCGCTTGCTCAACCGGCGCGGCGACGCCATGCTCGACCTCGCCATCGAGAGCGTCGGGAGCGGGACGACGTACCAGACCGAAATCCCTCTGGCGAGCCTCCCCGTCGGCGAATACCTCGTGGAGGTGGCCGCGTCCACGCCAGGAGGGGCGGCTCGACAGCTTGTCGCGTTCCGAATCGAGGGCTGACCACCGGACCCGCCAATCGGGATCATGCGGCTCCAGCCGTCCGCTGGGGCCAGGCTTTGGCTTGCTTTGTGAAAGCGGCTCGGGCTCCGAACGGGCGGACCGCTTCGGCCGGGCCGGCAAGTGCCGGTTCGCCAGGCCCGTGCGGCGGGGCCGGCGACCCGCCGCCGGATTTCCGTCAGTCGCGGTTCATCTTCTCCAAGGAGGCTTCACATGGCAGTGGCAGATGTCGACATCAGGGGGTCCGGGTACGTCAAAGAGGTGATGGCCCTCGTCCGGGCGAAAAACCCCGGCGAGCCGGAGTTCCACCAGGCCGTCCAGGAGGTGCTCGAGTCGCTCGACCTCGTGCTCGAGCGGCGGCCCGAGTACCGCCGGGCGAAGATTCTCGAGCGGATCGTCGAGCCCGAACGCGTCGTCATGTTCCGCGTGCCGTGGCAGGACGACCGCGGGGAGGTGCACGTCAATCGCGGGTTCCGCATCCAGATGAACAGCGCGATCGGGCCGTACAAGGGCGGGCTGCGGTTCCACCCGTCGGTGAACCTGGGCATTCTGAAGTTTCTGGCCTTCGAGCAGGTCTTCAAGAACTCGCTCACGACGCTGCCGATGGGCGGCGGCAAAGGCGGGTCGGATTTCGACCCGAAGGGCAAGAGCGACAACGAGGTCATGCGGTTCTGCCAGAGCTTCATGACCGAGCTGTTCCGCCACATCGGGCCGGATACGGACGTGCCGGCGGGCGACATCGGGGTCGGCGGGCGCGAAATCGGGTATCTCTTCGGGCAGTACAAGCGCCTGATGAACGAGTTCACCGGGGTCCTGACGGGGAAGGGGCTCAACTGGGGCGGCTCGCTCATCCGCCCCGAGGCGACCGGCTACGGCGCCGTGTACTTCGCGGCGGAGATGCTGGCGACGCGCGGGCAGACCCTCGAGGGCAAGGTGTGTCTGGTGTCGGGCAGCGGCAACGTCTCGCAGTACACCGTGGAGAAGCTGATCGAGATGGGCGCGAAGCCCGTGACGCTCTCCGACTCGAACGGCTACATCTATGACGAGGCGGGGATCGACCGCGAGAAGCTCCAGTTCGTCTTCGAGTTGAAGAACGTCCGGCGGGGGCGCATCAAGGAGTACGCCGAGAAGTTCAAGGGGGTGGTCTACACCCCGGTGGACCCGCACCTCGACTACAACCCGCTCTGGAACCACAAGGCGGACTGCGCGTTTCCGAGCGCCACGCAGAACGAGATCAACGCCAAGGACGCGGCGAACCTGCTCCGCAACGGCGTGTACGTCGTGACCGAAGGGGCGAACATGCCGAGCACGCTCGAGGCCATCCGGCAGTTCCTGGACGCGCGGATCCTCTTCGGGCCCGCGAAAGCGGCCAACGCCGGCGGGGTGGCGACCTCCGGCCTCGAGATGGCGCAGAACAGCATGCGCCTGAGCTGGTCGCGCGAGGAGGTGGACCGCCGGCTGCAAGGGATCATGAAGGCGATCCACAAGGCGTGTTACGAGACGGCGGAGGCGTACGGGACGCCGGGCAACTACGTCAACGGCGCCAACATCGCCGGGTTCGTGAAGGTCGCCGACGCCATGCTCGACCAGGGGCTTGTGTAGAATCGGCGAGAGGGACGCGGCCCGCGCCGCGGCGGACGCCGCGCGCGGGCCGGGTCCCGCCCGCATGTCCGAGCTGCGTCCGGACCGCCGATCGCTGCTGGCAGGCAGCCGCCTGCAGAGCTTCCAGGACCTCTCGCCCTACCGGGTCCACGACATCCTGCTCGTCTCGACCCTCTACGATTCGTTCATTCTCGCCGAGGACGGGCGGCTGGGCGAGGCCATCCTGAACGAGTTTCTGCGCCTGGATCTCCGGCAGACCCCGGGGCTGACGCGGGTGTCGACCGGGGCGGAGGCGGTGCGGGTCGCCCAGCGCGAGCCGCGGCACAACCTGATCCTGACCTCGATGCAGGTCGGCGACATGACGGCGGCCGAGCTCGGCCGCGCCGTGCGGGCGGCGGGGCTGTCCGTGCCGGTCGTGGCGCTGGCCTACGACGCCCGCGACGTGACGCGCGCCGCGGCGACGGGCGAGATCGCCGAGGTCGACCGCGTGTTCCTCTGGCAGGGCGACGCCCGGATTCTGCTCGCCATCGTCATGTACGTCGAGGACAAGCTGAACGTGGCGGTGGACACCGGCGAGATGGGCGTGCAGGCGATCCTGCTCATCGAGGACAGCGTGCGGTTCTACTCGTCGTACCTGCCGGTCATCTACACCGAGTTGCTGCGCCACTCGCACAGCCTCGCGCCCGAGGGGGTGAACCTGTCCCACAAGCTGATGCGGATCAAGGCGCGGCCGAAGATCCTGCTGTGCGGAACCTACGAGGAAGCGTGGCGCTACTTCGAGCAGTACGAGACGAACATCCTGGGCGTCATCTCCGACATCGAGTTCCCCCGCGACGGCCGCTTGACGCCGGAGGCGGGCGTGGCGTTCGCCCGCGCGGTGCGGGCGCGGCAGCCGGACGTGCCCATCATGCTCCAGTCCGGCCGGCCCGAGAACGAGGCGCTGGCGCGGGCGGTCGGGGCCTCGTTTCTCCTGAAGGGGTCGCCCACCCTGCTGCACCAGCTCCGGCGGTTCATGAACGAGTACTTCGGGTTCGGTGACTTCGTGTTCCGCCGGCCCGACGGCACGTTCGTCGCGCAGGCGAAGGACCTCAAGTCGCTCGAGGAACTGCTCCAGGTGGTCCCGGCCGAGAGCATCGCCTACCACGCCGAGCGGAACCACTTCTCCAACTGGCTGAAGGCCCGCACCGAGTTCGCCCTGGCGCACCACCTGCGGCCGCGCAAGGTCTCGGATTTTCCGACCGTCGAGGACCTCCGCCGGGAGCTGGTGGGGTCCATCCAGGCCTACCGCCGGCAGCAAGCCCGGTCGACGGTCGTCGACTTCGACCCGGCGACCTTCGACCCGACCCTCGGGTTGTGCCGGATCGGCGGCGGCTCGATCGGGGGCAAGGCGCGCGGGCTGGCGTTCGTCAACTTCATGCTGGCCGACTACGACTTCGAGCGGCGGTTCCCGGGGGTCCAGGTGGCGGTGCCGCCGGGGGTCATCCTCGGCTCCGACGTCTTCGACCAGTTCCTCGACGCCAACGCGCTGCGCGACGTGGCGATGAGCGGCGAGGACGACGACGAGCTCGTGGCGCGGTTCCTGGCGGGCGAGTTCGCGCGCGACGTGCGGGAAGCCCTGGCGGCCTTCCTCGAGCGCGCCACCTACCCGCTCGCCGTGCGGTCGTCGAGCCTGCTCGAGGATTCGCAGTACCAGCCGTTCGCCGGCGTCTACGACACGTGGATGCTCCCGAACGATCACCCGAGTCTGGAGGTGCGGTTGTCGCAGTTGCTCGCCGCGGTGCGCCGCGTGTACGCCTCGACGTTCAGCCGCCGGGCGAAGGCCTACCTGGCCGCGTCGCCCTACCGCCTCGAAGAGGAAAAGATGGCCGTCATCGTCCAGAAGGTGGTGGGCGCGCGGCACGGCGAACGCTTCTATCCCGACGTGTCCGGCGTCGCGCGGTCGCACAACTTCTACCCGGTCGGGCCGATGCGGGCCGACGATGGCATCGCGGCGGCGGCGCTGGGGCTCGGGGAAGCGGTCGTCGAGGGCGACGTGTGCGTCCGGTTCTGCCCGCGGTATCCACAGCACCTGGTGCAGTTCCCGTCCGCGCGCGCCGCAGTGCAGAACGCGCAGCGCGGCTTCTACGCGCTGCGGCTCGGCGGCGACGCGGTCGACGGGCACGCCGCCGCCGTCCAGTATTACGGGTTGGAGGCCGCCGAGGCGGACGGCACCCTCGCGGCCGTGGCGTCGACCTACTCGCCGGAAAACGACGCCCTCTACGACGGCGTGAGCCGGCCCGGCGTGCGCGGGGTGACCCTCGCCCCCCTCCTCAAGCACGGGCTGTTTCCGCTGGCCGAGGTGCTGTCGCTGCTGCTCGAGATCGGGGCTCACGCCACGAGCACGCCGGTCGAGATCGAGTTCGCCGTGAGGCTGTCGGGGCCACCGGCCGGCCTCCGGGAGTTCGGGTTCCTCCAGCTCCGTCCTGTCGCGCTCGCGCGAGACCTGACGGACCTCGACGTGGGACAGGTGGACCCCGCGGCGGTCCTCTGCCGGAGCACGGCGGTGCTGGGGCACGGCCGGATCGACCACGTGCGCGACGTCGTGGTGGTCGACGCCGCGCGCTTCGACCGCGCGCGGAGCGTGGAGGTGGCGCGGGAGGTGGCGCGCCTCAACGCGATGCTGCACGCCGAGGGCGTCCCCTACGTGCTCATCGGCGTCGGGCGCTGGGGCTCTTCGGACCCGTTGCTCGGCATCCCGGTGGGGTGGGACGAAATCGCGAACGCGCGGGTCATCGTGGAAGCCGGGTTCCGGGATTTCCGCGTCACCCCCTCCCAGGGGACCCACTTCTTCCAGAACCTGGTCGCGTCGAACGTGGGCTACTTCACGGTGAACCCGGAGGCGGGCGAGGGGATGGTCGACTGGGCCTGGTTGGCGGCGCAGCCGGCCGTGCGCGAGCGCGCGGCGGTGCGGCACCTCCGCTTCCGCGACCCGGTGATCGTCAAGATGAACGGGAAGCGCCACGAGGGCGTGATTTTCAAGCCCGGCGCGGCTGCGGAGTGACATGGAGGCGCGGGCGGCCGCCGCGGCAATCGGCTTTTTCGTCTCGGACCTGCACGGTCGCGCGGACCGCTACGACAAGCTCGTGTCGGCCGTGGCCCGGGAGCGGCCCGCGGCGGTCTTCCTCGGGGGCGACCTGCTGCCGCACGCGTGGTCGCTGCGCGGCGGCTCGTTCGTGGAGCGGGCGCTGCAGCCGCGCCTCGCCGCCCTGCGCGGGCGCCTGGGCGCCGCGTACCCCCGCGTGTTCGCGATCCTGGGCAACGACGACCCGCGGGTCGAAGAAGCCGCGCTCCGGCGCCTCGAAGCCGAGGGGCTGCTCGAGTACCTGCACGGCCGCGGGGTTGCCTGGGGCGCGTGGATGGTCTACGGCTACGCGTGCGTGCCGCCGACCCCGTTCCAGTTGAAGGACTGGGAAGTCTACGACGTCTCGCGCTACGTCGACCCCGGCTGCGTGCCGCCCGAGGAGGGGCGGCGGAGCGTCGCCGTCGACCCGGCCGAGATCCGCCGCCGCACGATCGCCGCCGACCTCGACGCGCTCGTGCCGGCCGGCGACCTGGACCGCACGATCGTCCTGTTCCACACGCCGCCGTATCGGACCGCGCTGGACCGCGCGGCCCTCGACCACCGGCGGGTCGACCACGCGCCGGTCGACGTGCACGTGGGCAGCGTGGCGGTTCGCCGGTTCATCGAGGCGCGCCAGCCGCGCGTGACGCTGCACGGCCACGTGCACGAGTCGGCGCGGATCACCGGGGCCTGGCGGGAGGCGATCGGGCGGACCTGGGCGCTGTCGGCGGCGCACGACGGGCCGGAGCTGGCCCTCGTGCGGTTCGACCCGGCGCACCCCGAGGCGGCCACCCGGGAGCTGCTGTGAGTCACGGCCGCCGCGCGCCGAGCTCGGGCCCCGGTGTCCCGCCGCCGAGCGGCAGAGGCCGGGCCGCGTCGGTGACCGCCCCGATCTTCGCCGCGTAGCTCGTGCGGGCGGCGATGTCGGCGTCGGTCACGAAGTGGACGTCGAGCAGGCCGTCGCTCCGGTAGCCGGTCCGCAGATAGTTCAGCTCGGCCAGACAGCGGCTCCAGCCCTCCAGCCACAGTTCGAGGTCCCGCCGCTTCTCGGGCGACCCGTCGATGTGGACGAGCAGGTCGATGTCGCTGCGGGGACCCGCCGTGGCGTTCTTCGTGCTCCCGAAGACGTAGAGGCCCCGGATGCCGAAGCGGACCGGGTCGGCCTCGGCCGCGATGCGCTCCGCCATGCGCAGCCGCCACCGCCAGTGGTCCTCCGCGACCGGCTCCTCGAGGCGGCGTGTGTCGACGAACACCTCCGCCGCGGGCGCGGTGAACACGCCGACCGCTTCGTCCAGGTCCGCGTTCATCAGCACCCGCAGCACCAGACCCCCGGTCGCCCGCGGGACGTCGACCACGCGCAGGACCGAGTCCAGGTGGCGGTACTCGGGCAGCAAGTCGGCCAGCAAGTTCGGCGCCTCGCGCAGGAACGTCACGTTGAGCCGGCTGTCGTCGTCCGGAAACAAGGGGAGGTAGCGGATCGCCGACTCGACGAGGTCCTGGAAGAAGTGCGTGCCGAAGGAGAGGTCGGGAACGTACTGGCCGCGCCGCGTGGCGATCTCGATGAGCATGGCCGTGTGGCTGATGTCCGCGTAGCCGACGCTCACCCCGAGCCGGATGTCGCCACGGCTGCCCCAGCGCCCCGGGCCCATCAGGATGAACCGCCGCTTCGGCAGGAGCTTGTTCAGGCGGCCCACGGCCCGGCCCACGTCGCGCAGCTCGCTCAAACTGCCGAGCTCGGCGTAGCGCTCGGGGTCGACGTAGACGACGTGCGTGATCTCGGGCACCCGGCCGTTCGAGACGTAGCGCCGCGCGGCGAACAGGAGGCGGTCGGGCGGCAGATCCCGCGGGATGGGCGCCGGCGCGGCGTCCTCGGCGAAACTCTGCGGCCGGCACTGGAGCAGGTAGAAGTCGCGCCCGTCGGAAGCGAACTCGATGTCGACCGGGCCCCCCATCTGCTCCCGCAGCACCCGCAGCAGCGCCTGCATCCGCGGGATGAAGGAAGTCGTCGCGATCAAGCCGTCGAAGGTCACCACGACGCGGTCCCGCGAGGGGTCGAAGTCGAACCCGATCGGGCGCAGCGTCCCGTCCCGGCCGATGAGCGACGCGATGTGCCCGAGCCCCGGCACCGCCCGGCCGTACTCGCGCACGAGCGCGGCGACGTCGACCGTCTCGAAGCGGCGCGTCTCCAGGTTGATCAGGTCGACCTTGCGCGGCGAGTAGCGCTCGATCTCGTCCACCGTGACGTTGACCCGCAGGCCCGGCTGGCCCGGGGCGATGAGCACGGGGTAGTCGTCGGGCACGCGGTCGACGGCGCGCGTGCCGAGACCGGGCACCAGGCGCACGAGCCCGTCTTCGCGGCGGATCCGCGCGGACCACCGGAACTCGTTGTGGCTGAAGGCGACGCCGGCCCAGGCCGGCAGGAAGTAGCGGCCGACCGGGGTCCCCACCACCTCCTGGATCATGATGCCCATCTCCTCGTGGAGATCGAGCAGCCCCCGCGCCGCCCGGTACTCGATCGGGTCGGGACTGAAGACCGACGCGTACACCTCGGCGATGGCGTCCGTGAGCGCCGCCAGGCGCTCGGCCCGCGTGCCCCGATTGGCCAGAAACAGGCTCTTGTACTTGCCCGAGAAGGCCGACCCCATGCGGTCTTCCAGGAGGCTGGAGCTGCGCACGATGAGCGGCCGATCCCCGAAGTCATCGAGCGCCGCGGCCAGCCCCGTCAGCAGCTCCGGGGGGAACTGCGAGTGCTTGAAGACCTGGACGATGTGCGGGTACTCGCGGCGGATCTGGTCGACCTCGAGGTACTTCCGGTTGTAGACGTCCTCGAGATGGTTGTAGGCGACGAAGTGGAGCAGGCCGTCCGACGGAATATACCAGGTGCGCGGGACCTTGATGTCGCCGAGCGTGTCGGCGTACTCCTGGGTCTTCCGCACGATCTGCGACGCGAGGAGCAACCCGGCGCTCTTGCCGCCCAGCTTGCCGTGGCTGGACGACGGCGCGATCACGTGGCGGAGGACCTCGTGGAAATCCCGGACCTCGAGGAAGTGCCGCGCCGTGTTGATGAACGCCACGCTGTCGGTCAGGAGTCGCCGCGTCAAGGACACCCGGAGGCCGATCTGGATCGGCCGCGACAGCTCGCGCTCCTGCAGCGCGAGCTGGTGGTAGCGCTCGAGCGCCTCCGCGATCTCGGTGACCGACGTGCCCTGGTTCTCGACCGCCTCGAGCAGGAACGACGACTTGTCGTCCTTGATCCACTGCTCGATGCAGGAGACGATTTCCGACTCGCTCAGGTGCTGCGCGGCGATCCGGAACGCATCGTCGGTCACCCGGAGGAGGTCGTCCAGGCCCCGCCGCTCGACCGGCCGGTTGTCGTCGACCCACGCCCCCTCGGCGTCCCGCAGGTCCGAGGCCGAGCGTTGCAGCAGCTGTTGTGCTTCCAGCACCCCGTTCCAGCAGAGGTAGTTGACCATCCGGCGGCCGAGGCGCGCCAGGAGGTGGTGGTCGGTCTTCCGCAAGAACTCGATGATGACCCACCACTCGCGCCGCGCGTCGGGCCGGACGATCTCTCGCGCCGCCGCCCAACTGCGGAGCGTCGCCTGGAGCCGCCGCTCCATCAGGAAGTGCGCGAGCCATTCGGCGATCGTGTCGATGAGCCGCCGCTCCTCCTTGAGGAACGGCCCCTCGTCGGCTCGCGGCATCTGCCGCGTGTAGAAAATCTCGACCGCCCCGACCGGCTGGCCCTGGACGATGACGGCCGCGCGCTGCACCCACGGGGTCGGCGAGGCCTGCGGCGGCTGGTAGAGGGTGCCTTCGAGCGTGATGCGTGCCCAGCAGTCGGCCGGATACTGCCAGCCGCGGGGCAGCACATCGAGCAGCGCCCGGCACACATCGTCAATCGACGCGTTCGGTCGATTCAGGATCTCGTGGACGTTGTACAGGCAGTTGAGTTCTTTGGCGCGCTCCCGCAGCGCGACCAGAATCTTGTCGACGGACCCGTCGGCGACGGCCATGGCTGGGCCCCCCTCGCTTCCATCCTGCACCGGCCGGAGCACGGCCGCAAGCCGGCGGGGGTCAGGCTCGGGGCGGCGCGTCGGAATCCGCCACGCCCGGGTCGCCCGCGCGGACGACGCCCCGGCCCGACCGCCCGTCGACCTTCACGACGAGCGGGCGGTCGAGGCGCACGTGCCGGACGTACGCCGTCTCCGTCTCGGCGGGCTGGGCCTGCAACCACTCCCAGGCGAGGCGGTCGCCGGCCTCGGGGCGCACGGCGAAGTAGCTGACCTGGAAGCTCGAGAGATTGTGGAAGAAGTGCGAGCCCTGGCTGAGCTCGACGTTCATGGCTGCCGCCGACACTTCCACGAGCCCCCGGGCCCCCGCAATCTGGGCCCAGGGCACGGGGATGCCCAACCACGGGTCGACGCTCCCCCAGCGGCCGAAGCCGACCAGCAGATAGGGCCGCCCTTCGTCGCTCAACCGCCGATTCAGGGCCCCGATCTCGTCGGCGATGACCGGCGTCATCCGCGCCTCGAACCGCTCCGGCCGGACGTAGACGATGTCCCGGATGCCCGCGAAACGGCCGTTGCCCATCGCGCGCGTGGAGGTGACGACGGCGTCGGGCGCGGCGAGGTCCGCGTCGGTGACCTCGACGAGGTCGCCGGGGACGACCATCGGCCGGACCTGCAGGAAGCCGACCCGGGCCCGGTCGGGTTCGAAGGTCGCGGCGAACTCGATTTCCACTGGCCCGCCGAAGGCCTGCTCGCACGCCTCGAGCAGGTGGCGGACCACGGCGTTGATCGGCCAGACGTCGAGCACCAGCAGCGGCGCGAAATCGAGGACGCGCGGGCCGCGGGCCGCCACCCCGGGGGTCAGGCGGTCGCGTCCGGCGTCGTAGGTCGACGCCACCAGGGCGAGCGTGCCGTCCGCCTCCGCGTCGGCCAGGGAGCCGCGCACGAGGTACTCGACCTCGTTGATGGGGTCGTAGGCGGGCGGCGGGCCCATGTGGACGGCCCAGAAGGTCGTCTGCGTCTGTTCCAGCAGTTGGTCGAGGGTGTACGGCGGGGGGACCGCCGGGTGCGCCGGCGAGTAGCTCCACCCGATGCCTTCGTCCACGATGGTGCGCCCGAGGCCGAGGGCGAGGGTGACGACGCCTTCTTCGGGGCGCGCCGGGCCGGTGCAGTAGAAGCTGTACGACCGCGCGACGCCCGAGAGGTCGGGATAGAAGCGGTCGCGGTGCCGGCGCCCGACGACCTCCTGGATGATCACCGCCATGCGCTCGTCCTCGATCGTGTGGCCGGCGGCCCGGACGTAGCGCTTGGCGTCGGCGAAGAACGTCGAGGCGTAGACGAACTTGATCGCCTCGACCAGCCGGCGGAAGCGCGTGTCGGCGTCCGGCTGGTTGTTGGGGATCATCTTCGTGACGTAGACGCCGGCGAACGGGCGGGCGAGCGCATCCTCGAGGAGGCTCGAGGAGCGGACGGCCAGCGGCTGGTGGACCTGCTCGATGAGCGCCCGCAGGTCCCCGAGGAGCTCCACGGGCAGGTCCGCGTGCTGGAAGGCGAGCGCCAGGCGGGCGTCGGAGGTGTCCGACCGCGCCAGGTCCCCGAGGCGGTTGTCGGCGAGAAACCGGTCGAAGTGGTCGGTGGCGATCACCGTCAAGGTGGGAATCGCCACCTCGACGCCGGGGAAGCGCGCCGCGTCGAACGCGCGCGCCAGCACGTCGCGCATCCGCAGCAGCCCGGCCGCCTTGCCCCCGCAGGCGCCCTCGCCGATGATCGTGTAGCGCTCGCGCCCGTCGAAGAAGCGGCGGTCGAACCGCGGGACGTCCGGGCGGGTCGCCGGCCGGCTCACACCCAGCCGCGGTCGCGGCAGGCTTGCGCGACGCGGCTCACCGCGATGATGTAGGCGGCGTCGCGCATGAAGAGCTGCTGCCGCTTGGCGAGGTCGTAGACCGCCGCGAAGGCCCCCGTCATCTTCACGTCCAGCTTGGCGAGGACCTCGTCCTTTTCCCAGTAGTAGTTCGTGTTGCTCTGCACCTGCTCGAAGTAGCTGCAGGTCACCCCGCCGGCGTTCGCGAGGAAGTCCGGCAGCACGAACACCCCGCGCTCCTGCAGCACCCGGTCGGCGTCCGGCGTGGTCGGCCCGTTGGCCCCCTCGGCGACGATCCGGACGGTCGGCGCGATCCGCCCCACGGTGTCGGCGTTGATCTGGTTCTCCAGCGCGCAGGGCATCAGGATGTCCACGGGCTGCTCGAGCCAGGCGTCGCCCGGCAGCCGCTCGTAGCCGAGCTGCTCAGCCTTCCGCTTGTCGATGGTGCCGAACCGGTCCGTGATGCCCCGCAGCTCCTCCAGGTCGATGCCCGACATCCGCCGGTAGGTGTACGCCGTCTGGTCCTCCTGGTCCCAGCACGCGACGGCGATCACCGTGCCGCCGAGCCGGCGGTACAGGTCGATGGCGTATTGCGCGACGTTGCCGAATCCCTGCACGCTGGCACGGGTGGAGGCGGCGTTCAGCCCCAGTTCCCGGAGCGCCTCGCGGAGTACGAACACGAGGCCGTAGCCCGTCGCCTCCGTCCGCCCGAGCGACCCGCCGAGCCCGACCGGTTTGCCGGTGATGAAGCCGGGCTCCTTGTGACCCCGGATGACCTCGAGCTCGTCGAGCATCCAGACCATGTGCTGCGGCGTGGTCATGACGTCCGGGGCCGGGATGTCGATGTCGGCGCCGATGTTGCGCGCGAGCTGGCGCACCCACCCGCGGCACAGCGCCTCCTGCTCGCGCAGACTCAGGTTGTGGGGGTCGCAGACGACCCCGCCCTTGCCGCCGCCCAGCGGAATGTCGACCACGGCGCACTTCCAGGTCATCCACATGGCGAGGGCGCGCACCGTATCGATCGTCTCCTGCGGGTGGAAGCGGATGCCGCCCTTGCTCGGCCCGCGGGCGTCGTTGTGCTGCACGCGGAAGCCGCGGAACACCTGGACGCGGCCGTCGTCCATCCGGACGGGGATGCTGAACTGGTACTCGCGCATCGGGACGCGCAGCAGATCGCGCGTGGCCCGATCGAGGCCCAGCACGTCCGCCACCTTGTCGAACTGCGCTTGAGCCATCTCGAACGAATTGAACGGTCTGGTTGGCACGGACGCTCCTCGGGACGCACCGGCGGACGGCCCACGCGCACGCGCGCGCGACGGGACGCGCGCGGTCGGCCCCGGCGCTTCGCGCTTCATTATGACGCAAAAGCGATGCCGCCCAGGATCGGCACACGGGGTCGGACCGCCGACGGAAACTCGGCAGCCCGGCTCGAACGCGTCAGTTGACGGCGGGACCGCGGCGGCCTATGCTCCCCGCGTCTGTCGTCGGAGGGGGGAGATGACGCGCGCCCTGTTGGTACTGGTGTGGGTCGGGGGTGTCGCGGCGGCGGCCGCGGCGCAGCCGGCGGACCTGGTGTTGCTGAACGGTCGGGTCTACACCGTGGATCCGGCGCGGCCGTGGGCGGAGGCCGTGGCCGTCGCGGGCGACCGCATTCTCGCCGTCGGCTCGACCGCCGAGGTGGCCCGGCTCGCGGGGCCAGCGACCCGGCGGATCGACCTGGGCGGCGCGTTCGTCTCGCCCGGGTTCCACGACGCGCACGTGCACATCGACGCGACCGGGGCCCTGCTCGTCGGGGTCAACCTCCTGGATGTGCACGACGCGGCGCAATTCGCCGAGCGCATCCGGGCGGCGGCGGCGCGGTTGCCCAAAGGGAGCTGGATCACGCGCGGGGACTGGGGCGCGTACGAGCAGTGGGCGCCGGGCTCGCCCGGACAGCCTGGCGGCCCGGGCCGCGCCGGCGCGGGTCCCTTCCTGCCCGACCGCTCGTACATCGACCCGATCACCCCCGACCACCCCGTGTTCGTCAACCGCTTCGACCGCAGCGTGTACTTCGCCAACGCGCGCGCCCTCGAGGCGGCGGGGATCGACGAGCGGACGGTGCCGCCGCCGGGCGGCGAGATTGTGAAGGACGCCCAGGGGCGGCTGACCGGTCTGTTGAGAGGCGCGGCCGCGGACCTCGTGCGCCGGGTGATTCCGCCGATCTCCTTTGAGCAGCGCCTGGTCCACCTGCGCGCCGTGCTGCAGGAGGCCCGCGAGAGCGGCGTCACGAGCCTGCAAGACCTGACGAGCGCGCCGCAGCTCCGCGCCTATCAGGCGCTGCGCCAGCGGGGCGAGCTCACGGCGCGCATCCTCTTGCGCCCGCCGCTCGGAGAGGTCGCCCACGTCGCCGCGCTGGGCGTGACGCGCGGCTTCGGCGACGACTGGCTGAAGTTCATCGGCTACAAGGCGTGGGTCGACGGCATCATGGGCAACTCCAGCGCGCTGTTCTTCGAGCCGTACCGGCACGACCCGGGGAACAAAGGGTTCCCGCGCCACATCATGTTTCCGGAAGGCACCGAGGGCGCCGCGCTCACGATGCGGCCCACCCAGCGGTACACGGACTTCGGCGTGGGCAACCTCGAGCGCCTGCTCGAGCAGGCCGTCGAGACCGGGTTGCCCCCGCACGTCCACGCCATCGGCGACAAGGGCAACCGGATCCTCCTCGACCTCTACGAGAAGGTCCTGACCCGGCACGGGCTCGTGGACGCGGACCACCGGTGGCGCGTCATCCACGCACAGGTCGTCCGGCCGGAGGACTTGCCGCGCTTCGGCGCGCTGCGGCTGGTCGCCGAGGTCAATCCCTATCACGTCGCGGACGACATGCGCTGGATGGAAGAACGCATCGGCCCCGAGCGCGCCAAGGGCGCCTACGCGTTCAGGAGCCTCAAGGGGGCCGGCGCCGTGCTCGTCTTCGGCAGCGACAGCCCGGGCACCAACGCGGCGCGCTACTACCTGAATCCGGTCTACGGCCTCTACGCCGCCGTCACCCGCCAGACCCTCGCGGGCGAGCCGGCCGGGGGGTGGTTTCCCGAGGAGCGCCTGACGATCGAAGAAGCCATCGACGCCTACACCCGGGCGCCCGCCTGGGCGGCCTTCGAGGAAGACCGCAAGGGGACGATCGCGCCGGGCAAGCTCGCCGACCTCGCCGTCTTCGACACCAATCTCGTCGAGGTGGGGCGGAGCGCACCCCGGCGGCTGCTCGAGGCGAAGGTGCTCTACACGCTCGTCGGGGGGCGGGTCGTCTACGAGCGGCGCGCGCGCGCCGGCGAGGCGCCGGCGCCGCCGAGCCCGCCTGCCGCGGTCCCTCGATGGCGGATCCCGTGAGGGCGGGCCGACGTCGCACACTATAATGTCCGTGAAGATGAAGACCACGGCTGCAGAGACGAGCAAGGCCCGCTGGGAGCGGGAGGTGCTGGGTCCGGCCCTCGAGGTCGCTCCGGAGCGGCCGGGGCCCTTCACGACCGTCTCGGGGAAGCCGGTCGACCGCCTGTACACGCCGGACGACCTGGTGGGGTTCGACTACGAGCGGGACCTGAATCACCCGGGGCAGTTCCCGTACACGCGCGGCATCCATCCCACGGGCTATCGGGGCAAGCTCTGGACGATGCGGCAGTTCTCGGGGTTCGGGACCCCCGAGGAGACCAACCAGCGCTACAAGCATCTGCTCGCCGCCGGGGGGACGGGGCTGAGCGTGGCGTTCGACCTGCCGACCCTGATGGGTCGCGACCCGGACCATCCCTTGTCGCTCGGGGAGGTCGGCAAGTGCGGGGTGAACGTGGCGTCGCTGGCCGACATGGAGGCGCTCTTCGACGGGATCTCGCTGGCCGACGTCACGACCTCCATGACGATCAACTCGCCGGCGCCCATGATCTTCGCCATGTACCTCGTGGTGGCGGAGAAGCAGGGGGCGGACTGGCGCTGCCTGTCGGGGACCATCCAGAACGACATCCTGAAGGAGTTCATCGCGCAGAAGGAGTACATCTATCCGCCGCGGCCGTCGATGCGCCTCGTGACCGACGTGTTCGCCTTTTGCGCGAGGGAAGTGCCGCGGTGGAACACCATTTCGGTGAGCGGCTACCACATCCGGGAGGCCGGGGCGACGGCGCTGCAGGAGCTGGCCTTCACGCTGCGCGACGGCATCGAGTACGTGCAGTATGGGATCGACGCCGGCCTCGCGGTCGACGCGTTCGCCCCGCGGATGTCGTTTTTCTTCAACGCCCACAACGACTTCTTCGAGGAGATCGCGAAGTACCGCGCCGCGCGGAAGCTCTGGGCGCACGTCATGCGCGACCGCTTCGGCGCCCGCGACGAGCGGTCGTGGAAGCTCCGCTTCCACACGCAGACCGCCGGCGTCTCGCTCACGGCCCAACAGCCCTACAACAACGTCGTCCGCGTCGCCATTCAGGCGCTGGCGGCCGTGCTCGGGGGCACGCAGTCGCTGCACACCAATTCGCTGGACGAAGCCCTCGCGCTGCCCACGACCGAAGCCGCCACCCTGGCGCTGCGGACCCAGCAGATCATCGCCTACGAGAGCGGCGTGGCCAACGTCGTGGACCCGCTCGGCGGGTCGTACTTCGTGGAGAAGCTGACCCTCGAGATGGAGGAGGGGGCGCGAGCGTACTTCGACATCATCGACCGGATGGGCGGCATGGTGGCGGCCATCGAGCGGGGCTATCCCCAGCGCGAGATCGCCGAGTCGGCCTACCGCTACCAGCAAGCCGTGGAGGCGAAAGAGAAGATCATCGTGGGGGTCAACGACTACGTCGCCGACGAAGCGACGCCGGTGCCCATCCTCTACATCGACGAGCGCACGGCCGAACATCAGGTCGCGCGGCTCGAGCGGGTGCGGCGGGAACGCGACCGCGACCGCGTGGCGCGGGCGCTCGACGCGCTCCGCCGGGCGGCCGCGGGCACGGACAACACCATGTATCCCCTGCTCGAGTGCGTGCGGGCCTACGCCACGCTGGGCGAGATGTGCGACGCCCTGCGCGACGTCTGGGGCGAGTACGAAGAAGAGCCGTCGATTTGAGGCGCGGCGGCCGGTCAGGGGTGAGGGCGGATGCAGAAGATTCGCGTCATCATCGCCAAGCCGGGACTCGACGGGCACGACCGCGGGGCGAAGGTGATCGCCCGGGCCCTGCGCGACGCCGGCATGGAGGTCATCTACACGGGCCTCCGCCAGACACCCGAGCAGATCGTGGCGGCGGCCCTCCAGGAAGACGCCGACGTGATCGGATTGTCGATCCTCTCGGGCGCCCACTTGCACATCTGCCCCCGCGTCATGGAGCTGCTCAAGGCGCACGGCCTCGACGATGTGCTGGTCATCGTGGGCGGGATCATCCCGGACGTGGATGTCCCGAAGCTCAAAGCGCTGGGCATCCAGGGCATTTTCCTCCCCGGCACGTCCATGCGGGAAATCGTCGACTTCATCAAGACCCACGTCCGCCCGCGCCTCCAGCGGGTGTAAAATGCCCGGGAGCCGGCAGCCGCCTCCATGGCCCACAAGCTCCTGCTCGCCGACGACAGCGTCACGATCCAGCGCGTCATCGAGTTGACCTTCGCCGACGAGCCCATCGAGGTCATCACCGTCGGTGACGGCGCGGAGGCCATCGCCCGCATCGAGGCGGACCGCCCCGACATCGTGCTGGCCGACGCCGGCATGCCCGAGCGCGACGGCTACGCCGTGGCGGCCTATGTCAAGGGCCACCCACACCTGAAGCACATTCCGGTCCTGCTCCTGACCGGCGCCTTCGAGCCCGTGGACGAAGCCCGCGCCCGGGCCGCGGGGTGCGACGGCGTCCTCGTCAAGCCCTTCGAGCCGCACGTCGTGATCGCGCGCGTCAAGGATCTGCTGGCGGGCCGGCGGCCGCCGGGGCTGTGGGCGACGCCGCCCCCGCAGCCGACCCGCGCGGCCGAACCCCCGCCCCCGCCGGAACCGCCGGCCGCCGGCGCGCGCATCGACTACAAGGCCTTCGCTGAGGCGGCTGGCGGCGGACCGGAGCCGGACCTGCCCGCGGCGCCTCCGCCCCCCGAATCGCTGGACGACTATTTCGACCGGCTCGATGCGGCCTTCGCGAGCCTGGGCGGCGAGACGCCGGAGCGGACCGGAGCCGAGGCGCCCGCGCCGCCCGTCAAGACGG
>CAYZKQ010000055.1:0-17666 GCA_964478975.1 uncultured Vicinamibacterales bacterium | reverse complement strand
CGCCGGCGCCGGACGTGGAGGCGCTGGGGCCGCCGGCGGCGGCGAAGGCTTCGCCCTCAACGTCGAAGGTCTGCCCATCTTGAAGCCGCCCTACGGCGTGCTCGCGGCCATCGACCTCGAGCGCGGCCGCATCCGGTGGCGCGTCCCGCACGGCGACACCCCCGATGTGGTGCGGAACCACCCGCGCCTGAAGGGTCTCAGCATCCCCAAGACGGGCCAGAACGGCAACGTCGGCCTCGTGGTCACCAAGACGCTCGTCATCATGGGCGACCCCCAGGTCACGACCATGCCCGGACGCCCGCGCGGCGCCATGCTCCGTGCCTACGACAAGCTCACCGGCGAAGAAGTCGGGGCCGTGTGGATGCCGGCCCAGCAGAGCGGGTCGCCCATGACGTATCTCGCCGGCGGGCGCCAGTTCATCGTGGTGGCCGTGAGCGGCGGCGCGTACTCCGGCGAGTATCTCGCCTACGCGCTGCCGCCGTCCGAGACGGGCCCGCCCCCGAGCGGCAGGTAGACCGGAGAGGAACGCCAAAATGAGACCCGGCCGGCTCGTCGGACTTCTCGCGACAGGTCTCGTCGTGGCGCTCGCCGCCCGCGCGACCCCCGGCGCCTCGCCCGGACGCCCGGGCCGCCAGAACGCGGCGTCGAACTCCCACTCCGTCTGGGATGGCGTCTACACCGAAGCGCAGGCCCGGCGCGGCGCCGCCGTCTACCAGGAACTCTGCGCGCCGTGTCACGGCATCGACCTGGCCGGCGGCGAGATGGCCCCGCCGCTGAGCGGCCCCGCTTTCATGGCGAACTGGAGCGACCTGACGCTCAACGACCTGTACGACCGCATCCGCCTCACCATGCCGCCCGACCGCGCGGGAGGGCTGCCGCGGCAGGACAACATCGACATCATCGCCTACCTGCTCCAGGTGAACCACTTTCCTGCCGGCAAGACCGAGCTCGAGGCGAAGCCCGAAATCTTGATGCAGATCAAGGTCGAAATGAAGTAGGGCCGACCTCTCAGACCCGCCGGGTGCGGTCTCTGAGGGCCGCCGGGTAGCGCGAACTCGGGACCCGCGGTCGCGCCCCCGCCCGGGCACGCCACCGCCGGCAGGCGGATGGACACCAGCGCCGGGCGGGTGTAGACTACGCCTGTCGCGCGGCGGCGGATCCGGCCGAAAGCGCTGAGTTCCCTCTTCCGGAGGTCCGCATGGACCATCGTGGACCTGCGGTGCTGGCCCTGGCGATCCTGGCGTCGGCTTCCACCTCGCTCGGCCTCCCGGCGCAGCAGAAGCCCCTCGCACCCAAGGATGTGGCCAAGCTCGTCGCGGAAGCCGACAAGCTGGCCGCCGAAGGCAAGCTGCTCGACGCCCGGCAGCGCTACGCCCTGGTACTCGAGCAGGACCCGGCAAACGCCGGCGCCGCCCTGAAACTGGCGCGCACGTGCGAGGCCCTCCGCGAGTGGGACTGCGCGGCCGGTGCCTATGCCGCAGCGGCCGGCGCCAGCCAGGGCGGCGAGCGCAGCGACGCTTACGCGAACCTGGCCGCGGTGCACCTCCGCCGGGCCGCCTACCCGCAGGCCGTCGAGGCGGCGCGTCGAGCCCTCGCGATCAATCCCCAGCACCCGTCGGCCGCCGTGACCCTGGCGTACGCGCTCGTGCGCACAGGGAAGCTCGACGAAGGCCGCGCCGCAGCCGAGCAGGCGGTGGCTTTGGCCCCGGCCAGCCCGCTCGCCCACATCGCCCTCGGTGAGGCCCTCGTGGCCGGCGGACGGCCGGCCGACGCCGAGGCCGCCCTGCGCAAGGCGATCGAGGTCGACCCGCGCAGCGCCGAGGCGTACGCCGCCCTCGCCGAAGTCCAGTACCGCAAAGGCGACCTGGACCAGGCGCTCGCTTCCGCGTCGAAGGCCTTCGAGCTCGGATCCGGGTTCCCCCACCTCTACGTGATCCGCGCGCGCATCCACGACGCGCGCGGCAACACCACGCTCGCCCTCGCCGACGCGCAGATGGCGCTCACGGCGAACCCAGACGATGCCGAAGCGCACCTGTTGCTCGCACAGCTCCAGCGCAAGCAGGGCGGGACGAGCGTCGCGATCGACCACTACCGGAAAGCCCTCGCCCTCGACCCGAGTCGCGGCGACGCCGCCCTCGAGCTGGCCGAGCTGCTGGCCGCTCGGGGGGAGACGGCCGAAGCCACCGGGCTCGCCGAGCGCGCGGTGAAGCTGCTGCCGAACTCGGCGCAGGCCTACCGTCTCGTCGCGACGCTCTACGAAAAGGACACGCGGCTGGACGAGGCCCTCGCCGCCAACACGCGAGCCGCCGAGCTCGACCCCTCGCTGGCCGCGGCCCACCACGCGCGCGGCCGGCTGCTGCGGGAGCACAAGAAAGATCCAGGCGCGGCACTCGAGAGCCTGGAAAAAGCCGTGGCGCTCGATCCGAACAACGCCGAGTACCTCACCGACCTCGGCGTCGCGCTGTACGAAGCCAAGCAGGGGGAGCGGGCGATCGAAATGATCCGGAAGGCGGCGGGACGGCCGGAGTACAGCCACCCGATGGGATTCGCCGTGCTCGGCCTCGCCCTGAAGGATGCGGGGCACTTCGAGGAGGCTATCGGCTGGTTCGAGAAAGCCGCGACCCTTTCCCCGAAGTGGTGGTTGCCGCACTGGGGCGCGGCGTGGTGTTACTTCGGCCTGATCAAGAAGGGCTGTCCCTGCGGGCCGGAAGACGACGAGCGGGTCAAGCGGATGAAGGCGCACTTCGACGAGATGGTGGCCCGGCAGGGCAAGGACCCCGACCTCGAACAGCGCGTGAGCGCGTTGCTCAAGGGGCAGAAGGTGAAGGAGGAGAGCCCATGACGATCCGGCCGTTCGGTTCGCTCCTCGCCGTCATGCTTCTTCTTGCGGCCGCAGCCGGCACGGCCACCGGCGCCGGCGCAGTCCAGCCGCCCTGCCCGACGGGCAAGCCGGTGTCGCTCGTGCGTGGCGTCGGACCCGTGCTCGGCGCGAGCCCCATCTGGGTGACGCCGGGCCGCTTCCCCATCAAGTGGGACGGTCCCAACTACCCGGTCCAGCTCCTCTGGGTGATCGATGCGAACGCCCGCGGCCAGATCGTCCTCACTGGAAAGAAGCGGGATTCGAAAGTCGTCGCGCGCTTCACGAAGTTCGGCGACACGCTCGGCGAGCGGCGCGCGCGGTGGATCCTCGATCCGCTCGGGTACACGCCGAAGCAGGTGGCCCAGGCGGACCTGCGGCGCTACGGGTTCGATTTGATCTACGCCTGGTTCGCCGAGCCCGGCTGCTACGAGATCCAGGCGCGCGTCGGCCGGCAGCAGGCCACCATCTACCTCGAGGTCCCCGAAGCGACGGGCCGCGGGCGGTCGTAGGGGCTGGCCTCGTCCTCCCGCGAACGCAGGCGACGCCTTTCAGGCCCGGCGGCGCGACGACGCCGACCGGCACGGCGGTCCTCTGGGAGGGCCGCCTCACGGACCGCCGACCGGACGCCTCGATCGGCCCGCCAGCCCTGGAAACCGCCGCACGAACGCCCGGCTGGCCTCGATGGCGGGGGCACCGCCCGCGGCGCCGCCGAGGCGTATGTAACAGACCGCGATGTCGTGCGCGTCGGCCCACGCCAGCCCGGTGTCCGGGCCCATCACGTAGAGCGCCGTCGAAAGCATGTCCGCCACGAGTCCCGACGGATGCCAGACCGTGACGGACCCCCGAAACGCCGCGGGCCGGCCCGTCCGCGGGTCGAGGATGTGGCCGACGCGCACGCCGCGCACGGTGACGTCGCGCTCGGACCCACCGCTCGTGGCGAGCGAGCCGCTCGTCAGGCGCACGGCGCCCACCGCCTCGCCGCGCCGGGCCGGGTGCGCCAGCGCCACCTCCCATCCCCGAGCGCCCGGCGGCGACCCCGCGACCATCACCTGCCCGCCGAGATCGATCGCCCACGGACCGTCCGCCCCCACCGCCGCCGCGGCCCGGTCGAGCGCCGCGCCCTTGCCGAAGCCGCCGGTGTCGATCGCCACCTCCCGCAGCCGCGCGATCTGGCAGGTCCGGGGATCCAGTCGCAGGAAGCCGAGCCCCGTCAGGCGGCGCGCGGCGGCGAACTCGTCCGGCGCAGGCAACCGCCCGCCGTCCCGCAGGCCCCAGGCCGCCACCAGGCGCCCGACGGTCGGGTCGAACGCGCCGCCCGTCAGCTCGTACCACCGGAACACCTCGACCATCGCCCGGCAGGCCGCCGGCGGCCAGGCGATCGGCACGCCCGGCGGTTGCCGATTCAGCCGGCTCACGGGCGTGTCCGGCCGCCACGTGCTCAGCTCCGCCTCGGTCTGTTCGAGCGCGTCCAGCAGGCGCTCGAGGCGCGCCAGGGCGCGCGCGCGATCCTTGTCATAGGTCGCCAGGGCGGCGCGCGTGCCCATCAGGGACACCTCGCGCGCCACGGGCCGCGGGACCGGCGCCTCGCCGCCGAGGCCGCGGATCGCCCGGGCGGGGCCGGCCGCGAGGGCGGCGCACGCCGCACCTAGGGCCGCGGCCCGGGCGATGAATCGAGCTGGACGCACGGAACCCCCGCCCGCGGCTGCGGGACAGCCACAGCCTTTGTGGCAGCCGCCAACCGCCAGGCGACCACCAGGTGGACGCTGTACGCCACGAGGAACACGCCGCTCGCCGCCAGATGCAAGACGACCAGCGCCTGCCGTCCGGCCGGCGTCGTGACCACCTGCAGGCCGTAGCCCGACGCCGCCATGCCCGCGAACGCGACGAGGGCGAGGACTCCGCTCCGGCGGTTCTGGCGGGTCCCGTTGGCGAGCTTGGCGAGGATGTGCGAATGCAGCAGCACCCCGAAGATGACGAGCAGCCACGGCGCGGTGAACACGTGCACGGCGAGCATCCACGGCTGCCAGGGGTGGTTCACCACGGCGAACGGGTCGTCGCTCCGCATCCCGTACTTCATCCACAGGTACGCGAGCCCGCTCGCCGCGACCACGGCCGTGAGCGCATGAAACGTCCGTCGCTCCCACGCGGTCATCGGCGCGCCTCCCCGGCCGGCCCGCCGAGCACGCGGTCGATCGCCAGCACGCGCCGCACCGCGTCCGTGGCCGCCCGCGCCGTCAGGGTCGCGCCCGCCAGCGGCCGGATCGCGCGCTGGAGCCGGAGATCCGCGTCGAGGCTCCGCCCTCGATACTGTCCGAGCCACGCCTCGGGCGCGCGGTACTCGGGCGGCTCGAGAAACGCCGTCACGTCCACGCGCCGGACGCGCCCGTGGGCATCCAGCGAGACGAGCAGGCTCTCAAGTTTGGTCCGGACCACGTGGGTGTCGACGTAGGCCCGGCCCACCACCTGCCCGTCCCGTACCGCGACGTAGCGCGCCACGAGCGCGCTCGGGATCTCGACGCCGGCGATCGCCGCAGCCCGCTCGATCTGCTCGTGCGACAAGAACACGCGCTCGGCCCGGATGGTCGCCCCCGGAAACACCGCCGCGAGGGCCTCCTCGCGCGTGAGAGCCTGGGCGGCCGCCGGCGCCGGAACCGCGCTCGCCCCGCACGCCAGCACCAGAACGCAAGCGATCGCAGCGCGCGGGCGGCGCCGCGCGGGCGATGACCGCACCGCGTCCCCTCGACCGGCCGCGCGCGCCTCAGAACGCATATCCCAAGCTCACATTGAACTGGCTCACGCCGGTGCCCGCCCGGTTCGAGACCCACTGATAGTCCGCCTTCACGACGACCTGGACCAGCGGCTTGAACTCGACCCCGAGCGTGTGGAACGTCCCGTCGGTCGCCGGGTTCGAAGAGAAGCCGGCGGGCACCTTGGCCTGCGTGTTCACGCGCTCGAACCGGTAGAACGGCGCGAGCGCCGCCTGCTGTGTGACCCGGGCGAGGACGTCGTAGCCCACCTGCAGATAGCCGCCCTCGAGCACCTCGCCGACTGACTGCGGACCCTGGAAGCCCAGCGCCCGGTTCAGCCCCGCTACATCTTCCAGCCTCGCGCGGGCGTAGAGGCCGCGCAGGTCGAACCCGCGCGCCTGCGCCTGCCCGTGGAGTTCCACGATGCGCGTCCCAACGGACAGCCGGCGGCCGTCCACTACGAACTGTCCCTGGTCGGACGCGCCGGCGTACACGCTGCCGCCGAGAAACACGCCGGGCGTCGGGGTCAGGTCGACCCGCCCCACGAACGCGAGGTCGTCCGCGCGGGCGCGGCTGCCCTTCTGGCGCCCGCCGCGCAGGCCGGCGGCCGTGAAGCCCGCGGCGTTCAGCCCGTTGACGAGGTAGGCGCGGTAGCTGAGCCGGCCCGCCGCGCCGAGTACTCCGACCCCGTTCTCGCGCCAAGTCGACGGCAGAATGCGCGTCTCGGTCTCCGTCCGTCGCGCCCCGACGAACACCGTCGGCTCGTGGAACTCGTTAATGAGGCCCATCGGCACGAGCAGCATGCCGCCCCGCAGCGTCAGGGCGTCAGAGGCCAGGACATCGACGTAGGCGAACTCCACCGAGATCTCGTTGGCGTGCTCGAGCTCGATCTCCGAATTGAACAGGACACGGTCGCTGAACCGGAATCCCGAGTAGAGCACGAGTCGGAGGAAGTCGAGTTGCGACGACCGGCTCACCGGGACCCCGCGCTCGGTCGCCGAGGCGAAGTTTTCGTAGAGCATCTCGCCGTAGCCGGCGAAGGCCAGCCCGCGGCGCGTGCGGTACGCCGCGGCCGCCGACGGCGCCAGGCCCAGCGCGCGGCGCCGTTCTTCGCTCAGTTCTTGCTCCGCCGCCTCGCCGCTGCGCAGCCGCTCGACTTCGGCGGCCAGCACCTCGAGGCGCCGGCGCAACTCGTCCAGCTCGGCCTGCTGCGGCGGTGAGGCGGGCGCGGAACCCTCGGCCCGTTCGGGGTCGCCTCCGCGGCCCGGCACGGCCGGCGCCGGGCCATCGGGGTCGGGGCAGCCCTCGCCCTGCACGCCGCGCCGAGTCGGGTCGGCCGCCGCCCGAGGGGCACCGGCCCCACGACCGTCCGGTTCGACGCACGCGCCAGCCGCCTGGCGTTGCGGCGAAGACACACGAGCCTCCTGTGCGGGACCCGACGGCGCCGCCTCGGACGCAAGGGTCGCACCGGTGGCGCCACCCGCCGCGACCAGGCCGAGCGCGATGGCGAGCGCGGCGGCGAACCGCCGGGCCCGAGCGGAGGCGCACGGGCCTGCGGGGGCCGGCGAGCGCGGGGGTGCGGGAGACGATGGACGAATCGGCGAAGAGGGACGGGGGATCATGGCGGTTGACTCCTGTCAGGGGCGCGGGGGCTGGCCGGCGTCGTGCGGGGTGTTCGCGCCGGGCGCGACCCTCCTCCGCGCGGTCAAGTTGAGATTCGTTCTCAACATCACCGCCACTATATACCCGACCAAATCGGTCGTCAATCCCGGGAGGGGCGGGCTGGGCCTCACCCGACGCCTCCCGGCCCGCCGGCCGCCGCTAGCGCCCCGCGGCAGTTGTGAGCCGGACGGTGGCGGCCACGAGGATGAGGCCCAGGAGTGCCTTCAGCAGGTGCCGGTCGACAAACGGCACGAGGGCCGCCCCGGCAACCGTCCCGGCGATCGAGGCGAGGCCCATCGCCAGGGCGACCCGGAGCGCCCAGGTGGGCGGGCGGGCGACGTGCCAGTCGGTCACGACGCCGGAGGCGACCGTGGGGATCGACACGGCGAGGCTGAGCGTTCCGGCGGCGTCGACCGGGATCCCGAACAGGTAGATGAGCATCGGGATGCGCAGCTCGCCGCCGGCGACCCCGAACGCGCCGCTCACGACGGCCACCGTGAAGCCGCCCGCGGCCCCGAGGATGGTGCGGGCCGTCCCGGTCGGCGCCAGGAGCACGTGTTCGACCCCGGCCGCCGCCTCGTACAGCATCCAGAGTCCGACGAGGACGAGGTAGGTGCACACACAGGTCTTCAACGCGCGTACCTGCAGCCGGTCGCGGAGCAGGCATCCCGCGACCGCGCCGGCCACGGAGGCGGCGGCCATCACGCCGCACAGGGCCAGTTCGTCGCGGCTCCACGCGTGCCGGCCCCACCGGGCGGCGGTCCCGATTGCGACGGTGAGCAGGCCGATCGCGAGGTTCGCGCTCGCCGACAGTTTGATCGGAAAGCCCAGGACCCGCACGAGCACCGGCAGCCGGAATTCGCCGCCGCCGACCCCGACGAGGCCGGCGGCCGTGCCCGTCACCAGCCCCGCCAGGACGGCGGTGCCAGCGCGACCGCCGGGTGCGGACTCGATGGGAGTGGGTGGCACGCGGCCGGCTCGGGGCACGGAGGTCGCCAGCGTATCACGGCCGCTCCCGGCCGCCAACGGACCGCCGGCTGCGTCGCGCCGTCCTGAGAACGGCCGCCCGGTGCCTGGCCGGCGCGGGCGGGCGCCCTGGCATGCCCGGGCCGCGCGGGCGGCCGTCCCTCGCGATGCCTGGCCGGCGGGGACGGCGGTCCCTTGACGACGCATCTGCCACTCTATTACCATATGGTCATGAGATTGGGAGTTGCCAAACCCGACCGGCTCGTCCAGCGGCAGGCGGACCTGCTCAAGGCCCTCGCCCAGCCCACCCGGCTCCGCATCCTGGAACTGCTCGCGGGCGGACCGTGCTGCGTCTGCGAAATCCAGCCGGCGGTCAAGGGCCGGCAGTCGAACGTCTCGAAGCACCTGGCCTACCTCCGCAGCCGCGGCCTCGTGGTCCCCGAGCGCCGAGGCATGCGCGTTTTCTACCGCCTCGCCGACCCGCACATCGTCACGGTCCTGCGGGACACGGAGCGCCTGCTGTCGCGGGCGATCCGGGCAGACGCCGAGCTGGTCGGGTCGTGACGGCGCGCGTTTTGTTGGCCCAACGTTATGACCTTATGTTCATACAGTCCAGGCCAACAGGAGGCCTCGTCATGATGATCGAAGTCCTCGGCCCCGGGTGCTACCGGTGTGCCCAGACCATCCACGTCCTGCAACAGGCGCTCACCGCGCTCGGCAAGCAAGCCGGCCGCGACTACCTCATCCAGAAAATCGAGGACGTCCGGGCCATCGCCGAGCGCCGCGTCCTCACCCCCGCCGTCGCGATCGACGGCCGGCTCGTGTGCCAGGGCCGGATCCCCACCCTGGACGAGGCGAAAGCCTGGTTCGCCGGGAGGGCGTCATGATTCCCCGCCTGCTGTCGGCCGGCCTCGACGCCGTCGTCGACTACGTCGGCCTGCACGTGCTCACGTGCCTCGTGCCTGCGTTTTTCCTGGCCGGCGCCGTCGTGAGCTTCGTCTCGCGCGACGTCATCGTCCAGCACCTTGGCCGGCGCGCGGCGCCGGCCAGGGCGTTCGGCCTCGCCAGCCTCGCCAGCTTCCTCATCGCCGCCTGTTCGTGCACGGTCATCCCGGTGGCGGGCGGGCTCTACTTCGCCGGCGCTGGCATCGGCGCCGCCTTCATCGTCCTCTGGGTGGCGCCGGCGGCCAACATCCTCGCGCTCGCCTACACCGGGTCCATCCTCGGCCGCGACCTGATGCTCGCGCGCCTGGTCGCCGCCCTCGCGATGGCGTTCGTCGTGGGCGGCGTCATGACGGCCGCCTTCCGCCGGAGCGAGCTGGCGGCCGCTGCAGCAGCGCCGCTCGACCCGCCCGCCGGCCGCGTGATCGCGAGGGCCGACCTCGGCCTCATGGGGCTGCTCGTCGTCAACCTGCTCGCGCCGAACTACCTCGTGCAGCAGGGGCCGTATCTGCACAAGGTCATCGTCTGGGCCCTCACAGCCGCGGTGGCCGCCGGATACGCCTGGCGGGTGAAGGACCGGTCGGCGCTCGCGGCCTGGTTCCGCGAGACCTGGTTTTTCGTCCGCATCATCTTTCCCCTGCTCCTCGGCGGTGTCTTTCTCGTCGGCGTGATCGGCGCCATCCTGCCGCCGGCATGGATCGAGCGGTGGCTCGGCGGCACCAGCTTGCGGGCGTCGTTGCTCGCCACGCTCATCGGCGCCGTCAGCTACTTCGCGACCATGACCGAGGCGCCGTTCGTGCACCGGTTGATGGAACTGGGCATGGGCCGCGGCGCCGCGCTGGCGCTCCTCCTCACGGGGCCCGGCCTCTCGCTGCCCAACTGGCTGGCCATCGCCCGCGTGTTCGGCGCGCGCAAGGCCGTGGTCTACGTCGTGACCATCGTGGTACTCGGCACCCTCGTCGGGTGGACGGCGGGCATGGTGCTGTCGTGAGCTGGCGTGGAGGAAGCGCTGGAGGCGGGAGGCAGCCTCGGGCGGCCGCGCGGCCGCGTCGATCAAGGCGCTCTTACCGGCGCCGGCGGGGCCCACGCGCAGGACACTCTGACCGCGCGCGAGCGTTGCGCGGATCCGCTCGAGCAGCGCGGCGCGTCCGACCAGTCCTCGCATCGACTCAGCCGCCGGGCGACCCTTCTCTCGACAGCTCCTTAAGGTCGCGCTCGAGGGCGGTTCGCTCGCCGCCCGACAGGTCGGCGGCTGTCGTGGCCGCGGCGACGTGGCTGCGGTAGACCTGCGCCTGCGCCTCGAACTGCTGGCGAAGCTGCGCCTGCACCTGGTTGGCCCAGGCCCGCAGGACCAGGCCGTGCGTCGCCAGCGCCTCGGCCACCTGACGTCCCACCCGGCGCTCGAGGGCGCCCCGCAGCCGGACGGCCGCGACCCGGCGTCCGAAAGCGAACAGGAGCGGGACGCGGAGGTCGGCGTCGAGGGGACCGGGGTCGAGCTGCGGCATCTCCCGGACGAGCCGGTTCCAGTCTTCGGCGCCAGCCGGTTCGGGCATCTGCAGTGCGGCCGCGGTCCGGGTGAGGACCTCCGCGGCGGTCTCGGCGAGCGCGGTCAGGACTCCCCGAACCCGTTCCGCCCGTTCCACCGCGCGTGCGGCGAGGGCCTCGCGGATCGCCCGGGTGACGCCGTCCGGGTCCGACGGATCGTGCCGCCGCCTCGAAACCGCCGCCTCGGCTGCGGCATGCAGGACCTGGTCGGCCAGCGCGCGGGACGGAACTCCACCAGCGCCTGGGTCTCGATGATGCGCTGGATCGTCTTGAGCACGGACACCCCTCGGCCGTCCTGCTCCAGCCGCGCGAGGCGCGCCGCCAGGTCTGCATCGCGGCGCCGTCCCAGCGCGGCGTCGAGCCGCTGGACGAGCGCCTGCAGTTTCTGTACGAGGCCGTCGACCTCCGGGACCAGCTCGGGCGGGAGCTGGCCGAAGCCCCGCATGTACTTCGGCCTGAGCTCTTCGACCGCCGCGTCGACGAACGCCAGCGTCGTCCGGATCGCGTGCACGGCTGACACCGGCGGCCCGGCGGGAGCCAACCCGTGCTGCTCGAGCATCCGGAGCATCCGGGCGCGGATCGCCGTGAGGTAATCGCCCAGGAGCTGCTTCTCGACCGGCGAGAGGTCGTCGGTATAGCGCCCGAACGGGGAGCGCGAGGCGGCGGCCGTGATGATCTGCTCGATCTCCCCGAGCACGCGGTCGACGTACTGGCAGGTCGCCAGCAGATGGCGCTGCTGGTGTTCGTTGAGGCGCGAGCGAAGGACGGTCGCGTCCGCCACGATCGTCAGGGGAGGCGCGCGCCCCCCACCACCCGTTCGAGTCGCGCTCGAATCTCGGCGAGCCGGGCGAGTCCGGCCGCGACCCGCTCGTCGCCCGCCGCCCGAGCCTCCCGCGCGCGGGCCGCCGCCCGCTCGGCGGTCAGGACCAGCGCGTGCAGGCGCCACCGAACCTGCGTTTCGAGCTCTCGCGCGCTTTCGGCTAGCCGCGCCATGGCGTCGCTGGCCACCCGGCTCGCGTTGCTCGTCAGCAACCGCACCAGATACCGGGCGGCGCGCTGCGCCCCGCCGGCGGCGGCGGGGGACCACGAGGTCGAGCAGCGCGGGTCCCACCACTCCCGCCGTCAGGGGCAGCATTGGGTTGAAGTAGAACCGCCGGTGCTCCTGCGGGCCGGCCTCGCGTTCGAGCGGCGGCAGATCGGCCAAGGCGGGCTCGGTCGCCGCGAGGCGTGCCAGCAACTCGTTGGCCAGCACGACGAACCGGCTCGTCGCCTGGTCGTAGAGCTGCGCGATCGCCGGCTCCAGCGCGCGGTACCAGTCGGCGACGGCATGCCGGGCGATCGCCCGGGCCCACTCGAACGCCGCCGCCCGCAGGCGGGCGGGTTTGCGCTCCGCCGACGCGTCGATGCGCCGCAGGAGTCGGTGCACCGTTTCCCGGCGCGCGCCGTCGAGAAAGCGCTCGCGGCGCTCGTCGAGCAGGCGGCTAAACGCGTCCTGCTCGGCCGTGAACAGGTAGCTCAGGTCGCGGAGTGCGCGCTCGGCGTCGGCGCGCCACGCGCGAAGTTCCTGAACCCGCGCCTCGGACTCCTCCAGGAGACGCACCAGGGCCCGGCGCTGCACCTCGACCTCCTGCAGGAGCTGCCGGCCCACGCGGCCGAGCTTTCGGGCCAGGCGCTCCTCGAGCCACGCCGCTTTGTCGGCGCCGGCGAGCGCCGTCAGGGCGGACTCGAGCCGCGCCCAGTCGCGCGTCCCGGCGCCCGCCTGGAGGCGTTCGAGCGCGCTCACTTCGAGGAAGTCGGGGGCGGCGATCCCCAGCCGGTCTACGAGGACGCGACTGGTGAACCGGCGAACCTCCGCCAGCTCGTCGCGGCTCATCTTGTCCGCTTTGTTGATCACGAAGATCAGCCGGTCGGTCTCCGCGGCCACCTCTTCGATCAGCCGCAGCTCCTCCCCCGACATCGGCGGGTCGGCCCCGAGGACCACGAGCGCCGCGTCGATGTGCGGGACGAACGCGCGCGTGGCGGCACTGGCACGCCGGGAGACGGATCCGAGACCGGGCGTGTCCACGAGGCACAGTCCCCCCCCGCCAGGAGTCGGCTCGGCACGACGACCTCGACCACCGCCACACTCGCCCGCGAGGGCGTTGAGCAGCGTCGACTTGCCGCGCTTGAACTGGCCGAGGCACGCGACGAAGAACCGGCCCACCCGGTAGCGCGCCGCGAGAGTCTCCGCGGCGGCCGCGAGATTGTCGGCCCCGATCTCGCGGGCGAGGCCCGCCACCGCGCGCAGCGGGTCGTCGAGGTCGGAGCCCGGCGGCGCGGGGCGCAGCACACCTGGCGCAGCCATCGAACCTCCTCGCGCGCCGGGTGCGCGACGCGCGAGACTGCCCGGAACCGAGGGATTGTCGGGCTGCCGTGTGGCCGGCCTGGCTCGCCGCGGACACGGCGCCCGCAGGAGTCATTGGCCACGCAGAAGGGCGTGACGGTTAGGGGCGGACTCCACGGCCGCGACGAAGCCTCGCCCCCGCGGCGACCCCGCCAGGCCAGCCAGGGGAGTCGCGCCGACCGCAGCGAGGCGTGGCTGCTCAGGCTGGACTCGGTCCCCGCACCGGACGGTGCGGCGACCCCGCCAGGCCAGCCGGGGGAGTCCCGCCGAGCGCAGCGAGGCGTGGCTCCTCAGGCTGGACTCGAACCAGCAACCCTCCGGTTAACAGCCGGATGCTCTGCCATTGAGCTACTGAGGATCAGCCGGCGCGGGCCGGCGCCACACGCACGCAGCCGCCGCCCGCGGCCTCTCGTATGGTACCGAAACCCCTCGCCGGCGGTCAACGCAGCGGCCATCAGGGACGCGCCGGGGCGCCGGCGCCAGCCTCGTCCGCGACGCCTTCGACGACGAGCGCGACCGGGCCGCTCATCTCCGCCTACTCCGAGAACCTGAGCACGAGCTGTTCGGGCCGGCTCGGCGCGACCCTGGGCAAGACCGCATCGCCCACCGATACGCCCGCTTCGATGAGGGCCCTGATCTCCTCGCTGTCCGCAGCCACCTGCGAAAAGAACTGGGCAACCTCGGAGGACCGAACGGATCCCGACGGTCTGGGCCAGACGCATCTGGAGCAGGTCAACACGAACCGCCCCTTCCGGGCTTCAGCGCGAGCCGCGTGAACCGCATGAGCGTCCCTTCCCCCGACGAACGGACGCTGCCCGACCGTCCAACCTCACCGCACCGAGGCGTCCACTTCGATCGTCAGGTTCCCCCGCAGGGCGTTCGAGATGGGGCACCGCCCCTCGGCCTCGCGGGCGACCTCGCCGAACTGCGCCGCCGGCACCCCCTCGAGCCCCTCGGCGACCACCGACAGCTTCGACGCCGTCAGTCGGATGCCGGCGTCGGTCCGCTCGGCGGTCACGGTCGCCGTCACCCGCGTGCGCGCCGCCTTCGCGCCCTTCCGCCCCAGCGTCGCGTTGAGCGCCATCGCATAGCACGCCGCGTGCGCCGCCGCGATGAACTCCTCGGGGCTCGTCGTCCCCTCGGGCTCGCCGATGCGCCGCGGAAACGTCACGGGCAGCGCGAACGCCCCGGTCCCCGCCTGAGCCGTGCCCTGCCCCTCCATCACCGAACCTGCCCAGTCCACCGTCACGTGTCGCGAAAACGTCGCCATAGCAGCTCCTGGTGAAACGATGGCCCGAAAGGGCCGCCCTGCGTTCACGGCGGGCCTGAAAGGCCCGCCCTACGTACCGCGTCGCGTGTCCACCGCGGGCCTGAAAGGCCCGCCCGACGTACTCACCGCCGCCGGCGCCGCGGGCCGCCGCCCGGCGCCGTCACCCGGAACTGGATGACCACACCGGCGAGGGCGAGCGCCAGCCACGCGCCCACGATCCAGCCCGGACGCGCGCCGAGACTGGGGGGATACGCCAGCCACACCTCGCTCGACCCGACCGGCGCGCCGCTCTTGAGCGCCAGGTAGCCCACCACCGCCGTCCACGCTCCGGCGAACGCCGTCGCCACCACGATCACGTAGCGCTGCAACGCCAGCGCGGCGAACGCTCCGACGAGCGCACTGCCCACCACGAGGAGCGCGTGCGGCGCGTCGGCCGGCGCGCCCCGGCCGAGGAGCGGCGAGAGCAGCGCGAACCCCCGCCAGGCAAGATGCAGCGCGAGCACTGCGAGGCCCGCGCCCACGAGCGCCACGCCGACGAAGTAGGCCGCCACCAGGATGACCGCGCCGGCCAGCCCCCCCACGACCGCCGCCCCGATCATCCACCACGGGTGCGCCGACCCCACCGCCGTGCTCGCCATGGCGGCTCCCAGGAGGCACCCGTAGACCGCGAGTACCAGCTTGAACAGCCGGTAGCCGGCCGCCCACGCGAGCGCCCCGCCGGCGAGCAGGAAGATGGCGGCGGGGGTCTGGTAGGCGGCGGGCAGCATCAGGAAGAGATTACACGATATGATGCCATTCTCCGATGCGCCGGCCCACGCTCACCGGTCTCGCCACGTCGCTGCTGGGTCTGGGGCTCCTGGCGTATCTCGTCCGCCAGGTGGGTCTCGCGACGATCGCCGACGGCGCCCGCCAGGTTGGCCTCGGCTTCCTCGCCATCGTGGCACTCGGCGGCGTGCGGTTTCTCCTGCGCGCGCTCGCCTGGCGCCGCTGCCTGGACGACCCCTCGCGCCTTGGCGCGCGCGAGGCGCTCGCGGCCACCCTTGCTGGCGACGCGCTGGGCAACCTGACGCCCCTCAGCGTGCTCGTGAGCGAGCCGGCCAAGGCCGCCTTCGTCCGGCCCGGCGTCCCCCTGGGCCCGGCGCTCTCGGCGCTCGCCGTCGAGAACTTCCTCTACTCGCTGTCGGCCGCCGCGGTCGTGGCCCTCGGGCTCGCGGCGCTGCTCGCCGGGGTGGCGCTGCCCGAGCCGCTCCGCACCACGATCGTGGTGGCCCTGGGCGCCGTACTCGGCCTGCTCGCTGCCGCCGGCTGGACGATCGGGCGCCGCCTGGCTGTCGCGAGCCCGGCCGTCCGGCTCCTCCTGGGCCCGCGCGTGCGGCACGCGCGGTGGCTGGCGCAACTCGAGTCGCTCGAAGCGAAGACCTTCGCCGTCTACGAACGCCGCCGCCACCGCCTCCCGATCGTCTGGCTGTTCGAAGCGGGGTTCCACGCCGCCGGCGTGGCCGAAATCTACCTCACCCTGTGGCTGCTCGCGGGCGGGCCGCCGCCGGTGCTCACGGCGTTCGTCCTCGAGTCGGTGAACCGCGTCATCACGATCGCCTTCAAGGTCGTGCCGCTCCGGCTCGGCGTGGACGAAGCGGGGACGGCGCTCGTGACGCGCGCCCTCGGCCTGGGGACGGCGGCCGGCGTGACGCTCGCCCTGGTCCGCAAGGCGCGCGTGCTCGTGTGGGTCGCCGCCGGGCTCCTGCTGCTGGTCCGCCGCGGCCTGACCGTGCGCCAGGTGCTCGAAGATCGGGAGTTGCAGCAGGCCGCCGGCGGCGCCCTGGCGCCGTGACGAAGCGCCTCGCGCGCCGGCGTCGTTCAGACCTCGCGCCGCCCCTCGAGCGCCTTGTGCATCGTGACCTCGTCCGCGTACTCGAGGTCGCCGCCGACCGGCACGCCCATCGCGATCCGCGTCACGCGCACGCCGAGCGGCTTGAGGAGCTTCGCGAGATAGATGGCCGTCGCCTCGCCCTCGACGGTCGGGTTCGTCGCCAGAATGACTTCGTCCACCCCCTGCGCCACCCGCTCGAGCAAACCCGCGATCTTCAGGTCGTCCGGGCCGACGCCGTGGAGCGGCGACAGCGCCCCCATCAGGACGTGGTAGACGCCCTTGAACGCCTTCGTCCGCTCGACCGCCTCCACGTTTTCCGGCTGCTCGACGACGCAGATGACGCGGCGGTCGCGGGCCGGGTGCGTGCAGAAGTGACAGGGATCCCGGTCCGTGATGGTGTTGCACACCGAGCAGTAGGTGAGCTGCTCTTTGACCTGGCGCATCGCCTCGCAGAGCCGCTCGACGTCCTCCCGGGGCGTCTTGAGCAGGTGGAAGGCGAGACGCTGGGCGCTCTTCGCGCCGATTCCGGGCAGCCGCTGCAACTCCTCGAGCAGCCTCGCGAGCGCCTCGAGCCGCGTCATCCGGAGAGCCCGGGGATCCCGAGGCCGCCGAGCAGCCCGCCCATCTGCTGCGCCAGGGCCTCGTCCACGCGCCGCGACGCGTCGTTGACGGCCGCGACGACGAGATCCTGCAGCATCTCGACGTCGTCTCGAGAGACGACGTCGGGGTCGATCGTGATCGACCGCAGGCGCTTGGTGCCGTCCATCACGACCGTCACCATGCCGCCGCCGGCCGTCGCCTCGACCCGCAGCTCGGCCATCTGCTGCTGCAGGCGCTCCTGCATCTGCTGCGCCTGCTTCATCATCTGCTGGAGGTTCACAGCTCCTCCACCTTCGTGATCTCGGCCGCGAACACCTCGAGCATCGCCTGCACGCCTGGGTTCTTGAGCGCCCGCTCGCGCAGCGACGCCGCCTGCGGTTCGGACGCGGCGCCTTCCGCCCGGGCCGCCTCGGCGGGCGTCTGGCCGGTCGGTCCGGGGCTCGCCGGGTCCGCGCGGTCCGGGCCGTCGTGGTCGACCGCCACGACGCGCAGGTTCCGCCCGGCGACGCGGCTGGCCAGCGGCTCGAGCCACGCGCGGCTCTGCTCGAGCTGGGCCCGCAGCGCCTTCTGCGCCGGTGTGAACGCGAACGTGAGGCGGTCCCCGGCGACGTCGATCCGCTGCGCCTGCGCGACGACCATCTGGTAGAAAAACTTCTTCGCCTTGCGGACCTCGTCCAGGATCGCCTGCTTGAGGGGCTCGTCTCCCTCGAGGGTGCTCGGGCGGTCCCCCGCCGACGCCGCCGGGTCCGGGGCGGAGTCCGGCCTGTCGCCGCGACCCGCACTCGGCGCCCCATGGACCGGGGCCGACCCAGCGGCGCGCT
>CAYZKQ010000054.1:938-17666 GCA_964478975.1 uncultured Vicinamibacterales bacterium | reverse complement strand
CCGCGTCAACGGCGCCGTGCGGGGCATCGAGCTGCCATCCGGCGTCCACGACGTCGCGTTCCGCTACGCACCCGTCAGTGTACGTGCCGGGCTGGGTGCGTCGGCCGCCGGTCTCGTCCTGGTTGCGCTCGGCACGTGTCGGCGCGGCCGAACCGGCGCGACGCGGCCTCCGGCTTCTTTGCACGCGCACACGGCGTCAGAATGACGCGTTCCCCAGGCTGGCCGGCGGCGGGCACACCAGATTCGCAACCCACATCGCGGCCGCTTCGCCAGGGCTCACCACGCGTCCCTGAAACTCGAAACGCTCGTACCCGTCTTCGATGAGACGCGCCAGCACTCCTTCCGGGTCGCGTCCGGCGCCGCGTAACAGGGCACCGTGCAGCTCGAGGAAAACAATCGGGCGGCACTTCCTCAGCGTCGCGCGCGCGCCGGCCAGTACGTCGCCTTCGCAACCTTCGACGTCGATCTTGAGGTGGGTCGGAACGAACCCTGTTCGCGCGAGCAGGTCGTCCAGGGTCACGACAGGAACCCGCACCGCATCCAGCCTGGTCTCCTCGGCAGGCACCAGTTGGTAAAGGGCCCTCGGACCGGCTGTGAGAAACGCCCCAACGCCTTCCGAGGATCCGAGCGCCACCGGGGCCACCGTGACGCGCGAGCTGGCGCCGGCGAGCTCCACGTTCGCCCCCAGGATTCGCCGGGCGGCCCCACAGGGCTCGACGGCGAGAACGCGGCTCGCCTCGCCGCCGAAGTGCAGCGCCGCCAGGGTGTAGCAACCCATGTTGGCCCCCACATCGACCAGGTGCATCCCCGGGCTCACCCAGCGGCGGAAGTCCTCGAAATCGTGACGGGCTGACGCGCTTCCGAACACGCCGCGGCTCGCCGGGTGGCACCGGAACGTCCAACCCTGGACCGGCGTCGTGGTCGCAGAGCGCCCCAGGCGCCACTGCGCTTCGTACCAGACGAGCCGTAACGCCGCCACTGGCTCGCGCACGACGTGCCGGCCCCAGCGCGGGACGAAGCGGCGCAACAGCCTGACGGATCGCTCCGTCCAGCTCATGGCGGGTCAATCCGAGATCGCCAGCTCGCCCGGCACGATCGGTCGCGTGCGCGGCAAGCGCCCCCGCCACGCCAGGTAGCCCACGTACGTCAGGATCCCGACGAACACCACGAGCTTCGCCAGATCGAACAGGCGGCCCAACGGCAGTACCTTCCACAACAGCCACAACACAGGCTGCGCCACGCACACCGCCCAGACGGATCCGTAGAAATACCGCCGCTCGTGGCCCTCGTTCTTCGTCGATCGCCCGACGCGCGGCAGCCGGCCGAGCGCACCCAGCAGCCAGATTGTGGCGGCCATCGGGAAGTACGCCGCATCGTAGATCTGCCGGAGCCGCCACCGCCCGGTCACGATCGCATCCATCAGGCCCGCGAGGTTCAAGACCGCGAACGTCACGACCGCGCTCCACGCGAACGTGTAGCAGACGCGCCGGTAGAGCGGGTTGGGCTTGTCCTCGGTGAACCGGACGATGTAGGGGCGCGGCTCGACACCGGGCAGTCGCCCGCGCAGCCCGGCGAGGCCGGTTCCGAAGAGCACCGCGCCGAGCCACACCGCCATGCGCCCGTCGAAGCCCCGCGCGAAGAGGTCGAAGGTGAGCGGGCCCGGCGCGATGAAGAACACCCAGATCCAGATCGGCCAGTGGGCGAGCCGGTAGCGCACCGAGTTGCGCGCGCGCAGCGGCCGGTCCGCGGCGAGTTCGATGCGCTCGGCCCCGCCCGTCCGGCCTTCGTACGCGGGTGGCAACAGCGGCGCGAGGGCGCGCTCCAGGCCGCGCCAGTCCGCGCGTCGCAAACTCGGCCTCGCGTCGGCTCCCTGGCGCTTCGTGTGGACTTCCTCGTGCTCGGCCGACGCGACGGCGCCTCCCGCCTCAGGGTCGCGCGTGGATGCGCGGCCGGGCTGCGCCGAAGTCTCCCCACCCTCCGGTCGATTCTGCAGGCTCATGAACAGTCCGCGTTCAATACCCGACCAGCAGCCGCGCTGCGCGCAGGATCTCGTCCTCGCTCGGCAAAAACGCCTCCTCGAGCGGCGGCGCATAGGGCACGGGGGCGTCGAGGGCGCCGAGGATCCGGACCGGCGCGTCCAGCCACTCGAACGCCTCCTCCTGGATGATCGCCGCGAGGCTCTCCCCGACGCCGCCCGTCCGCGAATCTTCGTGCACGATGAGCACCCGCCCGCAGTGCCGCGCGAGGGCGAGCACCGCGGCTTTGTCGAGGGGCGCGAGACTGCGGAGGTCCAGCACGCTCGCCTCCACCCCCTCGGCCGCGAGCCGCTCGGCCACGCGGAGCGCCGTGTGAACGTACGCCCCGTACGTAAGGATCGCCAGGTCGCCGCCCGCCCGCCGCAGCGCGGCGCGGCCCAGAGGAATCGGCGCCGGAGGCGCCTCCGGCAAGACCTGCCGCAGCCGCGGGTCGCGATAAAGGGCGATGTGCTCGTAGTACAGCACCGGGTCCGGGTCGGCGACCGCCGATGCCATGAGCGCCCGCGCCTCGTGCGGCGTCGAGGGCACCACGATCTTCAGGCCCGGCGTGCGGTAGAACCACGCCTCCGTGTTCTGGCTGTGATACGGCCCCGCGTGGCGCTGTCCGCCCCACGGCATCCGCACGACCATCGGGACCGACGCGCCCCACCGATAGCGGACCTTCGCCGCGTTGTTGACGAGCTGGTTGAACCCGGTCGCGACGAAATCGTTGAACTGGATCTCGCCGATCGGACGCAGTCCCCCGAGCGCCGCCCCGACACACACCCCGAGGATCGCCCCTTCGGCGAGAGGCGCGTTGACGATGCGGTCCCCGAAGTCCTTGAGGAGCGGTTTCAGCAGGAGAAACGCGTTGCCGTACTGGCCGCCCACGTCCTGCCCGTACACGAACACGCGCGGGTCGGACACGAGCGCATCGCGGATGCCCAGCATCACCCCGTCGAGAAACGTCCGGCCCTTCGGGTCGAAGGGCGGCCCCTCTTCGAGCGCCGGCAGGGCCGTGTCTACCCGCGCCCCGCGCACGCGCTCGTCCAGCACCTCGACCCGCACCCGCGGCGGCTCACCGACGAACACGCCGGCGCCGGCCGTTTCCGGTGCCGGCCAGGGCGCCTCGATGACGCGCCGTGCCTCCGCCTCGACCAGCGCCGCCGCCTCCACCTGCATCCGCGCCCACTCACCGGGCTCGACCACGCCGTCGGCCTCGAGCCGCGCGGCATACGTGGCGATGGGGTCGCGCTGCGCCCAGAACGCATAGCGCGCGCGGTCGACGTAGCCACCCTCCGTGGGCTCGGGATAGCTCCAGCCCGGCTGGGGATCGCGCCCGAGATACAGCATGTCGTCGTGATGCGCGTGCCCGCACATGCGCATCGCGACGAGTTCGATGAGCGTGGGTCCGAGCCCAGCCCGCGCGCGCTCGGCCGCCCAGGCGAACGCCGCGGCGATCGCCTCGGGGTCGGTGCCGTCGATCGTCACACCCGGCACCCCGTAGCCGGCCGCCTTGTCGGCGAACACCCGCGCCGCCGACTGCTCGGCAACCGGCGTCGAGAGCGCCGTGAAGTTGTTTTCGATGCAAAAAATGGCAGGCAGCCGCCGCGCGGCGCACGCGTTGATGGCCTCGTGCCACTCGCCGAGCGACGACCCGCCCTCGCCGATGAACGACACCGCCACCCGCCCTTCGCCCTGTCGCGCGAACGCCATCGCGAGGCCCGCAATCGTCATGGTGCTGATGGCGAGCGGCGCCGTCGCCGGCAGCACCCCCCACCCGAAGTCGCCGATGTGGAAGTCCTTCCCGTCCATCGGGGGACCGGCCTTCCCCATCTGCGCCGACAGCACCAGGCGCACCGCCTCGCCGATCTCCACCCCCGCGCGCATCGCCAGCGCGACGCCCAGATCCCGGATGACCGGTCCGACGACATCGCCATGCCACGACCCATCCGGTCCGCGGTACGCCGGCCCGCGTCTCAGGCGGATGGCGGCGGCGTACACGGCCTCCTGACCGAGCGAGCGGAATCCTTTGCCCTGGAACGCCGTCTCGCGGTAGCGCACCTCACCGCTCGTGAAAAACGTCTTCAAGCGGTTGTCCGTAGCTCGCGTCAGGACCATGCCCCACAGGATCTCGCGGCGCTCCTCGCGGGTGAGCGACAAGGCGATCGCTTCGCGCCGCAAGAACCCGTCGCACGCCTCGAGCAGCTCTTCGCGCGCCTGCGCGAACCGCGCCTCGGGCGTCACGCCCGGCGTGGGCTCGGCCAGCGCCGCCAGCGAGATCCCCTCGATCCGCGCCGCCAGCGCGGCCCGCAAACGCGGGCGCAACGCCTCCAGCTCCTCGGCCGAGGCGGCGCGCGCGCCCCCAGCCGCCTCGAACCCCTCGAGCGCGGCGCCGAGCGCGAAGGGGAAGCGATCGAGCACAAACGCGCCGAACCGGCTCCGGAGCCCCACCACGGCCCCGGTCACGGGCTGCGCCATGCGGTTCATGCTACGCGGGACGCGGGTGCCGGACAAGCGGTCAGGCCGAAGACGCCGACCCCGGGGTGTCGCGCCAGGCCACTCGACCGCCTCGTTCGACCCCGCCTGGTGTCTCGGTCCTACATACGGTATAAGAAGACCAGCCAGGATTTGCGACCCGTGCGTGAGCTCCCGGCGCTCGCCGACTTGACTCGCCGCGACGGGCGTCGCGCCATCCACCTCTTCGCCTGTTTCCTGTCGGTGCTCGTCCTCACCAGCGCCGGGTTCGACACGAGCGAAGCGGACTACGCGCTCGCCGAGCACATCATCAGGCGGGGCTCACTCGCAGCCGACGTCCCCCTGGGGCCCATCTACACGCGGGGACCCGGCGGGCGGTACTACGCGTCCCACGAGCTCGGCAACACCCTCCTCATGCTTCCCGCGGTGGCCGTTGGGCACCGGCTTTCCTTCCTCGCGCCCGCCGCGGTTGAGGACCGCACGCTCGTCCCGCGGTTCATCGTGTCGTTCCTTCCTTGTCTCTCGGTGGCGCTCATCGGTGCGCTCCTCTTCCTGACCCTCCGATGGGGATTCGAAATCGACGAGCGCACCGCCTCGGTCACCGCCCTCGTCGCCATCTTCGGCTCGACGCTCTGGCCCTACTCGCGCAGTCTCTTCGAGGGGGTGCAAGGGGCGCTCTGGGCTACCGCCGCTCTCGCCGCGGCGTGCGCGGTGCGAGCGACGCGCGGGTCCGCCGCCGCGCTGCTGTGCGGGCTCTGTCTCGGCATGGGCCTGATCACCCGGATCACCGCCGTACTGCTCGTGCCCACGACGCTGGCATACCTCGCACACGCCGGATGGCACCGCGACCGGTGCTGGCGAGGGGCCCTGCGCACGGTCGTGCCCTTCCTGACCGGCATCGCGCCTTTTGTCACTTGGCAGGCATACTACAACGCCCTGCGGACGGGGTCGCCGCTCGTCACGCCCCTCGCCCTTCCGCGTTACCAACTCAACAACGCCCTCGACGGCAACGTCCTCATCGGCCTCGCCGGGTTTCTCTTCAGCCCGGGTAAGTCCATCTTCCTCTACTCACCGGTCCTGCTGTTGAGCGTCTTGGGGCTGTCGCGATTCAAGCGCCGGCACCCGCCCGAATTCTGGTTTGTCGTGGCCAGCGTCGGGATTTTCGTCCTCCTTCACGCTCGCCTCCGTGCGTGGACGGGTGACTGGGGATGGGGCCCTCGGCACCTCGTTACCGTGACACCCTGGATGGTGCTGGGGGCGGCGTGGTGGTTGCAACCGCGTGCCCAAGACGAGGGCCGACGCCCCGCGCGGTGGCATCGCCGCCTGACACGCCTCGTGGTCGGGGCCGGACTCGTCGTCCAGCTCGCAGCGATCGCGACGAACTGGCATTACCGGTACGCCTTTCTCTCGCAGACGCATCGGCTCGGCCCGGAGGTCATCTGGTCGATCAAGGGCTCGCAGTTGACGGATACGCTCGTCGCCGCCGGCAAGAACGTCGGCCGGCTGTTCGGGCAGCCCATTCCCTATGACGTGGTCACGGCAGCCAACCCCGTGAACGTGCGCGCCGCCAACACGTTGAACGTCTGGTGGGCGACCGCCCGGCTTCTCGGTGTCCCCGGTCCCCTCCTGGGTGCAACCGTCTTCGCCCTGCTGCTCGTCGCGGTGGCCCTCTGGACGACGTACCTCCGCGCTCTGCGTCGGGGTGAACGGCGCGGGTAGCCTGCGGCCCACCGCTCGGGCGTATACTGGGCGTCGTGTCCGATCTGCGCGTCCGGATCCTCGTGACCGGCGGGACCTTCGACAAAGAATACGACGAGCTCTCCGGCCGCCTGTTCTTCCGCGAGACCCACGTCCCCGAGATGCTCCGGCTGGGCCGGTGCCGCCTGGACGTCCGCGTCGAGACGCTCCTGCTCATCGACAGCCTCGAGATGACCGACGAGGACCGCGCCCGCATCCTCGAGCGGTGCCGCGCGGCGGAGGAACGCGCCATCGTGATCACGCACGGTACCGACACGATGGTCGAAACGGCCCGCACCCTCGGTCGCGCACAGCTCGACGACAAGACGATCGTGCTCACCGGCGCCATGGTGCCCTACGCCTTCGGCAGCTCGGACGGGTTGTTCAACCTCGGCAGCGCGCTGTCGTTCGCCCAGGTGCTACCCGTCGGCGTCTACGTCGCGATGAACGGCCGCTACTTTCCGTGGGATCGCTGCCGGAAGAACCACACCACCGGCGTGTTCGAACCGATCGCATGACCGAGAGGATGGCGCGCCTATGGCCTTCGCTCGCTCCGCCCCCCTCGCCCTCGTGCTCGTCGCGTGGGCGTGCACCGCTCCGAACACCGGCGCCCTCCCGCCTGGAGCCGCGGCACCCGTGACGCTCGCCGTCGTGAACGCCCGGGTGTGGACCGGCGACCCCGCGCGGCCGTGGGCCGAGGCCCTCGCGGCCGCCGGCGACCGCCTCGCCGCCGTCGGGACGAACGAAGAGATCCGACGCCTGGCGGGCGCCGCGCGGGTGATCGACGCGCGCGGGCGGCTCGTGACGCCCGGCTTCATCGACGCGCACATCCACTTCCTCCAGGGCGGCGCGAATCTGTCGTCCGTCCAGCTCCGCGACGCCCGGACCCGGGACGAGTTCGTCGCCCGCATCGCCGCGTTCGCGAAGCGCGTTCCCGAGGGCACCTGGATCACGGGCGGCGACTGGGACCACGAGCTGTGGGGCGGCGCGCTGCCGCGCAAAGAGTGGATCGACGCCGTCACGCCGCGGCACCCGGTCGCCGTCAACCGGCTCGACGGCCACATGCTCCTCGCCAACTCCGCCGCCCTGAGGGCCGCCGGGATCACGCGTCAGACCGCGGATGTCCCGGGCGGCACGATCGTGCGCGACGCCAGGGGCGAGCCGACGGGGATTCTCAAGGACAACGCGACGCGCCTCGTCGAGCGCGTCATCCCGGAACCGAGCGCCGCCGACCGCGACCGCCACCTCCAGGCCGCCATGGCCTACGTCGCCGCCCAGGGCGTCACCTCCGTCCATCACATGGGCTCGTGGGACGACCTCGCGGTGTTCCGCCGGGCCCACGACGCGGGCACCTTGCAGACGCGCATCTACGCCGCCGTCCCGCTCGACACCTGGGAACGCCTGCGCGACACCATCGCGCGCCGCGAGATCGGCCCCGACGGGCACGGCGACGCGTGGCTCCGGATCGGCGCGCTGAAGGGCTTCGTCGACGGATCGCTCGGTTCCCACACGGCCGCCTTCCACGAGCCGTTCACCGACGCGCCGGACGACCGCGGCCTCTTCGTCAACACGCCCGAAGACCTCTACGCCTGGATCGCCGGCGCCGACCGCGCTGGCCTGCACGTGGTCGTGCACGCCATCGGCGACCGCGCCAACACCCGCCTGCTGGACCTGTACGAACGCGTCATCCGCGAGCACGGCCCGCGCGACCGGCGCTTCCGTATCGAGCACGCGCAGCACCTCCGGCCGAGCGACATCCCGCGCTTCCACACCCTCGGCGTCATCGCGAGCATGCAGCCGTATCACGCGATCGACGATGGGCGGTGGGCGGAGAAGGTGATCGGGCCGGTGCGCATCCAGACGACGTATGCGTTCCGCGCGCTGCTGGACGCGCAGGCCGTGCTGGCATTCGGCAGCGATTGGCCCGTCGCCCCGGCCACACCCCTCGAAGGCCTGTACGCAGCGGTGACGCGCCGGACCCTCGACGGCAAGCACCCGGAGGGCTGGGTGCCGGCGCAGAAGATCGCGCTCGAGGACGCGCTGCGCGCCTACACGCGGGGCGCGGCCTATGCGGAATACGCCGAGCGCGACAAGGGCGTCTTGGCTCCGGGTTTCCTCGCGGATTTCGTCGTCATCGACCGCGATCTGTTCGCGGTCCCACCGGAGGCGCTCCGCGACGCGCGCGTCGACCTCACGGTGGTGGGCGGGCGCATCGTCTTCGAGCGCTCGGCGGTCGCGCCTCGTCCGTAGGGCGGCCCTTTCAGGCCCGCCATGACGGATGTCGCGCCCCGTACGTGGGGCGGTTCTTGACAGGCCCGCAAGGGGGGACGTCCCGCCTCGTACGTAGGGCGGCCCTTTACGGGCCGCCAACGCCAGCGCCGCGCCTGGTCCGTAGGGCGGCCCTTTATGGGCCGCCGCGTCCGGGCCGCGTACGGTATGGTACGGTCCAGGACTGCTTCGGAGTTCGCCTCCCATGCGTGACGCCTTCGATACTTCCGGCATCTTCGCCGCGCTCGGTCTGAGCGCCGACCACCCGGGCGGCTTCGACGGTGACTGGATCGGCTCCGGGCCGCCCCTCGATGTGATCACCCCGTGCGACGGCTCGCGAATCGCCACGGTCCGCCAGGTCACCGAGGCCGAATACGACCGCATTGTCAGCCGCGCCCACGCCGCGTTCCTCGCGTGGCGCGAGCTGCCCGCGCCCAAGCGCGGCGAGATTGTGCGCCAGCTCGGCCAGCGGCTGCGCGAGAAGAAGCCGGTCCTCGGCGCCCTCGTGACCCTCGAAATGGGCAAGATCCTCGTCGAGGGCGAGGGTGAAGTCCAGGAGATGATCGACATCTGCGACTTCGCGGTCGGCCTCTCCCGCCAGCTCTACGGCCTGACGATGGCCTCCGAGCGGCCCGAGCATCGGATGTACGAACAGTGGCACCCGCTCGGTGTCGTGGGCGTCATCACGGCGTTCAACTTCCCCGTCGCCGTCTGGAGCTGGAACGCGGCCATCGCCGCCGTGTGCGGCGACGCGGTGCTCTGGAAGCCGGCGAGCAAGACGCCCCTCACGGCGATCGCCGTCACGAAACTCGCCGCCGACGTTTGCCGCGAGAACGGCGTCGACCCGGCCGTCTTCTCCCTCGTCATCGGTGCCGGCTCGACGGTGGGCGACCGCCTCCTCCACGACCGGCGCGTCCCGCTCGTCTCGTGCACCGGCAGTTGCGCCGTCGGGCGCCGCGTCGCCGAAGTCGTGGGGCGGCGGCTCGGCCGGACGATCCTCGAGCTCGGCGGCAACAACGCCATCATCGTGACCCCCCACGCCAACCTCGACCTCGCCCTCCGCGCCATGCTCTTCGGCGCCGTCGGCACCGCGGGCCAGCGGTGCACGACGACGCGGCGGATCATCGTGCACGAGTCGATCCGGGAGGAGCTCGTCGACCGCCTGACGCGCGCCTACGCGGGCATCCGGATCGGCGACCCGCGCGACCGGCGCACGCTCATGGGTCCGCTCGTCAGCCTTCAGGCCGTCGACGAGATGCAACAGGCGATCGCGCGCCTCGAACAGGAAGGCGGCCGGGTGCTCTACGGCGGGGAGCGGCTGAACGGCCGCGAGTACCCCGGCGGGCACTACGTGAAACCGTGCCTCGCGGCGGCGCGGAACGAGTTCGAGATCGTCCAGACCGAAACCTTCGCGCCGATCCTCTACATCATCGGCTACGGGCGGCCCGACGCGTCGCCCCGCGCGGCGGTGGACGACATCGCCGAAGCCGTCCGCCTGCAGAACGCCGTGCCCCAGGGCCTCTCGTCGGCCATCTTCACCGAGCACCTGCGCGAGGCCGAATACTTCCTGTCGCACCGCGGCAGCGACTGCGGCATCGCCAACGTCAACATCGGGACGAGCGGCGCCGAGATCGGCGGCGCCTTCGGCGGAGAGAAAGACACCGGCGGCGGCCGCGAGGCCGGGTCCGACGCCTGGAAGGCGTACATGCGGAGACAGACCACGACGATCAACTGGAGCACGGCGCTGCCGCTCGCGCAGGGCATTCAATTCGGCGAGCCCTCGTGAGCCGCCGACGAGAGCCCCCGCTCCGCCATGACCCCGCTGCGCGACCTGCTCACCGGCGCCGTCGTGCTCGCCCCCATGACGAAGGGCTCGAACCTGCCTTACCGGCGCCTGTGTGTGGAACTCGGCGCCCGGATCACCGTGAGCGAGATGGCGCTGGCGCGGCGCCTCCGGCAGCGGCGCCGGTCCGAGCTCGCCCTGATCCGCAAAGCCCCGGAGGAGCCGTGCTTCGGCGTGCAGCTCGCCGGGACCAACCCGGACGAGATGGCGTGGGCGGCTGCGTTCGCCGAGGCGCGTGGCGCCGACTTCGTCGACGTCAACCTCGGGTGCCCCATCGACCACTTCACGCGCAAGGGCCTCGGCGCCGCCCTGGCCCGCCAACCCTCGCGCATCCAGCGCCTCGTCCAGGCCATGAAGCGGGCGGTCGAACGTATCCCCGTGACAGTGAAGATCCGGCTCGGCTGGAACGAGCGGATGCGCAACTACCTCGACCAGGCCCGCGCCGCCGTGGACGGCGGCGCCGACGCGATCTTCGTCCACGGCCGCACGCGGGACGCGCGCTACCGGCAGCAGGCCGACTGGGACGCCATCGGCGAGATCGCCGCCGCCGTGCCCGTCCCCGTCGTCGGCAACGGTGACCTGCTGTTCCCGCACGAGATCGCCGAGGCCCGCCGCCGGTCCGGATGCGCCGGCGTCATGGTGGCGCGGGGCGCGCTCATCAAACCGTGGATTTTCCGCGAGGCGACCGAGGGCTACCTCGACCTCTCCGCCGAGGACCGCCTGGCCATCTACCGCCGCTACGCCGACCTGGCGCTCGCCCACTGGGGCGAGGACGACCACGGCCGCGCCCGCGCGCGGGCGGTCATCCGCTGGCACCTGGGCTTCTGGTGCCGTTACGTGCCGCGACGCCCCGACGGCACGTGGCCCAGCATGCAGGTGCGCGAGCCGACCCGCCCCGCCCGCACGCCGCTCGAGGCCCTGCTCTCCCGCCCGGACGAGGCCGCGCACGACTATCTCGCCGACGCGCTCGTCAGGCGCGTCCTCGTCGACCCGGCGTCGGCGCCGCCGCCCGGCACGACCCGCGACCTCGAGTTCGCCGAGGCCGAAGGCTGACGCGGGCTGTTTACCGCCGCTCGAGTTCCTCCAGCCGGCGGGCGACCTGCGCGTTCGTCGGGAACCGCTGCTTGAGCGCCTGCAACGTGGCGCGCGCCGCCGCCGCGTCGCCCGCCGCCTGCTGCGCCGCCGCCTTGAGCAGGCCGGCTCGCACCTGGAGGCGCGGCTCGTCCGGCAGCCTGAGCGCGGCCAGACGCGCCAGCGCAGCCTTCGGGTCGCGGCGATCCTGGAGCAGGGAATCGACGGCGACCAGTTGCCACTCCACATCGTCCGCGAACCGGCGCGCGGCGATCGCCAAGAGGTCCGCCGCGTCCTCCCGACGACCGGCCGCGCGGTCCTGCATCGCCTGGACATACAGACCCGCGGCCAGCAGCCGGCCGGCGTCTTCCGGCTTGCCCGAGCGCAACCCAGGTCCTCCGGCGTACTCGTAGACGAGCGCGCCACCGTGCTCCGCCGCCTCGTAGAGCACTACGAGCCCGGCGACCCCGACGATGGCCGACGCGACCAGGCCGAGCTTGGCGAACCGGCTCTTCGTCGCCACGAGCGCGACCGCCAGCAACTCCAGCGCCGACACCACCACGAACACGTTGCGCGCGCGCTCGCCCCACACTTCATGCGCCTGCACCGCCTGCCGGACACCGGGAATGCGCTCGACCGGCCCGTGCGCCGCGGTGCCGGACTGTACCGCGGCGAAGGCCGCGACCGTGCCCAGGACGATCAACGTGGCGCCGGCCGGCCCGCTGAACCGAACCCGCCCCGTCAGCGACACGACTCGCAACGCGACCCCGACGAACAACAGGGCGATCACAAAATGCACAATCTGGGGATGAAAAGGCGCGAGCGACAGCATCGCGGCAACCTCCAGTGGCGGTGACGCAGGGCGCCACCAAAGCGTGTGACTCTATCCGACACCCCGCCCCGGCGTCAATCCATCCTTCGTCCGATTCCCCATAGGCGTCGAACACTCCCGCGAAGGCGGGCCCGAGACGCGCGCGACGCGTCAGCGGGACACGCGCGCCGACACCCGCGCTCCGGCAGGCGAGCGGCGCTATAGTAAGGGCGGAGATTCGACCATGCAGACGCGCCTTCTCTCGTGCCTCGCGTGTCTCGGTGTCCTGGGCACCGCGTGCGCCGGCCCCGCGCCCGCGCCGTCGAGCCCGCCCTGGCCGGGCGGCGAACTCGTCGACCTGTCGCACCCCTACGACGCGCAGACGATCTTCTGGCCCACCGCGGAGCCCTTCCGGCTCGAAAAGGTGGCGGAAGGCATGACGCCGCAAGGCTATTACTACGCGGCCAACAACCTGTCGCTCGCCGAGCACGGCGGCACCCATCTCGACGCCCCCGTGCACTTCGCCGCCGGACGTTGGACCGTCGACCAGATTCCTCTCGACCGCCTCGTCGGCGACGCGGTGGTGGTGGACGTGGCCGACCGGTGCCAGGACCAGCCCGATTACCAGGTGAGCGTTCAGGACTTCGCGCGCTGGGAGGCGCAGCACGGGCGGATCCCGGAGAACAGCATCCTGCTCGTCCGGACCGGCTACGCCCGCTACTGGCCCGACGCCGCACGGTATCTGGGAGCGGCCGAGCGCGGACCCGGGGCGGTGCCCAAGCTGCACTTTCCCGGCATCCATCCCGACGCGGCGCGTTGGCTCGTGGCGAACCGACCGGTGAAGGCGGTCGGGATCGACACGGCGAGCCTCGACTACGGGCAATCGACCCTGTTCGAGACGCACCGGGTGCTCTACGAGCGCAACATTCCTGGCTTGGAGAACCTGGCCGCGCTGGACCGCCTCCCGCCGCGCGGGGCCCGGGTCGTCGCGCTCCCGATGAAGATCGCGGGGGGCAGCGGGGGCCCCGTGCGGGTCGTGGCGGTCCTGCCGGCCGGCGGGCGGGGTTAGTTAAGGCTGCCGGGCCTGTACATGAGAGCAGCCCGGCGTCGCCCATCTGGCGGCGCCGGGCTGTCTGAAAAGATCCCGGCAGCGACCTACTCTCCCACGCGGTGTCCCGCGCAGTACCATCGGCGGTAGAGGGCTTAACTTCCGTGTTCGGGATGGGAACGGGTGTTTCCCCTCTCCTATGGCCACCGGGAAGCTGTCAAGGATCGTCGTGACGTCCGAACACTCTGCACGCGGCGGCGCCGACCACAGCCGGACCCATCCGCGTCCGGGCCGGTGCTCGGCCCGGGGCGGGCGGCTGGTGGTGCAGTGCGAGAATGGTCAAGCCGCACGGCTGATTAGTATCGGTTAGCTCCACGCGTCGCCGCGTGTCCACACCCGACCTATCGACCTGGTCATCTGCCAGGAGCCTTCAGAGGCCTTGCGGCCTGGGAGATCTCATCTTGGGGAGTGTTTCACGCTTAGATGCCTTCAGCGTTTCTCACGTCCGGACATAGCTACCGAGCGCTGCCGCTGGCGCGACAACTCGTACACCAGAGGTCCGTCCAACCCGGTCCTCTCGTACTAGGGTCAGGGCCCCGCAGATCTCCTGCGCCCATGGTAGATAGGGACCGAACTGTCTCGCGACGTTCTAAACCCAGCTCACGTACCGCTTTAATCGGCGAACAGCCGAACCCTTGGAACCTGCTACAGCTCCAGGATGCGATGAGCCGACATCGAGGTGCCAAACCGGAGCGTCGATGTGAACTCTTGGCTCCGATCAGCCTGTTATCCCCGGCGTACCTTTTATCCGTTGAGCGATGGCCTTTCCATCCAGGACCACCGGATCACTAAGGCCTGCTTTCGCACCTGCTCGACGTGTCTGTCTCGCAGTCAAGCCCGCTTCTGCCTTTGCACTCTCCGGCTGATTTCCAAACAGCCTGAGCGGACCTTCGCGCGCCTCCGTTACCGTTTAGGAGGCGACCGCCCCAGTCAAACTACCCGCCTAGCAGTGTCCCTGACCTGGCTGACAGGTCGAGGTGAGAACGCCGGAGCGCTAAGGGTGGTATCTCACCGTCGACTCCCCGGACCCCGAGAGGCCCGGTTCACCGTCTCCCACCTATCCTGCGCAGAACGCGCCAGCATTCACTACTAGGTTGTAGTAAAGGTGCACGGGGTCTTTCCGTCTAACCACGGGCAACCGGCGTCTTCACCGGTACCACAAATTCGCAGTGCCCCTCGTTGAGACAGCGCCCAGATCGTTACGCCATTCGTGCAGGTCGGAACTTACCCGACAAGGAATTTCGCTACCTTAGGACCGTTATAGTTACGGCCGCCGTTTACCGGGGCTTCAGTTCGGAGCGTCGCCTTGCGGCTAACCCCTCCCTTTAACCTTCCGGCACCGGGCAGGCGTCAGACCCTATACGTCGTGGTCGACTTCGCAGAGCCCTGTGTTTTTAGTAAACAGTCGCCTGGGCCAGTTCACTGCAACTCCTTCCCGCTCTGCCGGGCGAGCCGGCTCACGGGCGTGGAGCACCCCTTCTTCCGAAGTTACGGGGCCAGTTTGCCTAGTTCCTAAACGAGGGTTCTCACTCGCGCCTGAGGATACTCTCCTCGCCTACCTGTGTCGGTTTGCGGTACGGGTACCGGCGCGACTCCTTAGAGGCTTTTCTCGGCAGCGTGGCGTCGGCGACTTTGCAGCCCTTGCGGGCTTCGCCATGGCCCCTCAGGATCACGACCCGCCGGATTTGCCTGGCGGGTCTCCCTACAGGCCTGAACCGGGACGTCCAGCACCCGGCTCGCCTAGCCTCCTGCGTCCCCCCATCGTGATAGCGTCGCACCGGTAGTTCCGGAATGTTGACCGGATGTCCATCGACTACGCCTTTCGGCCTCGCCTTAGGTCCCGACTGACCCTGAGCGGACGAACCTTCCTCAGGAACCCTTAGGCTTGCGGCGGAGAGGATTCTCACCTCTCTTCTCGCTACTTATGCCGGCAGGGTCACTTCTCTGAGCTCCACCAGTCCTCACGGTCTGACTTCGCTGCTCAGAGAACGCTCCTCTACCACGCGCCGCCCCCGCGGGGGCGGCGCATCTACGGCTTCGGTCCTGTGCTTGAGCCCCGTTGGATTGTCGGCCCAGAGCCGCTTGACCAGTGAGCTATTACGCTTTCTTTAAAGGATGGCTGCTTCTAAGCCAACCTCCTGGTTGTCTGAGCGTCTCCAGATCCTTTCCCACTTAGCACAGAGTTGGGGACCTTAGCCGGTAGTCTGGGCTGTTTCCCTCTCGACGATGGAGCTTAGCCCCCACCGTCTCACTCCCGGGATGCGAGTCGCTGGCATTCGGAGTTTGGTTGGATTCAGTAACCTGGTAAGGCCCCTAGTCCATCCAGTGCTCTACCACCAGCGCCGACCTCCCGAGGCTGCCCCTAAAGGCATTTCGAGGAGAACGGGCAATCACGAGGTTTGATTAGCCTTTCACCCCTACCCTCAGCTCATCCAAGCTGTTTTCAACCAACACTGGTTCGGGCCTCCATACGGTGTTACCCGTACTTCACCCTGGCCAAGGGTAGATCACCTCGCTTCGCGTCTACTCCCAGCGACTGGACGCCCTGTTCGGACTCGCTTTCGCTCCGGCTCGCTTGCGCTTCGCCTCGCCACTGAGAGTAACTAGCCGGCTCATTATGCAAAAGGCACGCGGTCAGGCCGGCCGATCCCTGCATTCAGCCATCGCCCGGCGCGGCGCGCCCCGATGGCTCAATGCAGGGATCGACATGGCCCTCCCACTGCTTGTAGGCATACGGTTTCAGGTACTCTTTCACTCCCCTCACAGGGGTTCTTTTCACCTTTCCCTCACGGTACTGGTTCACTATCGGTCGCCAGGGAGTATTTAGCCTTGGAAGATGGTCCTCCCGGATTCCCGCGGGATTTCCCGTGTCCCGCGGTACTCAGGAACCTGCCCAGCGAGCCAGCCCGCTTTCGTCTACGGGGCTCTCACCCTCTCTGGCCGATCGTTCCAGACCGTTCGACTAGCAGGCTGGTTGATCACTCGCCGGCCTTGCGGCCCAGCAGGCCCTCCAACCCCACCGTGTAAACACGGTGGTTTGGGCTCTTCCGCGTTCGCTCGCCGCTACTAGCGGAATCACGGTTGTTTTCTTTTCCCGCAGGTACTAAGATGGTTCACTTCCCTGCGTTGTCCTCCGCCGCCCTATGGATTCAGGCGGGGATGCCCGAGCATGACCTCGGGCGGGTTGCCCCATTCGGAGATCCCCGGGTCAACGCCTGTTTGCGGCTCACCGAGGCTTATCGCAGCTTACCACGTCCTTCATCGACTCCTGGCGCCAAGGCATCCACCGTACGCCCTTAGTAGCTTGACCCTTCCGCACTGCGGTTGTGGTCGGTCTACTACCGTTGCAGAGTGTTCGGTTGTCAAAGATCACTCCGGGGGACGGCGTCCCCCGGAC